>CBCXVS010000075.1:0-26064 GCA_965178525.1 uncultured bacterium | reverse complement strand
CCTCATGACAAAACCCCCTCATGTGTTGGGTCAACCGTTGACACGACATGCAGTTAAAGCTTCACTTGAGGCCATTCGGGTTTACCCCGGAAAACGTGGTGGCGGCAGCCAAAGCGCAGTTGGCGGGGGACAAACGAGCCTAACCCGACCCTACCCGTCATTCCCGATCTTTCGGGGGTGTCGGGGGTAAGAGTAGGGCTCTCTCCATGCTGCCGTATCTGTTTGCCAACCATCTCAATACCACCTTGCTCGCCTGCTGGCTTACGTATACGACTATGAGCATAGCAAATTCCAGCACCCAGCTGCAGTCGCACAGCATATCCGGACCCTCATCTTTTATAAACGACGGAGCTTCCCGGCGGTTCTTGGTGAAAGTGGGGTGAAAGGCGTATATACTTCTAGGCGCATAGAGAGAATGGCTTGCCCAGGGAGACACGATCATGAAGATCAATTTAAGCTTGGACGAAGCGGTAATTAAGGCCGTGAAACCTCGCGCAGTCGAGGAGGGACGCTCCGTCTCAAGCCTGGTTGAGGAGTGGCTACGGTTCCATCTGGGACTGCCGGCTCGCCCGAAACAAAGAACGCAATCTCCTCAAGGCCCTGCCGCACCGGCCATGCCTGCCGAAACCCAGACCTGGCTCGACGCGGATCTCTCCCGCCTGGGCGAAGTCGAACCCTATGACTGGGGGGACGCCGACCCGACCACGCTCGGAGAGCCCGTGTCCCATGAGCCTGAGAAAGGGTGGACCGTCGGGAGCGAGCGTCGGCATGCTCCGTCTCGGTGACGTGATTATTGTTCACTTGCCAGCACACCAACCCACGGGACATGAGCAAGAAGGGCATCGCCCGGCCGTCGTCGTGGGACCTCTGGATCGCATTGGACCACCCCGCTTCCCGCTGCTCGTGGCGGTTCCTCTGACCACGTATCGGAGGCAACCGTGGGTGCAGGCTGCCCCAAGGCTGTATCCCGTGCTGGAGACCGGCAGCGGTGGACTTCCCCAGGCGTCTGTGGCTCTGCTGGATCAGATCCGGAGTCTGGCTCCGACGCGAGTCCTGCTGTGGCTGGGCTGGCTTATAGACACGGAGTATACACCGATCCGCGAGGGATTGCGGGGTATGCTATACCTCTAACTGAAGCTTGTGTTGGAATGTGAGAGCTGACCCCAAGTTTTCAAGTTTTCAGAAGTTGCTCACTCCCTGGAGTCAGAGGCGATTGATGCCCACGGAATCGAGCAAATCGGAGTTTGACCCCGATTTTTCCCACCCCCGATTTCTCTCCCCAATGTGGTGTCGGGTGATGCCCAGAACGGGAAACCAATGGAGTCTGACCCCATGGATTTCGTTGAGCCCGGAGACTCAAGACCAACTCCATGACGAAGCCAAACGGCTAGCGGCCGTGTTCCAGCGCTCCGAGTTCCAATGTGGAGGGGCGAAACGGCTACTTGTCGCTACGCAGCCATCAACTTCGAGGACTCGATCTGCCGCGCAAGCGGGAGTGCTTCACCGCTATTCACAACTTTTTCCTCACCCGGCCTGACGGGACAACGGCGGCAAAGCGCTTTTTCGGTCAGAAGCCGCGCTCGATGTTTGCCGCGATTTTGGAATCGGTGGAGCTGGCGCCTGCGCCTCTGAGTCCACCTCGAAAAGCATAAAGTGGCCGATCCCCTGATCGAGGCCGCCAGGAAGTTTGTCGAAGCATTCCCATCGGCACTTAGAGAGTTCTCCACGCAAGCAAATGGGAAAGGCTGAAACACTCGATAAACTCTTATGGTCAAAATATTGAAACGCACCATTTCCCTGACATTTACGGCCTCGTCTTGACCTAGCCCAAGCTTGAATTCCAGCCCGATATAGACCATAGTGAAGCTCAGAGTAGATGTCTGAGGCACAGGTGGAGTCAGGCATGAGCTGGAAAAAGCTGCTGGAGTCCGTCTCAGAGTCGCTGAACGACCTCATCCGGCTGCGCAATGAATTGTTGCGTATGGCCCCAGGCGCCAGCAACCTCGGCATGATAGACAATGGAAAGACGATTATCGAGAAACAGTGTGACCCTTGCCGTCTCGGCCGATTGTGGTGTGCTATCTGTAACGCTCACAGAGGTAAAAAGGGTGTATTTCAAAGTCCGATCGACAGATGATGTGAGGACCTGTCTGCCAGAATCAACGTCTCTATTTGTGTGGAGTATCCAAGATGGAGAAGCAGACGTTAGACAATTTAGAGGCGGCCATCGCGGCGGCAGGCAAAGAGCTATCGGGACGTGTGACGGAGCTCGCCGTGAAAAGTTCATTTGGGGCACTTTCAAGTGAAGAACGATCTGAGTATGAACAAATCGTACAGCTCAACGATCTTCTCAGTCTGCTCAAGCTTCAGGCGGAGGCCTATTGGTCGTCCCGCATTGCGCTTTAAGCATGTCCGAGTCAGCGCGAGGGTTGGTGCGTCGTCGCGCCCAGCATGCCTGTGAGTATTGTAAATTACCTCAACGCGCCTCGGTCTTAGCGCATCAAATCGACCACATCATTGCCCGCCAACACTTGGGCTCGGATGATGATAGTAATTTGTGCCTGTGTTGCCTACGGTGTAACCTCAAGAAGGGTTCCAACATTGCGTCAACGGATCCTGCTCAGCAGAACGAGTATCAACTTGTGGCCTTATTTCATCCTCGCCGTCAGCTATGGCAAGATCACTTCGAGCTACGAGAAGATGGTCGAATTGAAGGCTTGACGGCGGAAGGACGGGCCACAGTCAGACTCTTAGACTTCAACGCAGAGGAACGATTGCAGTTACGAAGACAGTTGATGAGCGAAGGCTGGAGGCCATAAAAGTTCCTAAATCGGCGATGATAGGCAAGACGTATAGGAAACATCCATGCAACCGATGGTTGCGCCTCGTCCGATGAAATCACTCCCATCCGAACGTGATCTCCTGTATAAAGATCACAAGGACGTCAGCCAGAGGACGGTTTAAAATTGGAGGGGCTCGACCCCGGATAGGAAACGATTCGTCCCGCTCGCGGCGCTCCACCAAGTCGACACCGATAAATGAGCTTAACCCGACCCGGCTCCCCGACCTTTCGGGGATGTCAGGCCAAAAGCAGGGCTCTCTCTCCACCCTACCATATCTGCGGAAACACAGCATGGGTTGACACGCAACAAGAAATGAATTACTTTGATTATAAAATCGTCATTCATTCGGACGGAGCGTTGACCATGAGAAGCACGATTACCGCCCGAGGACAAACGGTTATCCCCGCCGAGATTCGCCGTCGTTTCAATCTCTCTCCATCCGACCGCCTGGAATGGGTCATCGAAAATGATGCGATCCGTGTGGTGCCTGTACGCGCCAATCCGATTGAAGCGTTTCGCGGGCGCGGCAAAGGCGGCGCCGTTGAGCGGTTGTTAGCAGAGCGTATGGTCGACCGGGATCGGGAATGAACCGCTATCTGTTAGATACGTCGGCTTTGCTTACCCTCAGGGATAATGAAGCTGGAGCAGACGAGGTCGCCGCCTTGCTTGACCAGGCACAGGATAACACAGCCGAGTGTTTTGCCTGTTTTATCACCCTGATGGAACTATTCTATCGCGTCTGGAAAGATGAAGGTGAACAAGCAGGACGATTGGCTTATGAACAGTGTCAATCCCTCCCTATAACCTGGATTCACGAGGATCAGACCTTACTGGAGAAAGCTGCGGAAATTAAAGCCACCCATCGCATCTCTCTGGCCGACGCCTGGATCGCGGCGTGTGCCATTCTGCAAGGCGCTATCCTGGTGCACAAAGATCCTGAATTTGAGCAAGTCGCCTGCCAACAACGCACTCTGCCCTACAAAAATAGACGTTGAACCGGGCGAGTTGCCAAGCCTCCTAGCGTGTATTTTGCCTATTGCCCAGCATGTTGATACCGCCTCCCACAACTTCATGCTAAAATCCTATATCAAATCGCTTCCGTCCAGGAATATCGTTCGTTCATCAAGGGGTCAGACCTCATGGTCGTCACGGCATCTACGACGCGATTCCTCCTCCTCCTGGGCATGGGTATAGTCCTCCTCATGGGCTGTGAGCCACCCGCCTCAACCCGAACGGCATCGTCACAGGCGGCCACCACGCCGGAAGCCCCGGAGGCGGTACCCGTCGAGGTGGCGCCGGTCCTGCGGCAGCCGATTGCATCATTCTTACAAGGCACGGCAACTCTCGAAAGCGAAGAGGAAGTACAAGTTTTGGCCGAGGCCGCGGGCCGTACCGTCTGGGTGGCCGTGGAAGAAGGCGACCGGGTCGCACGCGATCACGTGCTGGCCCAACTCGATGATCGCGAAGCGCAGATTAGACTGGAACGCGCCAAGGTCCAGCTCGCCGAGGCGAAGCTGGCCTATACGTCGCTCGTGCGCTTAGACCAGCGGGAGGCCGAACTCGTCCTGCGCGGCGCCGAAGTGGCCGCAGTGGAGGCGCGCGAGAATTACCGGCGGGCAACACGTATGGCGAATGTGGAGCTGATCAGCCAGGAGGAATTGGAGGCCAAGCGGGCGCAAAAGGACACCGCGGAAGTGACCTTGCAAAAGGAGCAGGTGCGCCTGCAATACAAGACGATCGATGACTCGCGCTTTCGCTATGAACGGGCCCAAACCGAACTGCGAGAGGCCGAATTGCAGTTGCAATATACCACGGTGAAAGCGCCTATGACCGGCGTCGTCAGCCAACGCCACGTGGTACGTGGGCAGTTCGTGCAGAAAAACGCCCATCTTTTTACCATCGTCGATCCCACACATTTGCTGGCGCGGACGTTTCTGCCGGAGAAATTTTCCGGCCATGTGAAAGTGGGACAGATGGCCTACATCGAAACCGAGGCGGTGCCGCAGAAGCGTTTTGCGGCGCGTGTCAAGCTCATTAGCCCGGTTGTCGAGGCCGACAGCGGCACCTTTAAGGTCACAGTGGACGTGACTCAACCCGTGCCGGAACTTAAACCGGGGATGTTTACCTCGGTCCTCATTACCGTGGCGACGCACGCCGAGGCGCTGGTGATTCCCAAACGGGCGCTCACCCTGGATAGCACGCAGCCGACGGTCTATCGCTTGCACAATGGCCGTGCCCGCCGGGTCACCTTGAAGATTGGGTTGACAGACAATGACCGCGTGGAAGTGCTCTCCGGCCTCAGAGAGGACGAGCAGGTCGTGGTGGTCGGGCAGGAAAAGCTGCTCGACGATATGCGCGTGCAGGTCGTAGGGGCCGATGATTCATAGGCCAGGAGTCAAAACTCGAAGCGTATGAGACTCACCCGTCTTGCCATAAACCGGCCCGTCAGTACCCTGATGGCCACGGTGGCGCTATTGTTGTTCGGCGTCCTCGCCTTTCAACGCCTGCCCATCAATTTGCTGCCAGATATCACCTATCCAACCCTGACGATCCGCACGGCACTGCCCGAGGCCGCCCCGGCGGAGGTGGAGACGTTGCTGTCCAAACCCATCGAAGAAGTGGTGGGGGTCGTTAGCAATGTCGTGCGCGTGAGTTCGGTCTCCCGCGCCGGGCAATCGGACGTCGTGCTGGAATTTGCCTGGGATACGAATGTGGATCTGGCGGCTCTGGAAGTGCGCGAACGCCTCGATCGGCTCGAATTGCCCACCGAGGCCGACGCGCCGGTCCTGCTGCGCTATGATCCGGCGCTAGATCCCATTATGCGCCTGAGCCTGTCGAGTACGGCCGATCTGACCGCGCTTCGCAATCTGGCTGAATACACCATTAAACGTGAACTTGAGGTGATCGAAGGTGTGGCCGCGGTGCAGGTCAACGGCGGCTTTGAGGAGGAAATTCAGGTCGAGGTCGACGAGGAGCGCTTGACGCGGCTCGGCCTGGCTTTACCTCGGGTGGTGGAGCGTCTGCAGCAGGAAAATATCGATCTGGCCGGTGGCGTCATTGAAGACGGGGACGCCCGCTATCTGGTGCGAACCCTCAATGCGTTTACCACGGCTGCCGACATCGGCGACATGGTCGTGGGGCAACGCCATGGCACGTCCATTATGCTGCGTGATATTGCCGACGTGCGGCAGGGGCACAAAGAGCGCCGTCTCATGACCCGCCTCAACGGCCGCGAAGCGATCGAACTGGCGGTGTTCAAACGCATAGATGCGAACACCGTGCGGGTGGCGGAGCGCGTCCGGCAACGGCTGCGGGACGTGGGGAAGAATTTACGCCGCCGAAAGCAGGCGGCACATATTCAGGTCATTAGCGACCAATCGGAATTTATCCGGCTGTCCATCCGTGACGTGCTGAGCACGGCGGGTATTGGCGCCCTCCTCGCCATGTTGATCCTCTACCTCTTCTTGCGTGATTGGCGCAGCACGCTGATGATCGGCAGCGCCATTCCGGTGTCGGTGGTCGGCAGTTTTTTCTTGATGTATCTCGCTGGCCTCTCCCTCAATATCATGTCGCTCGGCGGACTGGCGCTAGGCATTGGCATGCTGGTGGATAACGCCATTGTGGTGCTGGAAAGTATCGAGCGACAGCGGCGGGCCGGATTATCACGGCCACAGACGGCCTTCCGCGGCACGTCGGAGGTCGGCCAAGCCATCACGGCATCAACCCTCACGACGATCTGCGTCTTTGTGCCGCTGATCTTCGTCCAGGGCGTCGCGGGCCAACTCTTCAACAATCTGGCGCTCACCGTCAGCTTCTCCCTGCTGGTGTCATTGGGGGTGGCGGTGACCCTGATTCCCGTCCTTGCCGCCCTTGCCGGAGACGCGCCGGCCGCGTCATCGCAGGAGGCGCCGGAGCGCCTAGTGCACTGGGTCGTGAACCAGGTACGTGGCTTTCAATTGTTGTTTGGCCTGCTGTCGCTTTTTGTGCGGCCTCTGCTCTGGGTGTTGCACCGGCTGGTAGCCTATTTCGAACGGGGTTTCAACCGACTCACAACGGCCTACGTGGCCGTGCTGAGCGCTACCTTGCGGCGGCGCCTGCTCGTGGCGCTCAGCGTGTGTATGATCTGCGCTAGCATCGCCTATCTGGGCCGCTTCGTGCTCCAGGAGTTCATACCGGAATTGTATCAGGGCGAGCTCATTGCCGATGTGACGCTCGCGACGGGGACGCCGCTGCAGGCCACGGCTGACAAGGTGAAGCGGTTGGAACAGCTGGCCATGCAGCAGCCACAGGTGCAGCGGGTCTACAGCAGTATCGGGCGGCGTCAGCAGAGTGGCGCCGCGGCGGCTGAGGAGCGGGAAAACGTGGCGCAATTGCGTCTGATCCTGACCCCGGAGGTACGGCCTACCGAGGAAGCGACCCTACTGCAGACGCTACGACAAGCGTTTCAGCGTATTGCCGGCGTGCAGGTGCAATTTGCACGGCCGGCCTACTTTAGCTTTGCGCTGCCGCTCGAAGTCGAAATCCGTGGGCACGATCTTGCCAAACTCCGCGAGGCGTCGCACCGCACCGTGGCGCAGCTCCATGCCCTTCCCGGCCTCACCGATCTGCGGTCGAGCATGGCACCAGGCGATCCCGAGTTGCACATCACGTTTGACCGCCAAAAACTCGTCGCCCTGAATCTGGATGTTGCTGAGATTGCCAACATTATCAAGCACAATGTGCAAGGCGAAGTGGCCACTGCATTAAAGCATCCGGAGCGGGATATTGACATTCGCGTCCGGACACATCCGACCTTGCTGCAGGGGATTGCCGACGTCGAACGTCTGCGCGTCAATCCCAGCAGCGCCACCCCGGTTCCCCTCAGTGCGGTCGGCCGCCTAGTCGTCGCCCGGGGGCCGAGCGAGATCCGGCGTGAAGATCTCCGGCGGGTGGCGGTGGTCTCAGCGAATATTCAGGGCCGAGCTCTGGGGCCGGCCATTCAGGACGTGCGGCAGGCCCTGACTCGGGTCGCCCTGCCTGCCGGTCTCGTGGCGGAGGTGCGCGGGCAGAGTACAGAGATGATAACGGCCTTTCGCAGCTTGCTATTTGCCTTGGGGCTCGCGACATTTCTCGTCTATTTGGTCTTGGCATCTCAATTCGAATCATTTGTGCAGCCGTTTCTGGTTCTGTTTGCCATCCCTCTGGGCTTCAGTGGCGTAGTCCTGGCCCTGTGGCTAACCGGGCAGCCGCTGAATGTCATGGTGTGTATTGGCGCCGTGCTTTTGGTGGGGATTGTGGTGAACAACGCCATTGTCCTGATTGATTATGGGAATCAGAGCCAACGCCGTGGTATGCCGCGCCGCCAAGCCATCGAAGAAGCGGCCGCGGTGCGGTTCCGGCCGATTCTGATGACCACCGCCACCACGGTGCTCGGCTTGCTCCCCATGGCCTTCGGCCTGGGACAAGGGGCGGAATTGCGCGCGCCGCTGGCCATCACGGTGATCGGCGGTCTCCTCGTGGCGACGCTGCTCACCTTGTTAGTCATTCCGTTGGCGTCTAGCATCGTTGGCGGGCGCCGCAGATCGGATTGGGATCTCGATGGTCAACCCCACGATGGCCGTCAGGCCGACAGTCCGCCAGACGTGACGCTTGCCCCGCGTCATGTGACGGTTATGGATGGAGACGGGCTGTCGGCTCGGCCCTCGCCGCCCTTGGCGCAGAGCGCGCCAGGAGAGGGCTCTCAACCTGACGGCAGCGGACAACACGTGCAGCAGACCGGGCAAAACCCCTCTGGGCAAGAGCCGGAGGGAGCCTCTCCGATGGCCATCCGTGAGCGCCGTCAACCCGAGGCTCCCCCGACCGCGATATCGCGCTTGTCGGCTGGCACGGTGCGCCAGACGTCAGCAGCGCCACGCCGCCGTTTTGGGACCGGGGGCGCGGTGGTGGTGCAGTATGTGGCCAAGCGCTTGGTGCTGGCCATTCCAGCGCTGTTTCTCGTGACCTTGATGGTCTTTACCCTCGTCCGCATGATTCCGGGCAATGTCGTGGAGATGATGTTTGAAGAGCAGGGATATGCCGACGACCTCGACGAGATGCGTGCTCTCCTGGGACTCGACCGCCCGCTGCACATCCAGTATGTCGCCTGGCTGCAGCAGGTGTTGCGTGGCGATTTGGGCACCTCCCTGTGGACGGAGAATGCGGTGGCCGGCGAGCTGCTCTCACGTCTTCCGGTGACGCTGGAGCTGAGCGGCTTGGCCATTGTGTTTGCGGTCAGCCTCGCCATTCCCCTCGGCGTCGTTGCCGCCACCCACCCGGACACGCTGATTGATCACGTCACCCGCAGCGTCGCCATTGGTGGGTTGGCCATTCCGGACTTCTGGCTGGCGACCATGGTGATCACCTTGCCAGCCTATTACTTCAGCTGGACGCCCCCGATCCAATTCATTCCGTTTGCCGAGAATCCCGTCGGCCACTTGGGACAGTTCGTCCTGCCGGCAGCCATTTTGGGACTGGCGTCGGCCGCCACGGTGATGCGTTTGACGCGAGCCATGATGCTCGAGGTCCTGCGGCAAGATTATGTGCGCACCGCATGGTCCAAAGGGCTGGATGACGAGATGGTGATCTTGAAACATGCGCTGCGCAACGCCCTCATTCCGGTCATGACGATTCTCGGTATTCAACTGGCGCAAATTGCCGGCAGTACGGTCATCATGGAAAGTATTTTTAATTTGCCCGGCATCGGCAAATTCTTTCTGGATGCGATTATGTTACGCGATTGTCCGGTGGTGCAAGGGGTCAACCTGTGTCTGGCCGTCTTCGTCATCGGCCTCAATCTGGCCGTTGATCTGGTCTATTCCATCATCGACCCGCGTATTCGATACCAAGAGGACTGATGAATGCGGAATGCGGAATGCGGAATGCGGAATGTGCGGAGAATGAGGAATGGCCAGCGGAGGAGGAGGGCTGATGCAACGGGGTGAGTCCACCAGCCAGCCGCTGCCGCTAGCAGCACGCCACAACTGGCAGCGGCGTGTGGTTCGCTTCATACAGGGGAAACCGTTGGCCGCATTTGGGGCGCTGATGATTCTGATCCTGCTGGTATTGGCGGTCTTTGCCGAGAGCATTGCCCCATATCCCTACAATAAAGCGTCCGTGGGGGATCCCTTGCAGCCTCCCTCCTTCAGCTACCTGATGGGAACCGACAACCAGGGGCGGGACATCTTTAGCCGTATTGCCTATGGCGCGCGGATTTCGATGATCATCAGCCTCGGCGCGGTCCTCATCGGCACGGGGTTAGCAACGGCTGTCGGCACGTTGAGCGGCTATTTTGGCGGCATGTTCGATCTCCTGCTACAACGGGTTGTCGATGCCTGGATGGCTTTTCCATGGCTGGTGCTGTTGCTGAGCGTCATGTCCATTGTTGGGCGGGGTATGATCAACCTGACATTGGCGCTCGGCATCCTGGTGGCAGCCGAAGGAACACGCGTGATCCGCAGTGCGACCTTGAGTGTGAAAGAGCAAGCCTACATCGAAGCGGCGCGGGCCGTGGGCGCCACGCATCGCCGCATGCTGCTGCGCTACATTTTGCCCAATGTCATGGCCGCCGTCATCATCACCGCCACCGTGTCGCTGGGCGCCATTATTCTGGCCGAAGCAGCCCTGAGTTTCTTGGGATTCGGCGTGCCCCCACCCTACCCTTCTTGGGGCCGCATGCTCAATGCCTCTGGCCGGGTCTTCATGGTGCGGGCGCCGTGGATGGTCATCTGGGCTGGCGTGGCCATTAGCCTGACGGTCTTTGCCTTCAATATGGTGGGAGATGCACTGCGGGACATACTAGATCCGCGTCTGAGGAGCTATTAGCTGTCAGCTCTCAGCTGTCAGCTGTAAGTGAGAAAAATAAGAAATAGGAGGTAATGGCATTGAGTTATCATTGTTGATGAATGGAAGCCCGTTTTCTTCTTCTTAGCTAAAAGCTAAAAGCTTATAGCTAATAGCTTAAAAAGAGGAGCACATCATGGCGTGGCAACAGATATTCGAACAGGAGCGGGTATCGCGGCGGCATCTGCTACAGGGCATGGGCGCCAGCGGCCTGCTGGCATGGGGCCTCACCAGTACGATACAGCCTGAACCGGCGCAGGCCGACACACCGCGGTCCGGGGGTGTGGCGCGGGTGCGGGGGTTGGAGCCTTTGGGCTGGGAGCCCATGCGAACGCTCTCTTATAAAACCCACACGGCGGTAAGTTTTACGTACAACCGCCTGTTTCGCTACAAATCCGGGCCGGAAGTCGACATCGGCACGATGATTGTGGAACCCGATCTGGTCGAACGTTGGGAGGAGCCCAGCGACACGCGCTACATTTTTCACCTGCGCAAGGGGGTGCACTGGCACGATAAGCCGCCGGTGGGTGGACGCGAGATGGTGGCCGAAGATGTGCGCTACTCGATCGAACGCTTTTTGACCGAGAAGGGCAACCTGAACCGCCGCTTTCTGGAAGACATTACCGAGGCCAAGGTGCTGGACAAGTATACAGTCCAGGTCGACCTGAAACAGCCGAACGTCTGGCTGTTGGATTATCTGGCTGAAGCGTGCACGCTGCCCATCATCCCGAAAGAAGCGGTCGAGAAGTTCGGCAGTCTCAAGAAGCCGGAGGCGGTGATCGGCACCGGACCCTGGATGTTAGAGTCCTATACCCCTAAGGTCAAGGCGCTCTTTCAGAGACATCCCAAGTATTTCCGGGAGGGACTCCCGTATCTGGATGAAGTCCATTTGCTGATTATTGAAGAGAGCGCCACGGCAGGCGCGGCTTACATGGCTGGCCAGCTCGATTTTGCCTCTGGCTTTCGGCACACCATTGGTGGACGGGCTTTCCGTTCCTTCAGGGAAAAACACCCTGATTGGTATTACAAGGGCTTCCGGCCCAATACCCAATCGTTTCTGGCCATACGGACGGATCAACCGCCGTTTAATGATCAACGCGTGCGGCAAGCCATTTCCATGGCGATCAACCGGCAGGCGAACCAGAGCAAGTGGCGGCGCGACAACACGACGGTACCGGCGGGATTGAAGGATTGGCATTTGCCCGTGGATCAGTTGGGTGAGGGGGCGAAGTACCACGCGTACAATCCCGAGGAAGCCAAGCGTCTGTTAAGCGAGGCGGGATATCCCCAAGGCTTTGAGACCCCGGTGTTGGTCCACACCGGCTATCATCCGCTCTGGGCCGATTATATCGAGCGCGTGGCCAGTTGGGTGAGTGAGGTCGGCATTAAGATGCAAATTGTAGACAAGGAGTACGGAGCCTACATCCGCTTACTGACGCGCGGCAAATACGAGGGCATGGTGATGGCGTTTAGCAAGCCGTATGTCACCCCGGACGGCTATGTCTATGGCCGTTATAAACAGGAAAATCTGAGCTACGTAGACGATGCCGAGATGCGTGATCTGGCCCTGGCGCAGCGTCACGAAAAGGACTTGAAAAAGCGGAAAGCCATTATTGACCAAATCAGCCGCTTGGCCGCGGTGAAGCAGTATTATATCTACTTCAATTCGTGGCCCCGGGTCGCCTCGTGGCAACCGCATGTGATGAACTTCAACACCAATCTGGTCTATGACTACGGCGGGCGGATGCAGTACGCCTGGTTTTCGACGGTATAGCGATCAGCGATCAGCGATCAGCGATCAGCCGTCAGCTTTTTAGGAATGCCAGTTTGTGATGCTCTGCTCTATCTTCCTGGCTGTGGAGCGATATCACGAGCAGAGGAAACTGCACATCGCATACACTTTACATGCTTTACTTCCCAAAGCTGACAGCTGACAGCTGATAGCTAACAGCTAAAGAGGAACTCTTTCCCATGCTCCTAGCGCGCTTCGCGATTCGCCGGCCGGTGACAACCTTGATGCTCATCATCAGCGTCGTGGTGTTGGGCTTGGTGGCGCTGTCGCGTCTGCCGCTCCTCTATTTGCCGACCTATGACTGGCCGCGGCTCTTCGTGGTGATCCCCTACCCTTCGTCGGCGCCGGAAGAAACGGCCCGTCTCATTGTTGAGCCGATCGAGGAGGCCATGGGGACGGTGAGCCACCTCGAACGTATCACATCTCAAGCCAACGCCAACGAGGGCTGGGTACGCCTGGAATTTACCCATGGCGCGGATATGGATCTCGCCGCGGTGGAGGTGCGCGACCGCCTCGATCGCGTGCGGTGGCAATTGCCGGATGATGTTGACCATGTATTTCTGCGCCGCTGGAGCAGTACGGATATTCCGGTCCTCGCGTTCCAGGTAAGCTGGCAAGGATCGGCTGAGAGCCTGGAGGAGATCGTCGATCATACGATCCAGCGGCGCCTGCAAGCGTTGGATGGTGTCGCGGATGTCCGTGTCCTGGGTCTACAGCGCAAGACCCTGCAGATGCAGATTGATCCGGACAGCCTAGAAGCCCATGGGCTCACCACCTATCAGCTCGCAAGGCTCCTGCAGCGGAATCACCTGACTCGGATCGGGGGTGCGCTCGAAGACGGGGGAGTGCGCTATTTGCTGCGCAGCGTCGGCGAATTGCACACGCCCGAACAGATCGCCGATTTACCCGTGAATGCGCAAGGGTTACGATTGCGTGACGTAGCCCGCGCGCAGTATGCCTACCCGGAAAAAATTCGCTACGACCGGCTGGACAAGGAAGATGCGATTACGATTACGGTGTATCAAAATTCCACCGCAAATATCGTCGATGTGGCCCGGGCGGTACACCGTACCTTGGAGAACATTCAAACGTCACCAGGGTTAGAATCGCTTTCACTCTTCGTGTTTCACGACAGTTCACGCGATATTCTGAAGCGACTCCGCAAGCTGCAACGCGCCGGCCTGTTAGGCGGTGGCCTCGCCCTGCTGATTCTCTTGCTGTTTCTGCGGCATCTGCGCGTGACGCTCGTCCTCGGCCTCGCCATTCCCATCAGTGTGATGGCGACCTTCTTGCTCATGTATCTGCTGCGCGAAGGGCTGGACTCGCCCATCAGTCTGAATGTGGTCACGTTCAGCGGCCTCATGCTCTCGGTCGGCATGCTGGTCGATAACAGCGTGGTGGTGCTGGAAAACATCGTGCGCCATCGCCAGTTGGGTAAACCGGCGCACGAAGCCAGCCTGGTCGGCGCACAAGAAGTGAGCCATGCCGTGCTCGTGGCGACCGCCACGTCGATCGTGGTGTTTCTGCCGATCATTTTTGTCAGTGCCGATTTTTTCAGTCGTTTGATGAGTGAGTTCGGCCTCGTGCTCTGCGCCGCCTTAATCGCCTCATTGGGCGTCTCGCTCAGCGCGGTACCCCTGCTCAGCGCCCGGATCCTAGCGCCGGTGCAACCGCGTCCGGCGCGTTTGCAAACCTGGCTCAATGCGGGTTATGGCAAGGCGATTGGCTGGACCCTGCATCACCGTGCTTTGGTCATCCTACTCGCCCTGGCCATTTTCGGGACGAGTTGGTATTTATTCGTGGCCGTCCTCCTGCCCAACCACGACTTTCTGCGCGCGCCTCGGCGGCAGATGTCTATGACGGTGAAGACGGAGCGGACCGTGCCGTTTTCCCAAGTCAAAACCCTCATGCAGCAGGTGGAAGACACCCTGCTGAGGCAACAAGACGACCTGGAGATACGCCATGTGGTGACTTCGTTTAGCCAAACGGGCCGACACCGCTTACGGGTCTACTTCCGAGAACTCGAAGAAAGCCGCACCGCTTTAGACCTCTTGCAAGACCGCGTCCTGGAGGCGTTGCCCAAGCCTGCCGGGGTGGAATACCAGGTGCAGCGAGGACGAGGCGCGAGCGGCATCCAACCGGGTATCGCCGTGCAACTGCAAGGGCCGCATGGCGAGGTGCTGGCCAATCTCGCCCGGCTGGTCAAAACGCGACTGCGTGGCATCCCGGGTGTCTATAATGTGGAAACCGATGTCGACCGGGACGACGATGAACTCCGCCTCGCGGTCGACCGGCAACAAGCCCAGCGCCTGGGTCTGCATCCCCGGCGCGTCGCCCGCACCGTCGCCTTGGCCATGAGCGAGCGCCCGATTAGCACGATGATGCTTAATGAGCAAGAGGTCGATATCACCATGCAAGTGGGCGCGGAACGGCGTATGAGCACGCGGCAGTTGGACCGTCTGCCCCTGGCCGGAGGCGACCGGCGCCTCGCCGCCAATGTCGGGAATCTCGCGCAGCGTCACGTGCAGCGGGCTCCCACAACGGTCAAGCTCGAAGATCGCGTCCGCACCACCAGTGTGACCGCCTACACGGAGGACCGTCTGGGTTTGCGTGAAATCGCGCGTGAGATCGGCATACGTCTCGGCAGACTCTCCTTCCCCACCGGCTATAGCTGGCAACTCGGCAGCACGTACCGGCGCTTCACGCAGTCTCAACGCGATGCCACGTTCAGCCTCGGCCTGGCCGTAGTGCTCATTTATCTGATCATGGCGGCCCTCTTCGAGTCGCTGCTCATGCCCTTCGCCATTATGCTCACTGTGCCCTTTGCCTTGAGCGGCGTAGTGTTAGTCTTTACCCTGACTGGCGCCAATCTTAACCTCATCGCGGATCTGGGCATGCTGATCCTCTGCGGGCTCGTCGTCAACAGCGGCATCATGCTCATTGACGCCACGAACCAGTTGCGTGCCCGTGGCCTGAGCCGTTCGGAGGCGCTGATCCGGAGCGGTCAGCAGCGCCTACGTCCGATTCTGATGACGGTCATGACCACGGTGGCGGGACTGGGTCCCATGGTCGCCCCGCTCTTTGTTGACCTTGTTGCTGGTACCACCTGTCTATTCTCTGCTGGATGAAGGCAGCGCCGTGGTGCGCCAAGCGCGTACGTATTTGCGGCGCGGATAGGGAACGGCTTATGGCGTTTAGTCAGTTTAGCTCGATCGCCGCCGTGCAGGCCGAATATCAGGTTCGCCATGTCCTCACTGATACGTTCTTTGGGGCGACATCCATCGAGCCATCCGAGCAGTTTGTGACGGCCCTGCGCTGGCAGCAAGCGCACATCGATACGTCCTCTGAGGGGGCACGGCGTGAACTGCTGATTGGCCCGCTATTGCGCGAGGTGTATCGCCCCTATGCCGACCGCCTGGCTCTATGGGTTGAACATGGTCTCCATGTCGATGCCGTGCTGTCAGGCACGCCAGATTATATGGTATCCGCGTTGTCACCGCTGGGCATCACGGTATTTGACAAACCGGTGTTGATCGTGGTTGAAGCCAAGAAAGATGATTTTGTCCTCGGCTGGGGTCAATGCTTAGCGGCCCTGCTAGCGGCACAACGGCGCAATGCGGACCCCACTCTGGACGTGTTCGGCATCGTCACCAATGGCCGTTCCTGGGAGTTTGGGCAGTTGTGGGAAAGCACCTTTACACAGGTGGAAAACCCGATGTCCTTGGCCGATATCGATGCTCTATTTGCCACGGTTGATGATGTGTTCGCGCGTGCCGAGGTCCAGTTAAGAAATCAGGATTGATGATCGACACACGCCATGCTCACCCCGCGAAGGTCTGTTTCCGAATGTATTCCAAGGCCATCTGCAGGTGCCATTCCATCGCCCCAACGCCGACGACACGAACCCCCAGATCGAAGAAACGCCGCGCCGAGGCCACCACGGCATCGAAGTCCGGCGAATCCAACCCCAGGTTATACATGACGCCGGTGCCGTAGCGGGCCGCCGTTTTCACCGTGTGTTCGACCAACTCAAGCACCTTGGGGTGTTCGTATTGAAACGGCACGCCGAGAATCTTCGTGACATCCCCGGCGGCCAGCCATACCAGTTGAATACCGTCCAACGCCACGATGGCATCCAGGTCCCGCAGCCCGCCTTCACTCTCCACCGTGGGGACCATGAGCGTCTCCTCTTCAACCCGGCGGGCAAAGGCGGGAAAATCCTCGGCGCTCGGAAACCGGCGCAGGTGGATCAAGCGGTGCCAATCACGGCGCAGGCGCAGCAGCTCCCGCACCTGGTCGACCGAGGAGATGGAGACCGTCACCGAAGTCGCCCCCAACGCCAGAGCGCGGGCCGCGTCAGAGACCGTGCGTTGGTCCACGCCGTCCGCCCACGGATAGGTCTGCACACGGATCATCGGAGAAATCCCGGTGCCGCGGGCCGACCGGATCAGATGTGCAATCGCGTCCCAATCGTGCGCCGTAAACATCATGTCCGCCATAAAACAATCGAATCCCGCCAGGCCGGCGACCTCCACCAAATTGGGGTGTGAGAACACGTAGGCACACAGGGAGGGCTTGCCGCTCTGTAGGTTCGCTAATAACCGGTCTTCCGAATCCGTAGGAAACAGCATCGTGTCTCTCCAATGGAAGGGTGATAAAGACCTGGGCCGCATTATCTTGATACATGTCTCCGGAAGAAAGCTATAATCTTAGCTGTTTTTCAGATTGCGGAACACCCCGCCGGATACCGGCAGAAAGTGGAGAGGCACGATGGACCTGTTGATTCTGCGTGAGGAATACGATCTGGCGCGACGCTATACGCAGAGCTTGTATGCGGATCTCAGCGACACGGAGGCGCAGTGGCGCCCGACGCCCACGAGCAGTAGCATCGCCTGGCATCTCGGCCACCAGGCAGCGGTGACGCATCTTCTCTTGCGCAATCTGATCGCCGCCGAGCCCAGCCTCAACCCATCCTTCGATGCCCTGTTCGATGCGGCCAACCCCCAGGAAAACCGTGGCGCCTTGCCCGCCCTGGCCGAGATCGTGGCCTATCGCGACGCCGTGGCCGAACGCACACATGCGCACCTCGCCACCGTTTTGGAAGGCGATCGCCCCGCAGCTCATGACGCGGCGCAGCAGGTGGCGCGCATCATGGCGCCGATCGTCGTCAGCCTGATCAACCATGAATATCAGCACGATCGCTGGGTGCGTGAGATGCGTGCCCGGCTCAGTCGTGACATGCCGGATACCGTGTTTTCGAGCCGGGTGCGGCAGATGGATGGCTATTGGGGGCTGCCGTTGACGTGAGGCAAAGGGGACGGCGTGGCTGACGTATGGGTATGCGCTTGAAAAGAACGTTTGCAGTGCCTATCCTCTATGCCATACGGGATCTCATGCGGTGGGCCAGAAGCTAAAAACGAGTGTACGTTGTCTGTTTAGCTGGTCGTAAATCACTCAGCTCCTAATAACGGAATAAGGTATCATCCCGTTATTAGGCTCTAATTAGAGGTTAGGTTGCTTTAGTACTTCTCTTTACCCGTTGGCTTTTGACTGGGGAGGAGTTACATGGAAAAACTGACAAAGACGATTGAGTCTTTGTCCACAATCTTGATGGCCTATCCCAGATGGGCACACAATCTATTTATCATAACAACATGCATGTCTGCCTTATCTATTGTGGTGTTTCTCATTTTGTTGCCATCTGCCAAGAAAAAACTTGGTACAATACATGGATCAGATACCTTTTCTTCATCTTCTCCTTTGATCATTACTCAACCAAAATCTGGTAAGTTTGTAACTACACATCGATTCACCATGTATGGTAAAGGGGCAAAACCCACCGAGAACAACATTTTTCAAGTGAAGGTAATTCATGTTCCCACAGGGACTTGGCAGATATTCCAAGGACGCTTAGTGGTAAATTCCGACCAGACTTGGCGGTTCGAAGATGTAGAGCTACAACAGGCTGGTCCGTACGATAAGGTGTAGGTTTTGAATCGCGCATGGCGTATTTGGCCTAACCAAGCAATCGAGCGAACGGGTGGTTGCACAGGTTTTTGACAGGGTCGTCAATCGCTCCCTGTCCCCCGCTGCTCATCGCTGCCGTTAGACGTCACAGGAGAGACATGATCAAGAGGAAGCAATCCACATCAAACAAGCCAGAGTTTCCGAAAAGCTCTGGCTAAGGAATACTGTGACAGTGGCCAATGCACAGACGAGAATATACTTGGATGTTTGCACGTTATGTCGGCCCTACGATGAGCAGCACCTCATGCGTATCCGTCTGGAAACCGACGCATTTTATTTGATCCTGCAGCACATACAAAACGGTCGGTATACAATGGTTGTCTCTCCTGTACACTTGAGGGAAGTCGCAGCCATTGCAGAGCCCCGGGAACGCATAGAAGTTACTGCCCTCTTGCACCGGTATGGCGCCAACCCCTCGTGTGATCTTCGCGCTGTCAGAAAACGGGCGGACGCGCTGCACGTCCGAAGATTTGGCGTCGTGGATGCCGCGCATGTTGCCTTTGCGGAGGCTACCGCTGATGTATTCATTACGTGTGATGATCGATTGCTCAGGCAATGTCGGCGTATTACGGTGCACCTGCGAGTCATGAGCCCCATCGATTTTTGCGTTGCAGAGGATTTACGATGAAATCAAGCCA
Organism: uncultured bacterium; assembly: GCA_965178525.1. Lineage (GTDB taxonomy): Bacteria > Tectomicrobia > Entotheonellia > Entotheonellales > Entotheonellaceae > CBCXVS01. The sequence continues at coordinate 6,907 of CBCXVS010000075.1, read as the reverse complement.
ATTTCTAAGTGAGGAAACCCTCATCCAAAGAGCTATCGAGGTCTTGATGGAAACCTTGGGACCTGTGGAAGCCGCTCGGTTTCTGTCCCTGCCTGTGCAGAAAAGAATAGAGTCAGTCAAACGCCATTGGGAGTGGCAATCTCATCTTGAGAAAGAGCAGTTCTTCAATGAGGTTTTCAGCGATCAGCGCCCGTAGCTTCGTCTAACATTAGCTTGCAGACGACTGCCTACAGCGACCACTCCGCCGTCGCGCCCGCTTCCGGCAGAGGCTGAAGCTAGGCCATTAGCCGAAAAATGATGAACGCAAAACCGGGAAAATAGTTTGCCTCATGCAGGAATACCGGTTCACTGACTACTTCGAGAACGAGGTCTTGCGCAAGCGGCCGTATCTTAAAAAGGAGTGGTGTATTCGAGTCGTCGAGCATCCCATCAAAACGGAGCCGCAAGAACACAACCGGTACCGATTCTGGGCGGCAATCGAAGAACTGGAAGGACGTATACTTCGTGTCGTGACCTTGGAGGACAAAACCACGATTCATAATGCCTTCCCTGACAAAAGGTTTCAGCCATGAAACTCAACTACTATCCGGATACGGACTCCCTATATATTGACCTATCCCACGGCACGAGTGTGGATAGCCGTGAGATCTCAGAGGGGGTCATTCTCGACTACGATGAATCAGGAAATGTCGTCGGCATCGATATCGATAACGCAAGCTCGAAGGTAGAGCTTCACGAACTCATGGTGAGCAAGGTGCCGTTCACCACCCAAACCATCACGGGCTAACAAGGTCGCGCAGCCGTATAGTACACGCTTGAAAAGAACGTCTGAAGTCCCTATTCTCACACAGATGAAGGCGTCAACCATCCCGGTCATCAGCAGAGGTGGGAGTAGGACATGCAATGTTCCCAGTGTCAGCATGAAAATCCGTTGGGCGCCACATTCTGCCATGCCTGCGCCGCCTCCCTGAGTCCATGTTGTCCATCCTGTGGCACCGAGAATCCTCAACAAGCCAAGTTCTGCCATCAATGCGCCACCCCACTCGCACACGACCCCCAACAACACGACGACCTACACGCCATGCCGCCACAACTGCCGCTCCCAATGGCCGCAGCCACCACCACGACCCACGAAGCCGAGCGTCGCCAACTAACGGTCATGTTTTGCGACCTGGTGGAGTCAACCGCCCTCGTCGGACAACTTGACCCGGAGGATTGGCGCGACTTGGTCCGCGCCTATCAGACGACCTGTGCGGCGGTGATCCACCGCTTTGAGGGCTATATCGCGCAATATCTCGGCGACGGACTCCTCGTCTACTTTGGCTATCCGCAGGCGCATGAAGATGACGCCCAACGCGCTGTGCGCGCCGGTCTGGGCCTGCTCGAGGCCATGGATGCGCTGCGCCTCCGTGTCGAGCGGGAGCAAGGGTTGCGCCTCGCCGTACGTGTGGGCATTTATACCGGTCTGGTCGTGGTCGGCGGGATTGGCGGAGAGGGCAGATACGAGCAACTAGCGCTCGGGGATACACCGCATATTGCAGCACGCATACAAGGGGTGGCAGCGCCCGGCACGATGGTAATCGGAAACGCAACCTATCGGCTCGTGCAGGACCATTTTGACTGTCAAGAACTAGGACTGCAGACCCTCCGAGGCGTCCCCGTGCCGATGATGCTGTATCGGGTGCTGGGCGAACATCAGGAACCGGGCCGCTTCAACGCGGCCGATACACGGTTGTTCACGCCGCTAGTCGGGCGCGACGCAGAAGCGAGGCAGCTGGCGCAGCTCTGGCGGCAGGTCCGGGAGGGGCCGGGGCATATGGTATGGCTCAGCGGCGAAGCGGGCGTGGGCAAATCACGCCTGGTGCAGGAGCTTAAAACTTCGGTCGTGGCCGAGCGGCATATCTGGTTGGAGTGCCGCGGTTTGCCCTATCATCAGCACAGTACACTGTATCCGCTCATCGAGTTGTTGCAGCGCCTCCTGCAACTGCGGCGGGAAGATACGCCGGCGGAACAAATCGCCAAAGTCGAACGCATGGTGAGGCTGTGCCGTATGTCGTTGGCGGAGACGGTGCCCCTCTTTGCCGCGCTCTTAGGGACCGCGCTTCCCTCGGAGCCGTATCCGCCGCTGGCCTTGACGCCACATCAGCAGCGACACCAAACTCTGGAAGCCTTTTTGGCCATTTTACAACAACTGGCCATACAGCGGCCGGTTGCCTTCATCATGGAAGGGCTGCACTGGATTGATCCGTCAACGCTTGACTTTCTGAGTCGGTTGCTTGACAAAGGGCTGCCCGATCGCGTCTTGGTCCTGTTGACCTATCGTCCCGACTTTTCCCCGCCATGGCCCGAGAGGGAGCACCTGGCCACTATTGCCCTACGCCGGCTGCCACGTGATCAGGTTGGCGCCATGATCGCGCAACTCACCGCGGGAAAAACGCTCCCAGGCGCCCTGCATCAGCATATCGTCTCCCGGGCTGACGGAATTCCACTGTTCGTTGAAGAGTTGACCAAGATGGTGCTGGAGTCGGGGCTGCTGCGAGAAGGCTCAATGCACTATGAATTAATGGGACCGTTGCCCGCCTTGGCCATCCCGGCGACCTTGCAGGACTCGTTAATGGCGCGCTTGGATCGGCTGGTGACCGCCAGAGGCATTGCGCAACTGGGCGCGGTCATTGGCCGGCAATTTCCCTATGCGTTGCTGCAAGCGGTATCGCAGTTGGACGATGCCACCCTGCAGCGCGAACTGCAACGGCTCATGCAGGCCGAGCTGATCTACCAGCGCGGTGAATTGCCGCAGGCGACTTATATTTTTAAGCATACCCTCATCCAGGAAGTGGCCTATCAATCTCTGCTCAAGAGCACCCGGCAGCAAGTGCACCAGCGTATCACCCAGGTGTTGGCCGATCAATTTCCGAACCTGATGAAGACGCAGCCGGAACTCTTGGCCCATCATGCCACGGAAGCCGGCCTCACGGAGCCGGCGATTACGTATTGGCAGCGGGCCGGTCAACACGCCCTACAACGGTCGGCGAATGTCGAAGCGGTGGCCCATTTCCGGCGGGGTTTGGCATTGCTGCAAACGCTGTCCAACATCCCGGAACGCCGGCAGCAAGAGTTGACGTTACAGGCGGCGCTCGCCCCAGCATTGATTGCGACTCAAGGATTCGCCGCACCGGACGTGGCGCATGCCTACACACGGTCCCGGGAACTTTGCCAACAGATGGGAGAGACGTCACAACTTTTCCCGGTTCTGCGCGGGTTATGGGTCTGCGCAGAAGTCCGGGCTGAGCTGCAAACGGCGTGGACGCTGGCCGAGCAACTGTGGGACTATGCCCAGCGATTTCCGGATCCCGCTCGCATGGTCGAGGCCCACCGGGCACTGGGCAACACGTTCCTTTGGCTTGGCGAGTTCGAAACCGCGCGCCGCCATTTGCAGCAAGGGATCACGCTCTACGATGCGAAGCAGCACCACGCCCTGGCATTTCTCTATGGAACCGACCCCGGGGTGATATGTCTGGCCTATATGGCCTGGGTATTGTGGCTGCTGGGCTTTCCGGATCAAGCCCTGGCCAGTAGCCACAAAGCACTCGAGCTGGCCCAGGATTTAGCGCATGCCCATAGTATCGCGGCGGCCTTGAACTGGGCCGGCGTCCTGCATCAGCTACGCCGGGAAGATCATGCCGTGCATGAGCAGGCCGAGGCGTTGATGGACCTGGCACACGCGCAGGGGTTTCCGCATTGGTTAGCGGAGGGCATGATCCTGCGGGGCTGGGTGCTGGCGACACGGGGAGACACCGAGGCGGGCATCGCACAGATACAGCAGGGGCTGGATGCCTACCGCGCCACAGGAGCTGAGATCCAACGCCCATACGGCCTGGCTCTCCAAGCTGAAGTCTATGCCAAGGCGGGGCGATACGATGACGGGTTGAAGACGTTGAACGACGGCCTCAGGGCCGCGTATGCCACGGGCGAGCACTGGTATCAGGCTGAACTGTATCGTCTCAAAGGCGCGTTGTTGCTGGCTCTACCGGCGGCGGATGAAGCGGAGGCCGAAACGTGTTTTCGGCAAGCCCTGCATACGGCACAGCAGCAACGCGCAAAATCACTGGAGCTACGGACCGCGCTCAGCTTGAGCCAGCTGTGGCTGAGGCAGGGCAAGGCGACTGCAGCCCGTGAGTCGTTGACCGCTGTCTACCATGGGTTTAGCGAAGGATTTGAGACGGCTGATCTGCAGGAGGTCTGGGCGTTCATCGCACAAGAATAAGGAGGCTCCCAAGAATGTTTCCCCGCCGAGGAGGTTCTATGACACAGCCCGCTTACGAGCACCTCGTCGAAAGTGGCCTGTTGCACAGCCAAAACGTAGAACTCATTATTAGAGTTGTTCCTCAATAGCATAAGATCAGGTTCCCTAGCCCAGCCCAGATGCCCACCGAATCATCCTCAAAGTGATCTTTGCGGTTGCGGAAACGCTGCACCAAAATGTTGAAACGCTTCATACCGCCGATGGCATGTTCGATCAAGATGCGAACTTGACTCACGGCATAATTCGCCGCCTGCTGCTCCGCCGTCAATTCTGGAGTCGGATTCGTCTTGCTCTTCCGGGGTTTCTTGTGTGGAATCTCAAGCATTTCGCCTTTGTAGTCCGACTGAATCCCCTGATAACCCAGGTGCACCCAAACTTCTACGTCACTAAACCGGTCTAAGTCCGGTGGGAACTCTTGTTTTAACATGCTGTAATCATGGTTGTGACCACTAAACGTACGGCCCAGAAAGACGATCCATTTATCCGGCATCGACATCACTGTATTTTTCAGCGTATGGCTTTTTTTTACCACTATAGTGTTCACGTTGGGTCGTCTCATCTTGTGACCGGCGATAGCTTCTTTCAGTCGCATCAATAATCAGTTGATCCACACCTGACAACGCCTCCCTCAACGACTCTGGGGTCTTCAACTCTCGATAAGGCATGAGGTCTAACTGCACTAACGTGTCATACAGGATGGGAGAGAGCTTATGGAGATTTTCATTCGCTTTCGAACGTACCATACCAAATTGTGCACCAAGAACATCAAACGTCGGATACGTCTTGTAATAATATAGAACGAACAGGAGTTTGTCTGACAGAGTGGGTAATTTGCCTTTGATACCTGCACCCGGCTTTCGGCTGCGTTTGCCAGCTTGGACACCCTCCTCATAGCGTTTTTGCTGAGCCTGTTGATAGACGTGGCTGAAGGCGGGCAGCAAGAAGTCAAATTGCGTCTGAGACACACCGGTTAAGGCTTTCATCTGCCGATCATCTCGGATAACCAATGACCTGGCTGGGCTCCCTCCATCGTTTGGGGGAGGATAGCCTACCTCATTAACTATTGGGGAACAACCCTAGAGTCAAGACCTGTGGAAGCTCCTGTTGTTTGTCTTCTGGGTTGAAGAGGAGATGGCGAATCCAGTCAAAGCCATAGCGAAACACGCTCTTCGCTGGACGTTGATGTTTTTTGATTCGAATCGGTTTCATCTCATTCAACCAAGCGCCGACATGATAGGCCCAGCAAAAAGCCATCGTGATGACAGCAAGAAGCCGCTTTAAACCTTCTTGATCTTTCAGATTGACGTCTTCAAAGTTAAATCCTCTCGATTTTAATGTTCAAAAAGAACTTCAATTTTCCATCTTTTTGCATAATTTCTCATCACTTGAGCAGAATCATCGTGAGCGACAACTATCAAATCATCACCTGAGGGGAGACGCATCCCTGTCACCCAAAGTAGATGACCACAAACATATCGGCGATCAACTAATTGACACTCCGTTGAAAGGGACAGGCTTCTGAAAAAGTTCTTGGCGGCTGACAACTGCCCATTCGAACGCGAAATCATCATATTCTTTTTGATGCGAAGCCGAAATTGAATCTGATGCTTGATCAAATAGGCAAACCACTCTTGACCAATAAACTCTCGATCACCTGTGAAATATTTAATTTTGTGACTGCCAAAGACGTCGAGAAATGGATCGATGAGCTGAATTCGCTCCTTTGTATTTGAATTTCCCTGCTTGGGAAGGAGTATCCAAAATATAGCAAAAGCGGTACCCTGATTCACGACAGACAGGACCAGAAAATTAATCGCCAAGCCTCCCAGCATCCAAGTGGTGCGGTCCATCGATAAAACGAATTGATCGTCAGGCAACAAGGAGACAACCAAGCGGGCGACAGTGTCTTGTTGAAGATTGACTTCTTTGAAAAATCGCTGAATGCGCCGGTAATGCGAGTCCACTTTGGCTGAACCCGAAAAAGCGGTGGCGAACTCGACCAAATTCACCGTCTTCACTTTGTATAAGGCGATGATGAGGCAAGAGAGGCATTGAATCCGTGCCAAATGCCAACCAAAATGGAGTTTGAGCACATGGCTGAGCAGGGTAGTATGATCCACGGTGTAATCTCCTAAGCGCAAGGCGTTTGGGGAAGGTTTGTGATACCCCTAAAATAAGAGATTACACATTACTTTTCAATGTGTTAGATATTTTTGTCATGTACAGTGGGCTACGATATACTTTTGCGCGAATCTCCTCGGGCTGATCCGCTGGTGTCATTCCAAAAGCGCCGTAAAGGATGTCACGCACAGGGAGATAGGGCATACCGCTGCCGTAGGAGAGGCAGCGCCCTTCCAGATACGTGATCCGCTTACCACGGAGGCTACGGCGAAACTCGGTGAGCAGCCGAGACTTACCGATACCTGCCTCGCCAACGACCCCGACCATCTGTCCATGCCCGCTGGCAGCCCGCTCCAGCAACTCATGCAGGAGTGCTAGTTCCCGTTCCCGACCGACAAACCGACGGGAGCATAGGGAAAAACGCAATTTCATGACCCTATTAGAAAGGGCTCCCCATGGGCTGTGCTGAGGTTATCTCGTCAG
>CBCXVS010000074.1:273-26150 GCA_965178525.1 uncultured bacterium | reverse complement strand
AGCCATGTCGTTTCAGGAGGTTGGATTGTTCCCATGTAAATGGACTTTTGAATTGGGCCAACCTGTTGATCTACTTAGCCCTCCGCCTATTCTGCCAGGGGAACTTCGGCCTAGTCGGTCTGTGGTTTGGCAGCGCGATGACGCAAGAATATGCGCGCTTTTACCGCTTTCCCCTGCTACGCTACGAGGCCGGATGGGAACTCCTTGGCATCGCCTCTCTGGTGAGCAGTGGCGCCGCCGTCCTCGGGACCCTGACGGCCTTGCGCCGGACCGTGGCATTGCCACCAGCGGAGGCGACGCGTCCTGAACCGCCGGCCCGTTTTCGCCCGACATGGATTGAGCGCTTGGGTGTCGCCCGCATAGTGTCGCCCGTTGGCCGTATGATTTTGCGTCATATGATGCGCAAGCCCGTGCAGGCCATGCTGGCCACGCTGGGGATCGCCTTGGCCGTCGCGATTCTCATCCTGGGCCGCTACTTCAGTGACGCTATCGAACACATGATCGAGGTGCAGTTTCGCCATGTGCAACGCGAGGACGCGACGCTAACCTTCCGAGAGCCAAGCCCGGACCGGACCCGGTACGACGTGGCCAATTTACCGGGGGTCATGTGCGCCGAGCCGTTTCGCATCGTGCCCGTGCGCTTGCGACACCAGCACCGCATGTACCGCGGTGCGCTGACGGGCATCGAGCCTACCGGCGCCTTACGCCGTCTTGTCGACCGCCACCTGCGCCCGCGCGACCTGCCGCCCGAGGGGGTGATTCTGACGAAAAAGCTGGCGGAGATTCTGGGTGTTGTACCCGGCCAGCGGCTCACCGCGGAAGTCCTCGAAGGGGCGCGGCCCGTGCGCCGCATCATGGTTGCCAGACTGGTGGAAGAACTCATCGGTGTCGCCGCATACATGGATCTGCAGGCCCTCAACCGTCTCATGCACGAAGGCCGGACGATTTCAGGAGCCTATCTGAAGGTAGACGCGCAGCACGCGCGGCAGCTTTATGCCCGCCTCAAACGGATGCCAGGCGTTGCCGGTGTCTCACTTCGGCAAGCCGCCCTGGCGAGTTTCGAAGAGACCCTGGGCCGGAGTTTTGGTATCTTCCTGTCGATCCTCGTCGCCTTTGCCTGCATCATCGCCTTTGGAGTGGTCTATAATGTGGCGCGTATCGCCCTGTCCGAACGTGGCCGCGAGCTGGCGAGTTTACGCGTCATGGGTTTTACGAATGCGGAAATTGCCATGGTGCTCCTCGGTGAGCAAGCGGTCCTGACCGGCCTGGCCATGCCTCTGGGGTTTGCCCTGGGCTATGGGTTATCGGCCCTGATGACGCTCATTGATACGGAACTCTATCGCATCCCATTGGTCGTCTCCAAGGCAACTTATGCCTTTGCCTTGATCGTGGTGGCCGCTGCCGCCGTGCTCTCCGGCCTGATGGTCAGACGGCGTCTCCGCCATCTGGATTTAATCGCCGTGTTGAAAACGAGAGAGTAAGCCGGACACGGAGCAACCATGAATCTCGCGCCTCGCCGACTTGGCTGGATCATTGTGATACTCGGTGTCATCGTGCTCGTCGTGATGGCATTTCGGCCCACCCCGATACGTGTCGATCTGCATGCGGTCGCGCCTGGGACACTGCGTTCCACGGTGGATGCGGAGGGGCCGCCTGACGCGCATCTCCCTCGACGAAGGAGACGAAGTCATGCAAGGAACCATCATCGCCCGCATTGATCCCCTCCCGCTCGACGCTGCGGTGCGCGAAGCACGGGCGCGCATTGCCGAGTGGCGCGCCCAGCGTGCCGGAGTGGAGACTTTGCGGCCGAAACAACCGTCCTTGCTACATGTTCGGGCGCGCATTGCCGCGGCGCAGGCGGCCAAACGTGAAGCCGAAGCCAGGGTCGAAAAAGCGCGCGCAGCCCTGCAGCAGGCACGGCGCGAGGCCCAACGCGCCGCACGCTTGGAAGCCGTCGGCGCGCTTTCACTTGAGGAGCGCGAGACGCTGCAGCTCCTTGAAACGACACGTATCAAGGAGCTTGAGACCACACAACTCGAGGTGCAGCGGGCGGCTTCTGAGGTGCAGGCGGCGCAAGCGGAACTCGCTGTTCTGGAAGCTCAACAGCGCGATCCCGACTATTTGCTTGATGTCTACAGCGCCCGCATCGCCCGCATCGAAGCGGAACTGGCGACGTTGCAGGACGAGGCGATACGCACCGACATTCTGGCCCCGGTGAGCGGGAAGGTCTTGCGTGTGCTGGAAGAACACGAGCGAGTCGTGGCGGCGGGCGCACCGCTTCTGGAGTTGGGGGATTTGACGCAGCTCGAGTTGGTTATCGACATCCTCTCCACCGATGCGGTGAAGGTGCAGCCCGGTGCGGCGGTGATCATCGAGCACTGGGGTGCTGACGATCGCTTACGGGCGCAGGTGCGGCTTGTGGAGCCGTCGGCGTTTACCGAGGTTTCGGCACTTGGCGTCGAGGAGCAACGCGTTAATGTGATTGCAGATTTGATGGACACGCCCGTGCCGCTCGGTGATGGCTATCGTGTCGAGGCGCGTATCGTCACCTGGGAAGGTGATCAGGTGCTGAAAGTATCGCTCAGTGCCCTGTTTCGCTGTCAGGAGGCGTGGTGCGTCTTTGCCGTTGAGGACGATAAGGCCCGGTTGCGGCGCATTGAACTGGGACATCGCAGCGATTTTGAGGCCGAGGTTCTGCAGGGGCTGCAGGAGGGCGATGTGGTGATCTTGCATCCAACCGATAGGCTGAGTAACGATACGCGTGTCAGATCGCGGTAATATGTCAATCCTGATAGGCGAGTGAGTCACGTCGTGAAAGATATATACATCATTGTGTTCGGGTACTTAAAGGCAGCGCAGCCGGAAGATGTTGAAGTTTGGGAAGGGGATAGAGCAATGGTGAGGACATAGCAAACCACTTCCCGTATGATCAACGTGATCTACGACGAGCCATTCCCCGGCTCTTAAATAAAATCTCCTGGAATCCTCTTCCATCATACCCTACTATTCTGAACGATTTCGAAACGAGACGAGCCTAGACGTCGCGGATGGGGCCGCCATTCCAAACGGAGACGCCATGCGTCAAAGTGTGACGAGAGGAGACAGCGATGACGCTGCCGACACCGCCGTTGCAGTCCGCAACGTACGATCTGGATGACGCCCTGGAGGCGAACGAATTCTACCAAGACCAAGGCTGGACCGATGGCCTCCCCATCGTGCCGCCCACCGAAGCGCGCGTGGCCGCCTGCCTCGACGCAGCCAGTCTGGCGCCTGGCGACGTCATCGGGGTGGAGTTGGTGCGGCAGCGGCCCATCACGGCGGAAAAGGTAGCGGTCAATGCTGTGATGGCAGGTTGTCTGCCCGTGTACATGCCAGTTGTGGTCGCGGTCCTGCGCGCCATGTGCCAGGAGCCGTTCAACTTGCATGGCAGCACGGCCAGCACCGGGGGGAGTGCGCAATTGATCATGGTAAACGGTCCCATCCGTACCGCCATTGGGATGAATGCGACCCACAACGTGTTGGGCAATGGCAGCCGGGCCAATGCCACGATCGGCCGGGCCGTGCGGTTGATCCTGATCAATGTGCTGGGCTGTGTTCCAGGGCAACTCGACCGCTCGACCTTGGGGCATCCGGGCAAGTTCACCTTCTGTATTGCGGAAGATGAGGAAGAGAGTCCGTGGATACCCCTGGCGCAGGAGCGGGGCCTGCCCCCTGGAGTGTCCGGTGTGACGGTGCTAGCGTGCGAAGCCCCGCGCCAGGTGATGAACGAATGGACGCACGACCCGGAGGAAATTCTGCAGACCTTTGCGGCTGAAATGCGGCATAATATGCTGACTTATTCGGTCTGGTCCGGAAACTATGCGTTAATCCTGCCGAAGCAGTTGCGCGAGTTGATCGTTGCCGCCGGCTGGAACAAGCAGGACATTCGCGAGTATATTTATCGCTCAGCCCGACTGCTACGGCGCGAATGGGCGACAGTTGGCAAAGCCAATATCGTCAATCGCAGTGGGGGACCGAACCAGGAATTCTCCGCGCTGCGCACGCCGGATGATCTGCTCGTGATCGCGGCAGGCGGTCCTGCCGGTGGCTTTGGCGCCATCATTCCGCCCTGGCTGGGCTCAAAGGCGCTCGCGGTCACCCAAGCGATTGATTGACCTGCAACCTGGGGAGTCCGCTGTATGAGTATTCGTGTTCTTGACCCAACGGCCGAGGAGAGCGGCGCGCAGACGGCAAGCACGGACCGTCTGGTGTCCCTGCAAGGCCGCACGGTCGGCCTTTTGGACAACGGCAAAATCCGGGTTGATGAGCTGCTCAACCACATAGAGGAGATTCTGCGGGCGCAGCATGGGGTGGCGCAGGTCCTGCGCTTTAAAAAGCCCGATGCGAGCCGGCCGGTGCCGGCCGAGGTGGTGGCCGAGATGAAACCATGCGACGCGATCATCTCTGCGGTCGGGGATTGAGGTAGCTGTTCATCGTGCAGTTTGCACGACGCGATTTCGGCGGAGAAAGCCGGTATCGTGGCCACGGCCATCATTACAGACCGGTTTGTGCAGACGGCCCAGGTGATGGCCGAGGTGTCGGGCATGCCGGGGTATCCGTTTGTCGTGATTCCCCATCCGATTGCGAACAACGATGATGCGATTCTGCGCCGTAAAGCGGAGGAAGCGGTGCAGCAGTGCATGGCGATTCTATCGCCGCGTTAGCGGGCACAACGACAAGGAGAGGACAGGGTTATGCAACTCACCGACGCACAGATCGCTGAATTCAACGAGCTGGGCTATCTGTTTTTACCGGAGCAGTTCACCGGCGAAGAAATCGCCCCACTGCGGGCCGAAGCCGACCGGATTTTTGCGCTCGATCGCCAAGAGGTCTGGCGCGAGACCAGTGGCGTGGCCCGCACGGCTTTTGCGGCCCACACGTATAGTGAAGCCTTCCGCCGACTCGGCATGCATCCGCGCTTGGTCTTGCCGGTGATGCAACTGCTCGACGGCCGGGTGTACATGCACCAATACAAGGTGAATGCCAAGGCCGCGTTTGACGGCGACGTGTGGCAGTGGCACCAAGATTACGGCGTCTGGCAGCGCGACGACCACATGCCGGAGGCACGTGCGATGAATATCTCGGTGTTTCTCGATGAGGTCACTGCTGCCAATGGCCCACTCCTGTTCATCCCCAAGAGCCATAAGCGGGGTGTCTTCGAAGCTGGGCACGATCTGGCCACCACCAGTTATCCTCTGTGGACCCTGGACCGGGAGACGGTGACTCGCCTGGCCGATGAGGGCGGGATCGTGGCGCCGACGGGACCGCCGGGCTCCGTCGTGCTGTTTCATGGCAATATTGTGCACGCCAGCCCGCCCAACATCAGCCCGTGGCACCGCACGATCGTCTATCTCAGCCTGTGTGAAGTGAACAACCATATTCGCCGCTTCAAGCGCCCGGAGTGGATTGCTCACCGGGATTTCACGCCGATTGAGCCGTTAGACGATGCGTGTCTGCTAGAACTGGCCCGGCAGGACAGCGCCGCCACGATAGGATAGACGATGAGTCTCACACACCTTTTGCAGCAGCGGTTACACGACCAGGGTCCCGTGCGGGTCGGCCTCATTGGCGCGGGCAAGTTCGGCTCGATGTTTCTGTCGCAGGTCCCCTCCACGCCAGGGCTTGAGGTCACAGTGATTGCCGACCTCGAGCCGCAGCGGGCGCGGGAGACTTGTGCCGTAGTGGGCTGGGAGGCCGAACGCGTCGTGCAGACCCGTTTCATTGACGACGGGTGCGCCCTAATTGCGGCGGATGACGTGGATGTCGTGGTCGAGGCCACGGGTCACCCACCCGCCGGCGTCGCGCACGCGCGCACGACGATCCGTGAGGGCAAACACATCGTCATGGTCAACGTGGAGGCGGACGTCCTAGTGGGGCCGTTGCTGGCGCGCGAGGCCGAGGCGGCTGGTGTCGTCTACTCGATGGCCTATGGCGACCAGCCAGCACTGACGTGTGAGCTGGTCGATTGGGCGCGGTCTTGTGGATTCGAGGTGGTGGCTGCGGGCAAAGGCACGAAGTATCTGCCGTCGTACCACGCCTCGACTCCCGCTACCGTGTGGGATGACTATGGGCTGACAGTGGAGCAGGCGGCTGCCGCCCGGATGAACTCGCAAATGTTCAATTCGTTTCTCGACGGCACCAAGTCCGCTATTGAAATGGCGGCCATCGCCAATGCGACCGGGCTGACGCCGGCCCCGGATGGCCTGACGTTTCCGCCGTGCGGCACCGATGATCTCCCCCACGTCTTGCGGCCCCGAGAGGTGGGCGGGCAGTTACATCACAAGGGACAGGTCGAAGTGGTGTCATCTCTGGAGCGCGATGGCCGTCCCGTTTATCGCGATTTGCGCTGGGGCGTGTACGTCGTCCTGGAAGCGCCGAACGCTTACGCTGCGGACTGCTTTCGGCAATATGGTCTGGTGACGGATAGCACGGGCTGCTATGCGGCGATGTACAAGCCGTATCATCTGATTGGGTTGGAACTGAACATGTCTATCCTGTCCGCGGCGCTACGTGGCGAGCCGACGGGCTGCACAAGGGGTTTTGGCGGCGATGTGGTTGCCACGGCAAAGCGGGATCTGCGGGCTGGCGACGTGCTGGATGGCGAAGGCGGGTACACGGTGTGGGGGAAACTGATGCCGGCTTACGACAGTCTGGCGCTTGGCGGACTGCCTATCGGCCTGGCCCATGGTGTGACCTTAAAACGCGATGTGCCGGCGGGTCAGGCGATCCGATGGTGTGATGTCACCATCGCTGAGCGTGTTGAGGCCCAGCAGGTCAGACAGGCGATGGAACGTGCCTTCCGGGCCGACTGGAACCTGTCCGAGGCGCTCGTTGAGGCGCCGTGAGGACCCTTCTATGCTCTACATTATCTACCAGGTTGATAAGCCCAATGCGACGGACATTCGTGCGGCACACCGTGCCGCACATTTGCAGTATCTCGACGATCATGAGGATATTTTGGTGCTTGGAGGCGCCATGCTGGCCGACGACGGCGCCACGCGGACGGGCAGCGTCTTGATCATCAACGTCCCTAGCCGCGAGGAGGCAGAGCGCTTTTCGGCGAATGAGCCCTTCCGCAAGGCCGGCCTGTTCGAGCGCGTCGACATCACCCGCATGCGGCGCGGCCAGTGGAATCCAGCCGCTGCGCCGCAAACGGCAGAGGGTCATTAGGGCGTGCTTAGGTCCGCTCGAGTAGTTCGATCCGCACGTCATCCGGCCCTTGTACGAATGCAATTCTGACGCCCGGCCGAATGGTTTTGGGGTCTAGGATGAACGTGGCCCCGCGGCGTTTGAGTTCGGCCGTTGCTTCATCTAGGTCGTCAACCCGTAATCCAAGATGATCCAGCCCGATATAGGATTCGGACGGGGCATGTGGGATCTCGGCATCAGGCGGTACCTCGGCGACAAAAATCGTCAGTCCATTGAGGTTCAGATCAACCCGTGGCTGCCCATTCGACTGCGTGTATTCGACGAGTTCGGCATCGAACATGTCGTGATAATACTGGATCGTGGCTTTGGGATCACGGGTACGTAGATGGATGTGATCGTACGTATAGACGGGCGGCATAGGCGTATTTCTCCCTGTATAGATTTCCGGAGTAAGGCACTCCGATTGTAAATGTCCCGCGGCTCGTGGTCAAGCGATGCCCGGCCGCGGGGTGTTGCTTCGGTCCGTCTTGTACAAAAGGGTTGACATCTCATGACGCCGCCAACATGATGACGCGGATAGTGTCCAGGTATTGATCAGGTTGCTCCGCCCTCGGAGCCCCCGGTTTCTGCACAGGAGATGAACCATGAGAGCGAATAAATTTCGCGAGCTGCTCAAAGCGAACAAGCCCACCCTTGCCACGCATATTCACACCACTTGGCCGTCTATTGTCGAAGCCATCGGCCATACGGGCATGTATGACTACGTCGAATTTGTCGCCGAATATGGCCCCTTTCATCTTTACGCGCTGGACGATCTGTGCCGGGCCGCGGATCTGTACGATATGGGCATGATGATCAAGGTGGATCAGGAGCCGCGGGGATTTATTGCCTCACGCGCCATCGGCTCCGGTTTCCAGAGCGTGTTGTTTTCCGACTGTCGCTCGGTCGAAGAGGCCAAAGAGTGCGTGCGCATTGTCCGCCCGGAGACGCCGGAAGACGGCGGCACGTATGGCGTGGCCACACGCCGCTTCACTTACATGGGTTACGGCGGCACGCCAGAGTACGTGCAAGCCCTGCGGGATATCGTCGTGGTGCTGATGATCGAGAAGGATGGAGCGGTGAAAAACCTGGAGGAAATCCTGTCCATCGAGGGGATCGATATGATCCAGTGGGGCGGCTCGGATTACTCCATGAGTGTGGGGAAAGCGGGCCTGCGGGGCTCGCCGGAAATGAAAGCTGTCGAGCGCCAAGTTTTTGAAACGGCGCTGAAGATGAGCGTGCCGCCGCGCGCGGAGATCAATTCCGCCGATGACGCGAAGTACTATCTTGATATGGGCGTGCGCCATTTCTGCATCGGCACGGATGTGAATATTCTTTTCAATTGGTTAAAGTCACACGGCGAAAACTTGCGCAAAGCGCTCGATGGGTCGTAGGACGGTGGCGCACCGTCCCCTGGGGTTGGGGGACGGTGCCGCAAACAGACACCTCTGGAAAGGATGCGGGCAAATTCGCCTGAGGCCAGACAAATGTCTTGGCACTCGATCCTCAAGTGTTTTCAGGGTGACAGCACTGGCATGTTGCGCATCACCTCATCGGCTCGATACTTCAAGAGTGGATGGGATTACCAAAGTGATGTTACTCTGAGTCGCGATACTCACGGATGATCTGATCGGACCAGGCTTGAAATTCCTCGATGGTCATCCCGGACACCTCATCCGGCGCATACATGGCGGCATAGGCATCGACAAAGGCTGGGAGAAACCGCTCCACGGTCATCTGTCCGGCATTGACTTGCTGCAGAAACGCTTCCGGCTCCATCCTGAGCGCCGCCGCACTACAGTCGAGCAATTCCGGCAGATGCGCGCGCAACCGGCTGAGCACGTCGGCATCGAGCCGGCCCTGCCGCACGGTGTAGGTCAAACACAGCATGATGTCGACCAGATCATCATGGTTGATGTGCAAGGCGTCCCGGATGTGATCCATGCGATTACAGATGTGAGTGACCTGCGATTCCAGGGCCGTGCCACGTGCTGCGGTCACAAATTGTACCAAAATCCGTGCCAATACCCTGCGATTTCCATGTAACATATAGGCTCCTACGCGTCGCGTTCCGTCGCGTCTTTTGCGGCTCCCGTTCTCATCTTTCCCCTCATTCCCACGCGGCATCAAGCGACAAACACTTGACAAACCCCTAACGAACCCTATACTCCCTCGGACAGGAGGAGATGTCATGGCAACCTACCGCATGAAAGCGGTGTCCCGCCTGACCGGCATCCGGCCGGAACTCCTGCGCATGTGGGAACACCGTTACCGTCTGTTCAAGCCCCAACGCGCCGGGAATCGCTACCGGGAATTTGATGACGAAGACGTCCAGCTCCTCTTGTATTTGCGCCAGCAAATCGAGCAAGGGCGTGCCATTGGCGAACTCGCTGCCGAAGGTCGCGAGGCGCTTTTGCGCCAAAGTATGGCCCTGACAGTAGCACCATCCCCCGAACGGGCGCAGACGCCATCTTGCATCGACGAATTGCTTAGCTATGTCCACCTCCTCGATAAAGGGCGACTGGAAGCCCGATTGGCTGAGCTGGCCGCTTTTTCCACCTTTGCCACCCTCCTAACGACCGTCACAACGCCACTGCTGCACCGTTTGGGAGAGGCGTGGGCCAATGGTGAGGTCTCGGTGGTAAGCGGCCGCTTTGTCACCGAAATCTTCAAGCAACGGTTGCTGGCCATGCTGCACGCCACCGCGCGAGGCGCCGAGGCGCCGAGGGTTGTCTGTGCCTGTCCGGCAGGAGAATGGCATGAGCTGGGACTCCTCACCTTTGCCTATACCATACAGCAAGAAGGCTGGCAGGTCTATTACCTGGGAGCGAATCTCCCGGTGCAGGCCCTTCTCGAGGGCTGTCAGCGTTTACAGCCCGCGCTCGTCGCCCTGTCGTTGACCGACAGCGTAGACGGCTTGGACGTACTGCACGAGCTGGAGAGCCACCTCGCGGGTATCTATCCTACCATCATTGGCGGCCAAGCCGCGGAGGGCTCGACGCCGATGGGGCCTTTCCGCCATCTGCGCCTCTGTGAAACGCTGGCGGGAGGCCTACAGCAGGGGCGCAGCCTGAGGACAAAAGCGGCTTTGTGGCAGCCCGAAGAGACCTCGGAAATCATTGACAGCAGAGGGGGCAACTGGTACAGTGCGTGGTAAGCAAAACGGAGATATACCGTGCCGGGAGAAGGCTGTATACGATGGCACATTTAGCCATAGCCGGCGGCGCGCCACGACGCCGGAAGCCGTTTCCACAATGGCCGGTCTGGGGACAGGAGGAAGTGGATGCGGTGCAGGCGGTCGTCACCAGCGGACGTTGGGGCGCGCTGCACGGAACAGAGGTGCGCGACTTCGAGGAGGCGTTTGCAACATATCAGGACGCGGCCTACGGCATTGCGGTAGTCAACGGCACGGTGGCGCTGAAACTCGCGCTGACCGCCGCCGGCATCGGCGTGGGGGACGAGGTGATTGTCCCCGGGTATACGTTCGTTGCCACGGCCACGGCGGCGTTGGAGATCGGCGCGGTGCCGGTCTTTGCCGATATCGACCCTCACACCTACACGATCGATCCGGAGCATGCGGCCGCCTGTATCACCCCGCGTACGCGTGCGATCATCCCCGTCCACCTTGGGGGGCGTCCGGCTGATATGGACGCCATTCAGGCCCTGGCGGCACGCCATGATCTCGTGGTCATTGAGGATGCGGCTCAAGCCTGGGGCGCGTCGTGGCGGCATGCCAAGACCGGGACGTTGGGACACATGGGTACATTTAGTTTCCAGTCCTCCAAAAATATCACGGCGGGCGAAGGCGGCATCATGCTCTGTAACGACTCAGACCTTGGCGCCATGGCGCGGTCGTTGAGCAATTGCGGCCGTCAACCCGAGGGGTTGTGGTATGCCCACTACGTCCTGGGCGGCAATTATCGGCTCAGCGAATTCCACGGCGCCGTGTTGCGCATGCAGTTGCAACGGTATCCGGAGCAGCTCGCGCGGCGGCAAGCCAATGCGGCCCATTTGCAACGGGGGCTCGCCGAGGTCGAGGGCATTACCACCTTGTATGAAGATAGCCGGGTGACATCGAACGCCTGCCACATTTTCTTTTTCCGCTATGGTGCCGAGGCCTTTGGCGGTGTCTCGAAGGCACGGTTTATCCAGGCGCTGCAGGCGGAAGGCATCGCGGGCGTGCATGGCGGCTATTCGTTGCCGGTCTACCGTCAGCCGGTCATGCGGACAGAAAATTTCGGTCTCGCCACGCCGCCGTTGTTCCATGGCGTCTATCCGCAGACGCCGGACTACAACACGGTGGCGCTACCGGCAACCGATCGCGCCTGTGATGAGGAAGCGATCTGGATCCGTCAGAACATGCTGTTGGGTGAGTCCCGGGATATGGACGACATCGTCGAGGCCATCCTCAAAATCCAGCGCTATCGGGATGAATTACAGGAGTGACGAGCATGCGCGTGCAATATCTGGCGGATTTGGACACCGAAGCGTATACGCGCTTGATGCAGCGGTCGGCCTTGGAGGTGCAGCAGGTACTGCCGCAAGTCCGGACCATGATGGAAGCGGTGCGGCAGCGGGGCGATGCCGCCTTGCGAGAATTGACGGCCCGTTTCGATGGCGCCGACTTGCCATCGTTTCGCGTCAGCCCGGAGGAAATGGCCGCGGCACGCGAGCAGGCCGACCCGGCGCTGATCGAGAGCTTGCAACAGGCGCGCGAGAACCTGGAGCGCTTCCACCGCGAACAGCTACCGCAAGAGCAGATGCATGACCTGCAACCCGGCGTCCGCGCCGGCCGGCTGTGGCGTCCGATCGAAAGGATCGGGCTCTATGCGCCAGCCGGAAAAACCCCCTACCCGTCTACCGTCCTGATGCTAGGTGTGCCGGCTTGGGTTGCCGGCTGTCCGCAGCGCGTTCTGTGCTTGCCCCCCTCCCCAGATGGCACGGCGCCAGCCGCGATGCTCGTTGCCGCGGAGCTGGTTGGACTACGCGATATCTTCAAACTCGGCGGGGCGCAGGCCATTGCCGCGATGGCGTTCGGGACCGAAACGGTACCGCAGGTCTACAAAATTTTCGGTCCGGGAAGCATTTATGTCGTGGCGGCGAAGCTCTGGGCCGCCAGTTCAGGCTTGCCGCTGGCCATCGATTGCCCGCCTGGTCCCTCGGAAATTGTGATCATTGCCGATGAGACGGCGCAACCAGCCTTTGTCGCCGCCGACCTGCTATCCCAGGCCGAACACGGAGAGGATTCCGCCGTGGTCCTCCTGACCCCATCGGCCCGCCTGGCACACGACGTAGCCGCTGCGGTGGAGACGCTCCTTCCGGGGCTGCCAACCGCAGAGCGCATCCGCGCGGCGCTTGATCGCTATGGTATGATTCTCATCATGGAAGATCTGGATGCCTGCGTATGTTTTAGTAATGACTATGCGCCGGAGCATCTGGAAATCATGACCGCCGATCCCTGGACGGTGAGCACCGGCATTATGAATGCTGGCTCCGTCTTTCTCGGTCATTACTCCCCGGTTACCATGGGAGACTATCTCTCCGGCACCAACCATGTCATTCCGACAGGGGGCTACGCTCGGGCGTTCTCGCCTCTTTCCGTGGATGAATTCGTGAAAAAACTGGAAGTACAGACGTTGACACACGAAGGGTTGCAGGCTCTGCAAGAGCCGTTGCGGGCGCTGACGGCAGCCGAAGGATTTGCCGCCCACCAGCAGGCCGTGGATATACGCTTATCATAGGAAGACGCCATGCTTGAGGAGTACCGGACGCTGACCGCTTTCGTGCGGCGTATTCAACACGGCTTGTATGCGCGGCGTGTGCTACAAGCAGGAATCGTGCTGCTCACGGTCCTGCTGCTCCTGGTCTTACTCGGTATCGGCGTCCGGCACCTCGTCCCGTCGTTGCCGCTCCTTGCCCCCATTTATAGTGGATTTACCGTTGTCGTCCTGCTACTCTGTCTCGGTGTCGTGCTCGCGCCGGCCCTACGGCTGGTGTCACGGCGCCATACTTTGATGAATATTGAACAGACGTATCCCGACCTGCATGACGACCTCACCAATGCGCTGGAATTGCATCCGGCGCGTCTGCAACAGTCGAATCCCCACGGCATCTCTCTCGACTTGGTACGCGCTCTGCATGCGCAGACCGCCCGGAAGATCCAGCAATATACGCCAAAGGCGGTGATACGCCGCCATCGCCTGCAGGGGCTTGCCTGGTGTGGCATCCTGCTGTGCACGGCGGTGCTTGTCGCCGTGATCCAACCGGCGTTGTTGGGTGAAGCCGTGCGAGTGATCGTGTCGCCACTCCGTTATCTACCGGCGCGCGATCTGCATTTGAGTATTGTTCCGGCACGCGTGACCATTGCCCAGGGGACGAATCTCGAGGTCCGGGCCCGCGCGCGCGACCAGGCGCCGCGCCGTATGGAGATCGTCGTGGCGCGTCCCGGGCAACGCGACAAGCGCTACGCCATGGAGCCTGAGAAGCAGGGGACGTTCCGCTACGTGTTTTTAAAACCCCCCACGTCATTCACATTTCAGGCACTGGCGGGAGGTTCGGCCTCACCGCAGGGCAGCGTGAATGTCGTGCCCGCTCCGGCGGTCGGCAAGCTGACGTTGCATTATCTGTTCCCCGACTATACCGGTCTACCCGAGCGCACCCAGGAGGGTGGCGGCGATATCCAGGCCCTACCCGGCACCCAGGTCCGCATGACGATGCAGGCTAATGTCCCGCTGTCGAAAGCGACGCTCCGTTTTGCTAACGGCAGTGAACTGCCGCTCGCGATTAACGAGCAGACGTTGCAGGGAGAAATTCTGGTGATGGAGGAAGGCGCCTATCGTATCGAGGTGGAAGATACACATGGGCTGAAAAACCTCCAGCCGCCGTGGTATACCGTGCAGATTGTGCCCGATCTCGTGCCGACGGTCACCATACTCCGACCTGAAGATGGTATGGAAGTCGATGAGACAACGGTACTCGAGGTGCGCTATGACGCCGAAGACGATTTCGGCCTGCAAGATGCGACCCTCGTCTATTTCGGTCCTGATGGCATGGAACATCGTCTCCCCCTACACCAGGGCCGTTTCGACTCTCGCCGGACGACGGAGCGGTTTGCCTGGGATATGTATCAGCATTCCTTGCCGCCCGGAGAGACGGTGCAAGTTTATATCGAAGTGTATGATAACGACACCATTTCCGGCCCCAAAAAAGGCGTGTCGCAGACGCTGACCTTGAAGGTGCGCAACCGCGAGCAAGAACATCAAGACCTGGAGGCGTTGCAACGCGAGATTGCCGATGCGCTGCTCGATCTGCTGGCGGATCATTTGGAGCTGGCGGATGACATGGCGAATTGGCGTGCGGAGGAGACGGACGCGCCGGCGCCAAGCCGGCCAAGCCCGGAAGAAGCGGAGCAAGCCCAAGCGCAGCAGCAACAAGCTATGGAACGCGCCGAGCAACTGGCACAGCGTCTGGATGAGGCATTGGCGAAAGTGCAAAACGATCCGTATAGCACGTTTGAGACGTTTAGCGACCTGCAAGCCTTGCAGCAGAACATGGACTATATGCAACAGAACCTGATGCCGCAATTGCAACAGGACATGCAGTCGCTGAGCCATCCGCCAGCATCGCCAGCGCAACAGGAACAGGCGCAACAATCGCTGGAAGAGGTCGTGCAGGAATTGGAACGGCTCTCGTCGCAGGCGGAAGATATCGCCACCGCGGAAAAATTCCACGACCTCATGCAGCTCAGCACGAAGATGATGGAGCAACAAAACCAGTTGCTAGCCGCTCTGGATAACCTGCCGAAGGATTTTCAGGGCGGCGATATTCCGCCGGAACTGCAGAAAATGCTCGACGCAGTGGACCAGCTCATGCAAGAGCTTGCCAACACGTTGTCGCAGCTTCCCATGTCGCTTCCCGACGAATTTCTCAATCAACAGCTTGAGAACCTCCCGATGGGGAACATGATGGAGCAGCTTGATGCCATCCGGCAGAAGTTGGCCGAGAGGGATATCGAGGGGGCTAAAAAGCTGGCAGAAGAGTTGCTCAAAACCCTGTCGGCGATGGTTGCCTCCATGCAAAATATGATGCAGCAAGCGCGCAGTGGTTCTATGGATGCGATGTCTCAACAACTGCAAGAATCGTCTAACGCGCTGGCGGACCTGGTACAGCGGCAGGAAGACATCGTGGATGAGACGCAGCAGATTGATCACGACGCCATGCGGCGCCTGAACCAGGCACAGCAACGCGCCTTTGATGCGATGCAAGACCGTTTGAAGCGCGAACTCAGCGAGCTCTCTCAACTGATGAGCGCGCTGTCACACCGCGCCCGCCAGCATCCGGAACTCGATGTCAGCTTCCAGCGGACGTATCGTGATGTCTTGCAACGGCTGCGTGACATGCAGAAGCATTTTTCGACGCAAGACATGCCGCAGGCTCGTGAAGCGCTCGAAGCCGTCAAGCGCCAGCTCGACTGGATGCAACGGCGCATCGACGGTCTGCAGGCGCCTGACGAGATGATGCAGCAACAGGCACAGCAGGCACAGGAAGGCTTGGAGGGGATCGGCCATCGTATGGACGGCTTACCCCAAGACCGGCAGGCCATGTTGACCCCACCGCAGCGTGAGCAACTCGGACAGTTGGGAAAGCGGCAGGGGAACGTGCGCGAGGAAACGGCGCAACTGCATCAGGCGTTCGATAATTTATTGCCGCTCATGCCGTTTTTGCCGACGGAAACCGTCAATAACCTGCGTGATGCCATGCCGTTTATGCAACAAGCGCAGAGCAAACTGCAAGGGCATCAGAGCCAGCAGGCGTTGCCGCCGGAGCGGGAGGCGTTGGAACGGTTGCGCAACGCGCAAAACAGTCTGCAGCAGGCCATGCAACAATTGGCTCAGCGCAACCAAATGATGGGGCAATCGATGCCGATGCTGCGGCAAGCTGGCCGCCTCCCGCTCCCCAATATGATGCCGCAACCCCAGGTCGATCAACGCCAGGGCGGCACGGCTGGCGCCAATGTGCGCAATTTTCAACTGCCTGACAAGGAAGCGTACAAAGTCCCGCGCATGTTTCGTGAGGATATCATGGAAGCGCTGAAAGAGGGCTATCCAGAACGATATAAGGAACTCATTGAGCAGTATTACCGCAATATTGTCCGCTAACGGTTCACCCGGTGTACTATTGTTTACCTATCTTTTCTCCGGAAATATCACATGATGCAACGACTTGTGTCCAGCTCCACATGGCGCATGCTCGTGGGATTGTGGTGTGTCTGCTGGCTATGGCTGGCACTCGCGACCGCGACCCGTCGGGCGGGAGAGTTCGACTTAGAAATGGACAGCCAAGGGGCTGTACTGCTCGATCGCTGGCAGGCAGAGAAGGCGCACGCTTGGCTCGAACGTCAACTGGCCACTTCGCCACACGATCCGCAATGGCGTTTTCTGATGGGTCAGGCGCAGTTTTATCTGGGGCGGTATGCGGATGCGCTGGCCACCTTCGAACAGCTAGCGCAGACCGTTGCCCATCCCCAGTTCGAGGGATATCGGGATTTTGTGGCGCAGACGATTGAGGCCGCCACCACGCTGCAACCGATCGAAACGGAGCATTTTCGTATTTTCATCGATCCCGAACGCGATGCCGCCCTGGCGCCGTACGTGGCGGACGTACTCGAGCATAGCTATCAACGCCTCGGTACGATCTTTGGCTTGTTTCCCCAGCATAAAGTTCGCGTGGAAATCTTTCCGACTCCGGATACGTTTTACCCTGCGTCGAGTCTTTCGGCCCGTGACATCGAGGTCTCGGGCGCGATTGGGATTTGCAAATTCAACAAGATCATGCTGCTCTCGCCACGTAACCTGGCGCGGGGCTATCGCTGGGCCGACGCGCTGAGTCATGAATATATCCACTATTTGCTGGTCCGTCTGAGCGCCAATCGTGCCCCCATCTGGCTGCACGAAGGGGTGGCGAAGTATTTTGAGGATGCGTGGCGGTTGCCGCAATCGTCCTGGCTCAGCCGCCGCACCGAGAGCCTGCTGGCACACGCGCTGACCCATGACAGTTTTGTGGGGTTCAAAAATATGGAACCCTCGCTGGTCAAACTCGAGATGACGTATCAGGTACAATTGGGATATGCAGAGGCCGCGTCGGCCATTGACTTCATCATGCAGCGCCTGGGTCCCAAAGGACTCGTGCGCATTCTGCAGGCGTTGCAGCAAACCCAGGACGAAGGCGCGGCGGACGCCATTGCGCGGGTCATGAAGGTGACGTTTCCGCAATTCGCACAGGCGTGGCGCCGATTTCTGCAAGCGAAACAGCTCCAGGAGCACGAGGGCGTGCGGCTGCCGCGTTTCACCTTGAAAGAGGACGGCAAGATTCCCGTAGACGATCTGCGGCAGGAAATTGAGTCCACCACGGCCCGTATGCACACGCGCCTGGGGGATCGCTTGCGGCAACGCGGCCGCGTACGAGCCGCGTCGGGGGAATACCGCCGAGCGCTCAGCAAGGATCCCTATTCACCCTATCTCTTGAACAAGTTGGCCGGCATGCTCATGGTCCGGGGAGATTGGCAGAAGGCGCTACGATATCTCCAGCGCGCGCAGTCACTGGCGCCGGATTATGTCACGACCTATACCCATCTGGGACGGCTCCACCTGACGCGTCAAGCGTATGAGCAAGCGCGCCTGGCGTTATGGGAAGCGATACAGATCAATCCCTTTGACCCGTTCATACACCGCGATCTGGCGGAAAGTTATAGCCGGCTCGGCCTGGCAGAGAAGGCCAAGCAAGAGCAAGAATTGTTCGAGCGACTACAGGAGACGCCGTGATGGAGACAGAGCACGAGCCGGTCGAGTCATCCCGCCCTTCCGACGCGCATGATCCTGAGCATGTCGAAGCCGTTGAGGAGGTCGCACGGCAGCGGCAGGCGATTCTGGGCGAGATCAAAAAGGTCATCGTTGGGCAGGATCAGGTCATCGAAGAATTACTCATCGCCTTGCTGGCGCGGGGTCACTGTCTGCTGGTTGGCGTGCCGGGGCTGGCGAAAACCCTGCTCATCCACACCCTGGCAGACGTGTTGGATCTGCGCTTCAATCGCATCCAGTTCACGCCTGATCTGATGCCGTCCGATATCACCGGCACGGATATCCTGGAAGAAGACCCTGAGACTGGCCGCCGCCGCTATCGCTTCCTGCAAGGTCCGATTTTTGCGAACATTGTGCTGGCGGACGAGATCAACCGCACCCCGCCCAAAACCCAAGCGGCCTTGCTGCAGGCGATGCAAGAGTACCGCGTCACGGCCAGTGGCCAGACTTATACGCTGGACTTGCCCTTTTTCGTCCTGGCGACGCAAAATCCGATCGAACAGGAAGGAACTTACCCGCTGCCCGAAGCCCAGCTCGACCGTTTCATGTTTCATATCGGAGTCGATTATCCCAGTTACGACGAAGAAATCGACATCGTGCTCAATAGCACCTCCGCCTATAGCCCGCAGCTGCAGCATGTGCTGCACGCCGACCAGATCCTACAACTACAAGATCTGGTGCGGCGGGTTCCGGCAACACCCTCCGTGGTGGGCTATGCCGTGCGTTTGGCACAGCGCTCACGCCCGGGGCATGAGGACGCGCCGCCGTTCATTCAAGAGTGGGTCAACTGGGGGGCCGGGCCACGGGCATCGCAGTATCTGATTCTCGGCGCCAAAGCACGCGCGATTATGCATGGCCGCTTTGCCGCCTCGGTGGAAGACGTGCGGGCCCTGGCGCCATCCGTGTTGCGCCACCGCATCTTGACCAATTTCAATGCCGAAGCCGAGGGCGTGACGTCGCTAGCCATTATCGAGCGTTTACTAGAGACCGTGAGCCCCGACGAGGTACCACTCGCGGTCGCGGCCGCCTCTTAGGCAGAAAGCGACGTATGCCAACGCAGACTGCGCGTCAACACTATTTCGATCCGCTGGTGTTAGCCAAAATTTCTACCATGTCATTGCGGGCGCGATATGTCGTGGAGGGGATGCTGAGCGGCATGCACAAGAGCCCATACCGCGGCTATAGCGTGGAGTTTGCCGAGCATCGTGAGTATGCCCCGGGCGATGAAATCCGTCGCATCGACTGGAAGGCCTACGGCAAGTTCGATCGCTATTTTATCAAGGAGTATGAGGAAGAAACAAACCTCCGAGCGACGATTTTTCTCGATGCCAGCGCGTCGATGGCCTATGGCTCCCAAGACCTGAGCAAGTTCGACTACGGTTGCTACCTGGCTGCGTCGCTGGCCTATCTGATGCTGCGTCAAGGTGATTCGGTCGGGCTCGTGACCTTTGGGGCCGATGTGCAACGCTATATTCCGCCGCGCTCCGGCTTGCAACATCTGCAGGCGCTGACCCGTCAACTGGAGGCGACCCAGCCCCAGGGGGAAACCCATCTGGACCAGGCCCTGCGTGAGATTGCCGGCAAAATTAACAAACGCGGCATGATCGTGGTGATTTCGGACCTCTTCGATGCGCCGGAAGCGGTTCTCAGAACCCTGAAATTCTTTCGGCACCGACGCAATGACGTCATGGTCTTCCACGTGCTCGATCGTAACGAATTGGAATTTCCTTTCGAGCGGCTGACCATGTTTGAGGACATCGAGGCGCCGGCGACCCGGATTTTAGCCGACCCACGCGCGATACGGGAAGCCTACCTGCAGCAGATCCAGACCTTTATCGACGACTATCGGCAGGCATGCCGGCGCGACTTGATCGATTACAACTGTTTCCCAACCACCACGCCGCTCGATGTTGTCCTGACGCGCTTTTTGGCCCGGCGGCAGTAACAGCAGTCACAGGTCAGGGATGGAGTTATGTTAGCGTTCCTGCAACCGGCTCTGCTCTTAGGGAGCCTGGCCACTGCCCTTCCGGTACTGATTCATTTGATCTATCGGCGCCGGGCATTGGTACACTACTTTCCGGCGGTGCGTTTCCTGCTGCTGGCGGATAGACGCACCGCACGCAAGTTTCGCCTGCACCAATGGCTTCTATTGGCCCTGCGCGTCCTGGCGCTCCTGCTGCTCGCCCTGGCTCTGGCTCGGCCCGCGCTCACAACGGGCGATGTCCAGGCTGCCGCTTCGCGGCCCTCGCAATCCGTCGTCATCCTGGTGGATAACAGTCTCAGCATGCATTATCGAGATCAAGACATATCGCGTCTACAACGGGCCAAAGCACTGACATCACAAGTTTTGCAAAACTTACGCGCACCGGATAGCGTGGCCGTCTGGCCCCTCCTGCCCCCGCCGGATGCGCCGGAAACGCCCGATGTGTTCAGCCAAGAGCGAGCGACCTGGGAAGCCGACCTCGCGGCGATTCGTCCGAGCCATGCAACCATCGATCTCCGTGGCGCCTTTCAACGTGCATTTACTCTGCTGCGGCAGAGTCAAACCGCGCGCCGCCGCCTCGTGGTGGTCTCGGATCTGACCGTGCAAGGGTGGGAAGATGTGCATCTGTCGCAGTTCGATGTGCTACCGGAAGATGTCGAGTTACACTTCATCCGCATCGGATCGCCCAAACGTGATGCAAATGTCCTGGTGGAGCGCGTTCGCATCACGGAACAACCCTTTATTGAACGGGTGCCCTTAGAGGTCACGGCCGTTGTCCGGAACCGCAGTGCCACGGCACGGCGCAATCTGCGTGTCGATCTGCTCATCGGGCAGCGCAAGGTGGGTCAGCAGCTCGTCGACCTGCAACCGGACGAACAGATCGCTATTCCCTTCCGCATCACCGCACCGGAGGCCGGCCTGCATTGGGGAGAAATTCGCCTCGAAGAGGATACGTTTGCAGATGATGACCGCATCTATTTTGCCCTGCGAACCGTGGTGCCGGCCCGTGTCCTGATCGTCGATGGCGATCCGGGTCCGTCGCTCTATGACAGTGAAATTTTCTATCTGATGCAGGCGCTGCAACCGCTCACGACCCTACGGCAAGCGATGTTTTATCCGACGCCAGTCACCTGGGAAGGGTTGGCACAGGAGCGCTTGGCGGACTACCAGGTGATTGTGCTTTGCAATGTGGAAGCCTTCGCGCCTCAGGTGCGCCAGCGTCTGTACCAGTTCGTCAGAGATGGCGGCGGTCTGCTTTATTTTGCCGGTAATCGTATCGATGCGACCCGGTATAACGCGATGTTGTATCGCTCCGATACCTTACTCTTGCCCGCCGCCCTGGGGCAGCCGCTGCAACAACCCCCGACGCAGCCGCAGGTCATTGCGGCCGCCGATCCGGAACATGTCGCCCTGCAACTCTTTGCCCCGGAACAAACCCTCTTGCAGCGCGGCCGTTTTTATCGCTACGTCGCCCTGGAAGGGCTGCAGACCGTGCCGGACGTGCAGACGCTCCTGACGCTTGGCGATGGCCATCCACTTCTGGTGGAAAAGGGTGTGGGGAATGGCGCCGTGATGTTTTATACATCGACGGCCGACCGCGATTGGACGGACATGCCGACGCGTACCGCATATGTCCCCTTACTGCATGGGCTCTTGGGCTATCTGGCCAATCTGTCGGCCGCCTCACCCCGCCCGAATGCCATCCTCCCAGCTCCCGTGACGCTCGCAGGACGGCCCGACGATGCTGGCGCTACTCTCACCATCCGCACCGCGGATGGCCACAAACGGCTCGTTCGCTATCGCTCGGAGGCAACGGGAGTCGTGGCGCAGTTTGCCGAATACACCGTTCCCGGCATCTACAACCTGACCACGCCACGTGGCGCTGACATTCTGACGGTGAATGCGACCCGGGCCGAATCGAACTTCAGCAAGCTGCAACGTGACGATCTACAAGCCCGACTCGAACCCCTACGCTTGATGCTGGAAGAGGAAGCCGCCTTTGGGCAAGCGAGTACTGATGCGACATTGCCGTCCAAGGAGTTGGCCACCATCCTCCTGGTCGCGGTTGTCGGCCTGTTGGCGGTCGAAAATGTCTACGCGAATCGCCTGTAGGGGGCAAAACATTCTGGCTGAGTACCTTATGATGTAGACCTTGGAGGACGCGATGCTCTCACGGCGCCTGTTCATACGCCGCATGCTACATTGGGCTGCAGGGGCGCCCGCCGTTTATAGTCTGAGCGCGGCTCTCGCCCCCTCGGCGTCGGCACTCTCGGCGTCGAACACGTTTGCCTTAGCGCAGCTTAAATACCAAGGCAGCCGGTGGGATCCGCGGCCACGGGCAACGATCTCTCTCATGCGTGAAGTGCGCCAGCGTACCAGCGTCGAAACGCACGACGAACGCCAGGTGGTCACGTTGCAGGATCCGGCGCTGTTTGCCTTCCCCTTTCTGTACATGACCGGGGAACAGAGTTTTCCGCCTCTCAGTGACGCGGATCTCACTATTTTACGCCGCTTCCTGCTCTTCGGCGGCCTGATGCTCATCGACGATGCCCGTGGTAATAAAGGCCGCGATTTCGATACCAGTATCCGGCGGGACATTGCCCGGCTCTTTCCGCAGCGTCCCCTCAAGGTCTTGCCACCGGATCATACCGTGTTTCGCTCCTTCTATCTCATTCGCATGGTCGGCGGTGTACGCGTTGTCAACCCCTATTTGGAAGGCGTGGAAATCGGCGACCGGACGCCCCTGCTGTATTGCCAGAATGGCCTGGGGGCGGCCTGGGAGCGTGATTTTCTAGGCAATTGGGTCTCACCCTGTCACCCGGGCGGGGAAGCGCAGCGGCTGGAAGCGTTCAAGCTTGGGGTGAACTGTGTGCTGTACGCTTTGACGGTGAATTACAAACAGGACTTGATCCACATTCCGTTCATCCGGAAAAAGTTGGGATAAGGCCGATCATGATGTCTCCTTTCCTATGGCAAACCAACGCAGGACTCTTTCGCAGCAGCCTGGCGTGGGAATACGCGCTACCGCTGCTCCTGATCGGGGTGATTGCGGTCGGCTTTGGGGCCTTCATCGCCCTGCAATGGCATGACCTGCGGCAACGTGTCAGTACTCGTGTCCGTTGGGGATTGTGCCTCCTGCGTGGGATCGCTTACGCGCTCATTCTCGGCATGCTCCTGAACCCGACGCTCATCATCCAAAAAGTCTTGCGTCTTCTCCCTTCCCTGGCGGTCATGGTGGATACATCGGGCAGCATGGCGCTATCCGACGAAGTGACTGGCAACCGCTCCGACCGTCTACGTCAGGCACTCGATTATTTGCAGGATGGTGAGGCGCCGCTTTTGCAAACGCTAGGGGAATATTACCAGGTCAAACTGTACCAATTTAATGAAACCGCCCGACCGTTGTCACAGCAGCACCTAGAACAGTTGCAAGGCAGCGGGCATAGCACTGATATTGTGGGCTCCCTGACCCATTTACTAGAAGAAAACCGCGCGACCTCTCCGGTAGGCGTCCTGCTGTTCAGTGACGGGGCGCATCATGGACCGGACACCGGCATGGCGTATTTACGGCAGGCGGATGTTCCGGTGGTCACCGTTGGCCTGGGCAATCCGGCAACCTACCGCGATATCCGAGTGGCATCGGTGCAGGCGCCCAGCCTGACGTTTCTACATTATCCGGTCACGATACAAACCACCCTGCACACCTGGGGTTATCACGGCGAACGCATCCCGGTCGTGCTGCAGCGTGCGGGGCGAGTCGTGTCGACGCAAACCGTGCAGGTGACACGACAGGAAGCGCAACACCAGGTCTCCTTTGAAGTCTTGCCGGAAGATATTGGGGAGTTTACCTACACGGTGAGTGTGGCCCCACGTCTTGGAGAAGCGATCACAGATAACAATGCCAAAACCGTTCCCATTTCCGTGGCGCGCGATAAAATCCGTGTGCTCTTGGTCTGTGGCAGCCCGACCTGGAACTACCGTTTCCTGCGACAGGCGCTGAAACAGGATCCCAGCGTCGATCTGATTTCCTTTGTCATCCTCCGCACGCCTACCGATGTGGTGAACGTGCCGGAAAGCCAGCTCAGCCTGATCCCGTTTCCAACGCGGCGCCTCTTTACGCAGGAGCTGCAAAATTTCGATCTCATTATCTTCGAAAATTTCAGCTTTGAGTACTATTTTCCTTGGTTTTATCTAGAAAACGTGCGGAGCTATGTGCGAGATGGCGGCGCCTTCGCCATGATCGGAGGGCGTTTAGCGTTTGCGCAAGGCGGTTATGCCGGCACGCCAATTGAAGACATTTTGCCGGTGATGCTCCGTAAGGAACGCAATGATTATCGTCCGGTCACCCAGCGCATGGTGCTCACGCCGGAAGGGATGAGACATCCGATTACACGACTCGTGGCCGACCCGGAAGAGAACCAGCGCATCTGGAAAGACCTGACGAACCTCGATGCGCTCAATGTCGTGGCTCGCCCCAAGCCTGACGCGACGGTATTAGGCGTCAGTAGCGGACGTTTTGGGAACGCCGTCCCCGCGCCTCTGCTGGCGGTGCAGCGCTTTGGCAAGGGCCGGACCCTGGCGTTGATGAGTGACTACATTTGGAAGTGGAATTTCCAGATGGCCGGGCAGATGGACTCGAATCAATACTACCTGCAGTTCATGCGCCAACTGGCGCGCTGGCTCATCCGCGACCCCGAACTCAAACAGGTGCGCATCATGGCCGATGCCACCGGATTTCCCATGGGGAGTGAGGTGAGCGGTACCATCCAAGTGTTACAGAACGACTATCGCCCCGGCACGGATGCTACCCCGACCATTACGCTCAGGCGCCCTGCCGGGACGACCATGCCTATGCAGGCCGTACCGACCAACAATCCCGGCGAATTCCGCTACCGTTTTCGCGCCAACGATGCAGGCATCTATAGCCTGGACGTGCAGGCCATCATCGGCCAGGAAACCCACGAAGCCACGCGCCTCCTGCTACGCGTGTATCCACCGGGCGGAGAACAACAAGACGCGGTTCCCAATCACACCTTGCTCAAGGACATCGCTAACACGACGGGTGGCGCCTTCTTTGCCCTGCAGGATCCGGCTCGCCCGACCCTGTCCAGCCTCATCGATTTCTTCGGTGGCACGCCCAGCTACAAAGTCTTGGAAGAAACCCGGCAGCGTCTGCGGGAGACGTTTCCGCTGTTGATCCTGGTCGCCCTCTGCCTGGCGGCGGAATGGTGGCGGCGCCGCCAAGCCGGTCTGTTCTAGCGTTGCTGACCGTTGGCCCTTTCGGATTTCTCTGGCCGATTGATTAGAGGTATATACGATGAGCACAGTACGGTTTCTTGCAGAGCAACGCGTCATTCTGGACCACATCAGTTGGCAAACGTATTTGGCGATTTTAAACGATTCGGACAATTGCCGAGGCCGCATGACGTATGACTGTGGGGTATTAGAAATGATGGCGCCGTCGAAGCTGCATGAAAATGTCAAGCGTCTCATCGGCCGCATGGTTGAGGCTTTCACCGAAGAGCTGAACATCGATATTGAAAGTGCGAGTTCAACGACATTTAAGCGCGAGGATCTGGAGCGGGGATGTGAGCCGGATGAGTGTTATTACATTCAACATGCCGCCGACGTGCGTGGCAAAGACGAAATGGACATGCGAGTCGACCCGCCCCCGGATTTGTTGATTGAAGTCGATATCAGCCGGTCTTCACTCAGCAAGTTCGGCATCTATGGCGCGCTGGGTGTCCCCGAGGTGTGGCGATATGACGGCGAGCGGTTGCAATTTTATGTGCTTCAGGCTGAAGGCTATG
>CBCXVS010000074.1:0-263 GCA_965178525.1 uncultured bacterium | reverse complement strand
ATGTGGAGGTTCAAGAGAGTTCGGTTCTTCCACCCCTGCCGGCCTCGCAGCTCTTGCATGTTTTAAGCCAGCGTCTAGAGCAGAGTGAAACGGCGCTCATACGCGGATTCCGCCAGTGGGTGCGGGAAAAGGCATGGCCGCTATGATTATCAGGAAAAAATCATATCTGGATAAGGGGACAGGTCTCGCTGTCTAGCCCGAAGTTCCTCCCGTGATTCGGCGACAACTTGTTGAAATAAAAACTCAAAAGCCTGAAACGAATT
>CBCXVS010000073.1:0-26581 GCA_965178525.1 uncultured bacterium | reverse complement strand
CTTGAGCCGTGTGCGATGAAAGTCGCCCGCACGGTTCTGAGGGGGGGGGCATGGCGACATGATGCCCCTACCCGATGAAAAAGACAAGGGCAGCCGTTAACGCTGCCGATCATAGGCAGCACCCATAGGCCTATATTGCCAAAGATGAGATGGCATCGTATACTCCTCTCCACGACAACGAAGAAGCAGCAATGGCCATATTCGATACGCTGACCTATGCCCGAAAACTACAAGAAGCCGGCTTCACCGCACGACAAGCCGAAGCGCAAGCCGAAGCCTTGCTAACCATCGTCGAGGCCAATTTGGCCACGAAACACGACATCGAATTACTCCGCCGCGATATCGGCGACACCAATTTGGCCACGAAGCACGACATGGCGTTACTCCGTCGCGATATGGAATTACTCCGCCGTGATACTAAAGAGATGGAATCGCGTATCGTGCTCCGCTTAGGTGCGATCATCGTCGTCGCGGTTGGCGCTCTCGCCGTCCTTGTAAAAATTCTTTAAGCGCACAGACAGCATCCTGACCCACGCGACCCAATCACTTTCAGTACCTAGACAGCATTATCTGTGTACATCACGAAGGAGTCATCATGGCAATCTTTGATACGCTGACCTATGCCCGAAAACTGCAAGAAGCGGGCTTCACCGCACGACAAGCCGAAGCGCAAGCCGAAGCTCTTCTGACCATCGTCAACACCAATTTGGCCACGAAACATGACATCGAATTACTCCGCCGCGACATGAAAGAGATGGAATCGCGTATCGTGCTCCGCTTGGGTGGAATCATCGTCGTCGCGGTTGGCGCTCTCGCCGTCCTCGTAAAAATTCTTTAAGCGCGCAGACGCAGCCTGACCCACGCCCCCCACTCGCTTTACACCACTGGCCAGCGGGAACCAAACGCCATGCCAGTGCGGTCCAAGAGCCGTCCGCTAAGCGTCTGGACCTGGCGCATCAACGCCCACTCATCGACGTAGCAGAGCACGCCCGAGGCCTTGTCAATTCTTCCCTCCTGATCCGGCAGCACCTATACAATAATATCGTGGAATGACTTGCCGGGCGGCATAATCGGCAGACATTCCTCATACGGCGTCAGACATTCGAGAAAATGCGGCTGCGGATGCGCTAGCGCCCGCTGCAAAACGGCCTCCAGGTCCGCCGGCTCGGCAACGCGATTCACCGTATCAGGCGCGAAGCCATTGCTGCGCGCCAACAAGGCCCAATCCTTGCCGCGTTTGACCACGCCTGTTTCCCGGCCGTCGTAGAAGCGATGATTCCACATCCGGACGATGCCGTAGCCATCGTTATTGATGACGACGGTTTTCACCGGCAGGCCGTATTCCCAAATCGTTTCCAGTTCCGCCTCCGAAAACCGTAGGCTGCCATCACCCGCAATGCAGATGACCAGGGCGTCTGGGTGCGCCAGTTGCGCGCCAATCGCCGTCGGCAAACCCGACCCCATGGCGCCCTGCCCGCTCGAGGTCATGAATTGCCAACTAGGCTGTATCTCCAGGTACTGACCAGCCCACATCTGGTGGTCGCCGACTTCGGCGGTATAGATCACCGGCTGACCCGTCACCGCCACCCGCTGACGCACCGCTTCGTTAAGACCTTCCAAGACGTACTGCGCTTGCAGCAACTCCGGCTGGCGCCGGTATGAGGAGGGATATTGGGCTTCAATGCCGGCAATCTCCTCGTGCCAGGCCAGGAAATCTAGCGGCGCGTTGTGCAAGCGGCGAGACAGGGCGGCCAGTGTCTGGCGCAAGTCGCCGAGCACGCCCAGTTTACGCTCCGGCAATACCTTTTGGATCTGTTCGGGATCGATGTCGAAATGAATCAGCCGCTGCGCTTGCGGCGCAAATTGGGTCATGTCACCGGTAATGCGGTCATCGAAACGCGATCCAAAGGCGAGCACGAGGTCGGCATGGTGCACCAACCAATTGGCGACATAAAACCCATGCATCCCGAGCATGCCGTAATTGTAGGGATGGGCGCTCGGCAACGCGGCTTTGCCTGGCAAAGTATGCACCACAGGACAGGGGGCGACATCGAGCACCTGTTGCAATTCCTGCTGCGCGCCGGCCAACACGGCACCATAGCCCACAATGATGACCGGACGCCGCGCCTGGCGTAGATGGTGCGCCACCTCATCGAGCGCCCCCTCGGCGCCATTGAGATGACCGGGCTGACGCCAGGCCGGCGACGCCATCTGCGGCAGGAAATCGTCCGGATCGAGCACCGCCTGTTGGGCATCCTTGGTGAAATCGATCAGGACGGGCCCAGGCCGCCCTTCTCGCGCGATGCGGAAGGCATCAGACACCATGCCCGGCAGTTCATCCGGCTTGCCGACATAGTAGACTTGCTTGGCTGTGGGCGCCGCAATGTCGACAATATTCGTTTCCTGAAAGGCATCGGTGTTGCGTGCAAACGTCGGTACCTGTCCCGTAATCACCACCAGCGGTACGTTATCCCGGTGGGCATCGGCAATGGCCGTAATCGTATTTGTCGCCGCCGGTCCCGACGTGACGACACACACGCCAACTTGACCGGTGGCGCGGGCATATCCCATGGCCGCCCAGGCCGCCCCCGGCTCGGTCTGGAAAATGCGCATCCGCAGCTGTTCATCGGCTTGCAGGGCATCCATCCCTTCCATAATGGCCCCGCCAGTTAGGCCCATGACGTACTCGACGCCCTGCGCCTGTAGCAATTTGGCCAACAGATCCGCCCCTCGGTTCTTGGTTCGCGGCATTGCCGCCTTGGTTTGCACACGTTGCATAATGGCTCTCGCTCTGATCCGCTGCACATTCAGTGTGATCCGTGTCTCATCCCTGCAGAGGCTGCTCGCTCGACCTCACAGGCCAGGCTGACCACACATACACGCCCGTCTTTGGCGGAGACGGGTAGGCCACAGCTTCCGCTAGATGATCGACGATGAGATCAAACGTACACCACGTCCGATGACGCCTATCTCGTATCTCATATGAAGGGACATCAGTTGGGAAATTCAGTGATGACAGACGTACCCGCTAAGTTGGCACTTGCCGATGCGGCCTCGCTCCCGGAGTTCACTACAATAATAGAGTTCAGTGGAAATGGCAATGATGAAATGTATCATACCATTCATCGTGACCCCACCGGCCCTAATGGTTCAGCCTGTCGACATAGCCCGCGATGTCTGCCGGTGTGGGGGGCGTCCAGGCCATAAGATCTCCTAAAATATCGGATGAGGATGCCATAACGCGTACGTGCTATGCTATCATATTTCTTATGTGGGCAACATCCTTTGCCTCACAGCAGATGACTCGAGGGACTTGCGAGGAGAAACACCCTATGTTCCAAAATATCATGGTGGCCACCGGACCGTCGCCGTGGTCACGCTATGCGGTCGATACAGCGATCCGACTGGCCGCCAGCCTACACAACGAACTGCTCATTGCACATATTCTGGAGGATGACCCGCAGTATCAAGCCCTGGAGCTTGACCTCTCCGACACCGAGGTGCGGGAACAGATCGAGGAAACCGGTAAAGCCATATTGGACAACGCCGCGGATCGAGCCCGCCAGGCCCACGTTTCCTGTCGCACCGTGTCGCCATGGGGCGGTATACCGGAAGAGATCGTGCGGACAGCGCAGACGGAGTCCTGCGACCTCATCGTCATGGGCACCCGGCATCTCACGGGTGACAAACGGTTGATGACCGGCCGGATTTGCAACGCGGTTGTCGCCACATCCCTGTGCCCTGTGCTCGTCGTACCGTTTGTCAAATAGAGTGGAAAGTGGAAAGTGGATGGTCCGCCATTCCTAACCAACCCCTATCCACTTTCCACTTCGGCAGTCAGATCATAGGCATCCGCCCCGGTAATGTCGACACGCACCAGGTCCCCACTCATGACCGGGCCATTCACATAGACCACTCCGTCGATGCCAGGGGCCTGGCTATACAGCCGTCCGACGGCGGCTTGGGACTCGGTGGCATCTGCATCGATCAGTGCCCACATCTGTTGTCCCACCAGCGCCTGGTGTTTTTGCAACGAGATTTCCTGTTGCAGCGCCATCACCTGTTGCCGCCGTAGAGCGGCTTCACGTACCGAAACCCGGCCCGGCATCGAATAAGACGGGGTGTCCTCTTCCAGCGAATAGGTAAAAACCCCGACGCGGTCGAGACGCGCCCGCTCCACAAACGTGAGCAAGGCATCGACGTCCGCAGGCGTTTCGCCAGGAAAGCCCACGATGAACGTCGTCCGAATCGCCGCATCAGGCATACGCTCACGGACGGCATCCAGCAAGCGGTACAGAGTGCGCTGCGTATAGCCCCGCTTCATGGCGCGCAACAGGCGATCCGAGGCATGCTGCATCGGCATATCGAAATAGTTGCAGATGCGATCGTGTTGGGCATACACGTCCAGAAGGTCCGGCCGGACCATGGAGGGGTAGAGATAGAGCACGCGAAGCCAATCCAACTCCGGAACGCCGACGCTCAACCGGCTCAGCACCTGCGCCAACCCATGCCGCAGCCCGATATCCGCACCGTATTCCGTACTGTCCTGGGCAATCAAAATGGCTTCGCGAACGCCGGCCCGCCCCAGCTGGCGGGCTTCGGTCACAATGGAATCCACCGGGCGGCTCTTCAAGCGGCCGCGCATCTTCGGGATGATGCAAAACGTGCAGAGGTGATTACATCCCTCGGCAATCTTGATATAAGCGTGGTGGGCTGGCGTGGTCTGAATTCGCGTATCCGTCTCGTTATAGAGATACACATTGTCACTGAGATAGTCTCGCCGCGGCGTTGGCGTGTCCAACTGCACGAGCACCTGGGGCATCTCCTGAAAATTTCCCGTGCCCACCAGAACATCGATTTCAGGCAATTCCCGCATCAGCTCGCGGCCATAGCGCTGCGCCAAACATCCGGCCACGACCAGTTTTTTCCCAGCGTACTGGGCTTTGATCTCGGCCATTTCCAGAATGTGCTCGATGGACTCCTCTTTGGCGTCTTGAATAAAACCACAGGTATTGACAATGAGGTAATCCGCCTCGACGGGATCCATTGTCAGTTCGTATCCCTGCTCAAAAAGCTTGCCGAGCATGATTTCGGAGTCCAGGAGATTTTTCGGACAGCCCAGGCTGATCAAAACCACCTTGGAATGCGGAATGCGGAATGCGGAATGCGGAATGCGGAATGGAAGAAGGGTCGTTGGAATGCGGAATGCAGAATGCGGAATGGGGAATGGAAGAAGGGTCGTTGGACGATGATCTGCTCATTCAGAGGCCCCTGCCGAATGCGGTATAAGATAAGAGGAGAGGATGCATTGAGACCAACTGTACTCGGTTAACGGACGTTGCGCAACCGTCCCCATCCGGCCAGACCGAGGCACACGGTCTTCTTCATTCCGCATTCCGCATTCTGCATTCCGCATTTGTCATGGCTTGCCGGGCGGCACCCAACCCGCCGGCATCCGTGCCACATGTGGCCGGGACAATCCGGAGATTGTCGTAGACTTCGACAAATGTGCGTTGCCGCATCGCGGCCTGCATGGAGGCGATGAACAGGTCAAAGGCATGGGCCACCCCCCCGCCGATCACGATACATTGGGGATTGAAAAGATTGGCAAAATTGGCGCAGGCAATCCCGAGATAGAAGCCAGCCTGCGCAAAGACGTGCCGGGCTAGCGGCTCTCCACGATGGGCCGCCTGGGCCACTTCTTTGGCTGTGATATCGCCATAATACGGTGCGGCCATGCGGGCGATGGCGGTACCTGAGGCAAACTGTTCGAGACAGCCCCGACTGCCGCAGCCACACGGCGGGCCATGGGGATCGACAACGGTATGACCGACTTCGCCACCATAGCCCTGGGCGCCATGGAGCATCGTGTTATTGATCAGCACCCCACCGCCCACCCCCGTGCCGAGCGTGACCATCACCACGTGCTGCATGCCTCGCCCAGCTCCTAGCCAGGCTTCGCCCAGCACAGCCGCATCGGCGTCATTGTCAATGGTAAATGGGACCGGCAAATGATGCCCCACGAGCTCACGCACATTCGTGCCTTCCCACCCCGGCAGATTCGGCGAGCGGCGCACAATGCCGGCGGGCAGATCCAGAATGCCGGCAATGCCGAAGCCGACTGCCGCCAGTGTCAGCTCCGGTGTCGAGACCTCAGCTTCAAGACGGCGAATCGTCTCCACCATGCGCCCAATCACCACTTTTGCGCCTCGCCGCGCTTCTGTGAGTCGGTGGGCCCGGCCCAGAATACGACCCTCTGGGGTGACGGCGAGCGCTTTGAATGTGGTGCCGCCTACGTCCATGCCAATATAAAACGCACCTGATGTCATACGTCTTTACTCCCCGCGTGATGGCATGAGGAGCACGGGCCGCGCTGCTAGTCCGGCTTGACGACTGCAAGCAGACCATTGCCGTGGAGCAGGGTGTGCAGTATGATGGTGTGCCCCCTCGCCAAGCGTCTTCATCTGCGAGCTGAAGGTGAAAACGGCATGCCCAGTTGTCGAGACCTGTTCGCGGCTTATGCGGATTTTATCCCTGATTTCGGCGCCTTCTGCACGAGCGTCCAAGTGGAGCCAACCTGTTGTCTGCGGGTCAACACCCTACGGACCTCACCGGACGTGGTGCGGGCCATGCTGCTGCAGGAAGGGTACCACACGCGTCCATCGTCGCTCACGGACGAACTTCTCCTGGCCGACAAGTTGACGCACCCCGGTATGTTGCGAGGCGCCCTGTTGGGCTACTACCATGCCCAGGCATTGACGTCGGCGCTCGCGTCCCTGGTGTTGGCGCCGCAGCCGGGCGAAACCATTTGCGACCTGTGTGCCGCTCCCGGCAGTAAAACCTCGCACCTCGCCCAACTCATGCGCGATGAAGGCTTGATTGTCGCCAACGATCGCCATGGCAAACGCTTATCGATGTTGGAATTTAATCTGAAACGCCTGGGGGTAAGTAGCGTCGTGACGACGTGCTATACGGGACAGAATTTTCCCTTGCGTCATAAGTTCAACCGGGTTTTGGTCGATGCCCCCTGTAGCGGCGAGGGTAATTATCGCTGGGATGCCCAGGGCCGGCTGCGGCATCATCGGCGTTCGTCCGGTGATTTGCCGCGCCTGCAACGCCAACTCCTCCTGCGCGGCTTTGACCTGCTGGTGCCGGGTGGC
This sequence comes from uncultured bacterium, assembly GCA_965178525.1. GTDB lineage: Bacteria > Tectomicrobia > Entotheonellia > Entotheonellales > Entotheonellaceae > CBCXVS01. Next base: position 19,421 of record CBCXVS010000073.1, on the reverse strand, counting down.
GCCCTACTTTATGCCACCTGTACATACAATCCGGATGAAAACGAGGCCGTTGTCCAAACCTTGCTCGAACGCCGTCCGGCCAGGCTCGAACCGATCCGACTCGACGTACCGCATAGCTCTGGTCTCCAACATTGGAAAGCGCAGACGTATGACTCACGCATGCAACACTGCTGGCGTCTCTACTCCCACCACACCGATTCCGTGGGATTCTTCCTGGCCGCCATTCGTGTTTGATCCCGAGCGGAGCCGCATCCTGAGTTATTTTGAGACACGATTCGGTATGCCACGGTCGATGTTCGACGTGTACCACTTACTCGAACGCCGCCACACCTATATTCTCCTCAACCGCGCGGCGCCAGTTGCCGCTTTTGCCTCGCTCAAGATCCAAAACGTGGGTCTCCCGGTGCTACGCAAAATGCCGCATCACCTGAAACCAACGACGGCGGCGCTGCAGCGCTTTGGGCCTTGGGCGACCCGGCATCGACTCGATCTTTCCGAGCCACAGATGGTCACCTTGTTGCGCGACCAGGAGCTGGCCTTGCAGACCGACCTCGACCCGGGCTATGTGGTCCTGTGCTGTGCAGGGCATATTTTGGGGTGTGGACTCTATACGCCTGGCCAGTTGCGCTCACAAATTCCGCAGCGGCAAGTCAGGCATCAAGGTTTTATGCAAGGAGCCAGACAAATAGGAGAGCCCTTGCGCTCATCCATGAGCGATCAGGGAAGGCGGCACAGAAAACCGTGAGACGTACAGGAGAGAAGCAGTCGGGAGCGTCTGACGTTCGCCCGTCAATCGGGCTTACGTGCAATTGACTTTATATTGCCGCTCTCCCTCGATGAATCTGACGTGGCCTGCGTTTAACAGATTGACCACGATAGGGACGACGAGGTCTTCCTCATCCGGGGTTGTGGAAGGCGTTGGATCGGGAGCCATGATTGTACAACCATCTCGTGAGGGGAGTCGAATCGACTCCGCAAGGTTGCCCACATTCGAAGGTCGACGTCAACCTATCGTCTCAGGGCAATATCCATGCCAGAGAAGGATGCACCGCATCACATGGCTGCAACATGTTTGAGGACAAATACATACGGGCAAAATGCGATCGTTGCGCAGACACGGCACGACCGTTTGATGTCAGTTTTTTGACGGGATCGTGTCCAAAATTTGACAGACTTCGGACAAACTGTCTTGTCAAAATTCAAGGTGTCTGGGCGTACGCGGAAACGGAATCACGTCCCGGATATTGCTCACCCCGGTCATCATCATCAGAAAGCGTTCGAACCCCAGGCCGAAACCCGCATGCGGTACGGTGCCGAAACGGCGAATGTCCAGATACCACCAGTACGCTTCCGGCTCTAAGCCAAACGCGCGGAGGCGCTGTTCGAGCACGTCGAGCCGCTCTTCGCGCTGGCTGCCGCCGATCAGTTCGCCCACGCGGGGTACCAACACGTCCATGGCCGCCACCGTCTTCGCATCCTCATTTAATCGCATATAAAAGGCTTTTATCTCCTGGGGATAATTGTAGACAATGACCGGCTTTTGACAATGCTCCTCGGTCAGATAGCGCTCGTGTTCGGTCTGCAAATCCGTGCCATAGGCCACCGGAAATTCGAACGCCTTGCCAGAGCGCTGTAAAATCTCGACCGCCTCGGTATATGGCAACCGGACATACGATTCTCGCGCAATCACCTCGAGGTTGTGCATGAGATCTTGATCCACAAAGCGGGCGAATAATTCCAAATCCGTGGCGCAGTGGTCCATAATATGACGCACGAGGCTTTTGATCAAATCCTCACCCAGGTCCATATTGTCGTCGAGGTCGGCGAAGGCCATTTCCGGCTCGATCATCCAGAACTCCGCTACATGTCGGGGGGTGTTGGAATTTTCCGCCCGAAAGGTCGGACCAAAGGTATAGACATTCCCCAGCGCACAGGCAAAGAGCTCGGCTTCCAATTGGCCTGAAACTGTGAGATTGGCCTCTTTCCCGAAAAAGTCATGGACAAACGTATCGACGTCGCCCTCGCTGCTGTGGCCAGAAAACGGTAAGGTCGTCACCCGAAACATCTCGCCGGCGCCTTCACAGTCCGAACCGGTGATGATCGGCGTGTGCAGATAATAAAAGCCCCGGTCGCGGAAAAACCGGTGCACGGCAAAGGCGCTTTCGGAGCGGATGCGAAACAGGGCGCCATATTTATTCGTCCGGGGGCGCAGATGGGCGATCGTGCGTAGAAATTCATCGGTATGCCGTTTTTTTTGCAGCGGATACGTGTCCGCGTCCGACGCACCCAAAAGCTCTAAACGCGTGGCCCGTACTTCCCACTGCTGCCCTTTGCCAGGAGAGGCCACCAGTGCGCCTTCCACCGCAACGGCGGCGCCAGTCGCGACCATGCTGAGGGGTTCGTATGCTGGCCCCGTTTCGTCCACAATCACCTGGAGATTTTTTAAACACGAGCCGTCATTAATCTCGAGAAACGAGAATCCTTTTGCATCGCGCCGGGTGCGCACCCAACCCTTGACGAGCATGGGATCCAACGCAGCCTCGCTGTTCAAGGCATCGACAACACGGGTTCGCCTCATGGGGTTTGCCTCCTCTCACACGCGTTGCGGCGCAGCCCTCTGTACCCAGCACCAGAAGAAAAGGGGCGCCATCTATCGTCAGCCATCAACGCAGCGGCAGTATCATCTTCGGTAGCCTACACCACCCGGTAGCACTTCACAAGCTTCAGGCGCCACCGCACACCGGTTCAGCTCACCTCTTCCTCGCGGCGGCGCAGACGCTCACCGAGTTCCCGAAAAATGGCAAAGGCCATGTCGGGTTTTTGATAGATCGTCTGCTTGAACTTCTCCGGGTGCAGCACCAGAAGCTCCGCTTCGTCCTGGGTCACGGCCGTGGCCGAGCGCGGCGCATCCTCGAAGATGGCCATGTCGCCAAAGAAATCGCCGGCTCGCAAGATATTCAGACGGCGCTCGTGCGCACGGCCAAAATCCTTGACAATATTCACGACGCCAGACGCAACGACATAGAGCTCCTGGCTGAAATCCCCCTCGGGAAAAATCACCTCCCCTGGCAGGAAGTGCTGTTCGTTGAGATGGGACGACAGGACCCGAAGCTGCTCCAGGGTCATACCGGCAAACATCGGTACACGCCGTAAAAACAGTATTTTATCGGTTGTTGAGAGCACCGTCCTCTCTCCATCGTGCGCCTAATGACGATCTGTGCTCCCTGCCATGCAACGCTCCCGAGACCGAGGCAGGAAGCCCTGTATGAGGCTCGACCATCCCATCGTCGCCTCCACCCCACGTTCCCACGCTAGACCTCCCTTGCGGGCCGTTGCCGTATAGCCCATAATAACACGAGATGATGCGATGATGCGCGCTATGATGCCGTTTTTGTTTAGGCGCAGAAGGAGATCTATCGTGAGTGCACCGTCGTTCAAGGGGCCAGTCTCTTCCAAACGCCGCACGTTTCTTCAGGGCATCCTGCATGGCAGTGCCGTGCTGAGTACGGCGCCGGTCTGGCTGGCGCCAGCCTCGCCGGCACAGGCCGCGGCAAGCGCCCCGGCCATCAAGCAATACAAGCCGTTGGGCTCGACGGATATGCGGATTGCCGACATCAGCTTTGGCAGCTCACGGCTGCGGGATAACCCACAGTTGGTCCGGCACGCCCTCGATCGGGGCATCAACTATTTCGATACTGCGGAGAGCTATACCCGTGGCATCTCTGAGGAAACCCTCGGCCAAGCGCTCCACGGCAAGCGCGATCAGGTCTATTTGGCCAGCAAAGGCGGGTTTTCCGCGCATGCGAGCCAGGCCGACATGATGCATACTCTGGAAGGGAGTTTGCGGCGTCTGCGGACCGATCGTATTGACGTTTATTTTAATCATGCGGTCAATGATGTGCAGCGTCTGCAGAACCCAGAATTTTATACCTTTATTGAGCGGGCAAAACAACAGGGCAAAATTCGCTACGTCGGGCTTTCCGGGCATGGCGGACGCTTGGTTGAATGTCTGGAGTATGCGATCGAGCGTGGGGCCTATGACGTGATGTTGGTGGGGTACAATTTTGGCCAAGATCCATCGTTTATGCAGCGTTTCACGCGCAGCTTCGACTTTATTGCGGTCAATCAGGAGCTGCCCCGGGTGCTCAAAAAAGCCAAGGCCGCGGGGATGGGCGTCATTGCCATGAAGACGTTGCGCGGCGCCCGTTTAAACGATATGAAACCCTACCAACACGACGACGCCACGTTCGCGCAGGCGGCGTTTCGGTGGGTGCTGTCGAATGCGTCGGTTGATGCCCTCATCGTGACGATGAAATCCCCGAGCCAAGTGGACGAGTATGTGGCGGCGTCGGGCAAAACGAAGGTCACGCAGCACGACTTGGAGCTGCTCGAGCGCTATGTCACGCTCAATGACGCGACCTATTGCCGCCCGGTATGCGATGCGTGCGTGTCGTCCTGCCCGGAGCACGTGCCGATTGCCGATGTACTTCGGCATAAGATGTATTTTGAGGATTACGGGGCCGAACGCATGGCCATGGAGCGGTATGCGGCGTTGACAACCCATGCAGCCGCTTGTATGACATGTGCGCATCAGCGCTGTCTGCATGCCTGCCCGTATGGTCTGTCCATTCCGGAGCTCACGCGTCAAGCACATCGTCTGTTGCAGTGGGATGAGCGGCAGCTATGAGGCCGCGCCTGACCCTGTGCGGGTTTCTGATCGTGTTCATCATGGCGTGGCGCCCGGTGGCGCTCGGCGCATCGGCCAATCCGATGCGGGCGCCGGAGGCATTGACCCGGACCTCGCCGGCCGGGTCGGCTGACGCCTCGATACCGGCCCAGGTGTTCGATCATTTATTGCGATTTTATCAGCAAGTTATCTCGCAGACCGATGGCGCTCGCTCGAACATGTATCCGACGGGCTCGGCATACGCGCGTCAAGTCTTCAAAAAACATGGCGCCTTCCGTGGCATTGTCCTCACGACCGAGCGCCTTCTGCATGAAGGCAATGAACGGCAGGTTGCGCCTCGCATTCGTAAATATGGCATCTGGCGGATTTACGATCCGGTGGAGGCGAATGATTGGTGGTGGCATGGGTCTGATAACTGGGTTTATACGCCACGTACTGGGCCGGTGCAACGTTAGGGGCGAGGGGCTAGTTGATGGCCTGCAACGCCTAACCCACCACGCATCACGCATCACGAACCCCTTCTGCTTTCGAGAAAGGATCCTGCTTATGCCGATTAGTCAGGAACTCTTGGATATCTTAGCTTGTCCGGAAACGAAGCAACCGCTATCGCTCGCTGCCGACGACCTGATCGCGAGTCTCAATGACCGTATCGGCCGGGGAGAGCTCAGCAACCGTGCGGGCCAACCGGTGACGGAAGCGATCGATGGCGGCTTGGTACGGGAGGACGGGCAATATCTCTATGCGATTCGGGACGATATTCCCATTATGCTCATTGACGAGGCCATTGCGCTGCAGAGCTGAGCCCTCGTCCGCCTCGGGCAGCGAAAGGAGCACCACATGAATTTCGGGATGTTTACGGACTTCCATATCCGCCAGAATCTGTCGCAGACAGAGGCGTTCGAGGAGTCCTTCAGACAGGTGGAGACCGCGGAAAAGTTGGGCATCGACTCCGTCTGGCTAGCGGAGCATCATTTTAGTCCCGATCGCTCCGTGCTAGCTTCTCCTATCGTCATCGCCAGCGCCATCGCCGCCCGCACCAGCCGCATACGTATTGGCCTGGCAGTCCAAGTGCTGCCGTTGACGAATCCGCTACGCATCGCTGAGGAGGCGGCGACCGTCGATCATATTAGCCAAGGCCGCTTCGACTTCGGCATCGGACGGAGTGGGTTGACCAAGTATTACCAGGGATACAATATTCCATATGCCGAGAGTCGCAACCGCTTCCGGGAAGCACTGGATATCGTCAGGAAGGCCTGGGCGCAGGACACCTTTTCCCACGACGGAGAGTTTTTTTCCTTTTCGGATGTCACGGTGGTGCCCAAGCCGTACCAGCAGCCGCACCCGCCGATTCACGTGGCCCTGGCAAGTGCGGACACGTTTAGCTTGGTCGGCAGCATGGGCTACCCCATTTTTATTAGCGCCAATACCCCCATCCCGCAATTGCAGGAGCGCCTGGCGCTGTACCGGCAAGCACGGCAGGAAGCGGGCCACACCGGCCCCACGGACATTTCTTTGCGCATCCCGGCTTATGTGGCGGATACTGACGCCCAGGCCCGCTCCGACCCGGAAGCGAGCACCCTGCGGGCCATCCAGTATGCGGCAACGCAACTGAGCGGTTCCGCCGCCAGCCCGGAGGTCGCCGAGCGGCTTCGGCACGCGGCCAACACCTCCTACGATGATCTCCTGAAGCAACGGCTTCTCTATGGCACGCCGGAGGCGGTGGCGGCGCGTCTACATGAGTATCGAGAAGAGCTGGAGATCTCGGGTGTGGTGCTGGAGATGAACTATGGCGGCCGGATTCCCTATGATCAGGTGATCAATTCGATACGCTTGCTGACCGAACAAGTGGCCCCGAAGTTCAAGTAAGCTGCCCCTCGTGGTTTAGCCGAAGATACGATCGACCGAGAGCTGGAGCGCGCCCACGGTATGAGAGACCATGATCTAGCCGCGCCCCAGTGTCTGTTCACTGCGATAACGCGTGTCATCGGGCTCCGTGTAGTGGGTGATGGTGGCCCCATCGATGTCAATCAGCCACACTTCAGGGGTCATCGACTGCGCATAGCGAGGAATTTTTTCCTCGCGATTGTACCCCAAGGATATGTCAGCCACTTCCACCACGAATAAGACGTCTCTTGGTAAGGGCAGCGCAGCCGCATAGAAATCCTCACGAGCATGCAACACCGCGATATCCGGTAGGGGCTCGGTATAGTCTGTAAGTTGGATCGGATTCTGCACACTGACAATCGCGCGGTCAGCCATGTGGCGACTCAGGAGCGCAGTGAGCCGGTTGACAATCGCGGCATGTCTAGGACCGATAGGACTCATTGCACGAACCTCGCCATCGATTAGTTCAACCCGATCATCTTCGGCAAAGATGCCAACCTCCGCCATGCGGGCGAAGTCATCGACAGTGAATTGCCACCGGAGAATCTCTACAGCCATCTCTTCACCTCAGCGTCTATGGCAAACAGAGCAGCAACTGCCCATGGCGCCGTTCCACCCGATACGTTGGTGCACAGAGCGCCACCTCGTCAACGGACGCTCCGGAAGCGAGCACAAAACCCCAGCGATGCAACGGGCAATATAACACCCCATCCGTGATGATGCCACGTTCGAGCGCGGCGCCTTCATGCGGGCAGATATTGCTGATCGCATAGATCGTACCGTCCACATTGAGCACGAGGACTTCTTCGTCATGGCCGATATCCACCACGTGCCGGGCGCCCGGCGGCAGGTCATGCACCGCACAGACATGCAGGCGCTTGCTCATCACTCCTTGCTCGCTTTCCGATCTTGACGTATGCCACGCCGTGCCGCTATTGTCTATCCACGCTATGACCCTCGCAGGGAGTCCGGACACGATGGGCCGTCTTCGTACGCCAGTACACGTGAAATTGTTTTGTGCGCTGCTGTACGCGCCAACGGTCTCTCTGGCTGACATTGAAGCCGTGCTGCAGGAGACTTTCGGACCCGTCACGTCACGCAGCCCCGCCCTGCCGTTTACGCAGACCACCTACTATCAGCGTGAAATGGGACCGGCGTTGACCCGCTGCTATATTGCCTTCTCTCCTCTGCACAGCATGAGCGCGTTAGCAGCGGTAAAACATACCACCAATGACTTGGAAACCCGGTGGACGGTGGAGGGGAATCGGCGGCGAGTCAACCTTGACCCCGGTTACCTCACGCTCGCCAAAGTGGTGTTGGCGACCACCAAGGACTACAGTCATCGCCTCTATATTGGCGCCGGCATCTACGCCGAAGTGACCTTACGGTATCAGCACAAGAACTTTCAACCCTGGGCATGGACCTATCCGGACTACCAGCAACCGGCAACGTTACAGTTCTTCAATCAGCTTCGCGAGGAATACAAAGCCCAATTGCGCGCGTAGCCCGTGGGCGCAAACGCGACAATCAGGCCACACTCGCAACCAGTTGGCCAAATTGCCGCAGGCTTTCGGCATTATGCACCGGCATGAAATCATGAATATACGGCAGCGCCGTGTGCATGCCTTGACACAGCGGCTGATAGGTCGGACTGCCGAGCAACGGATTCAGCCAGAGAATGCGATGTGCACGGGCTTTGAGCCGCGCCATCTCGGCATCGAGAATGGTGGTATCGCCCGTATCCCAGCCATCGCTAATGATGACGACGAGGCTCTTGGACGTCACCATGTTCGGCGCCATAGTGTCATTGAATTCCCGCAGGCACAGGCCGATTTTGGTGCCTCCCGACCAATCGTGCACCGTCTCGCTGACCCGTTCCAGGGCCGCATCGATATGGCGCCGCCGCAGATGCGGGGTGATGCGCGTCAGACGGGTGCTGAACACGATGGTCTCGACACCGCGCAGCCCATTTTGCACCCCATAGAGAAATTGCAGCAAGAATTTCGTGTACACGTCCATCGAGCCGCTGACATCGCACAGCACGACCATCCGGATCTTCCCCACTTTCGGTCCACGCCGCCGCAGTTGCATCACTTCCCCGCCATGACGCAGGCTATAGCGCATGGTCCGGCCCGGATCGATACGATGCGCCTTGGCCCGGGCTTTTTTGCGGCGACTCAGACAGGTCGCGAACTGGTGCGCCATAGACGTAATCAGCCGTTGCACCTGCGCCAATTCCTGCTCCGACATCTTGCCAAAATCTTTGCGGTGCAACACTTCGGCAGGCCTGTACATGGCGATACGCTGCTGGGGCTCCGTATCGTCCTGTGCCGCGTTATTATCGGTTTTTTCGAGCTGCAAATAGGTGTTCCGAAGACTCTGGGGCGGTAACATACACTCATCCTCCCAGCCCGGGAGGCACGGGTCGGGCGGCATCGTCCACGTCGGTCCACTCCAAAACTGCATGAAGAGCTGATAAAACAGCTCACGGTCACGCGCATGAGAGATCAGATTCGTCTCCAATATCGTGTAAAAATCGCCACGCTGAAAGACATCAATGGCTTTGAGAGCGCGAAAGGTATCGATCATCCGACTCGCCGTCACCTCGACGCCATGCGCTCGCAAGAGATGACAAAACTCCATCAGCTTCTGGCCTAACACGTTGGCCGCTTCAGCGCCCACGGTTTCGATGGCTGCAGTCGCCATGACGCCCTCAGTTTCTTAAGGTCGCAAGAATGGTTTCAAAAAGATCCTGGTTAGCCTTATCCATATCTTCCTTATACTTCAGCACACACTCCAGCGTTTCGGTAATCGTCGGAATATCCAGCCGCGCCCGTCCCAGATACAGCAGCGCGCGCGTCCAGTCCAAGGTCTCTGCCACCCCGGGCCGCTTGAAAAAATCTTTGTGCCGCATCGCTTCCACAAATTGACACACCTGACTGGCGAGATCCGCCTGAATTCCCGGGACTTTCCTCCGAACGATCTCGTATTCTTTCTCAAAGGAGGGATAGTCGATCCAATGAAACAGACAACGGCGCTTCAAGGCATCATGAATATCGCGGGTGCGATTGGAGGTCAACACGACCAGGGGATGGTGCACGGCCTTAATCGTGCCAATCTCCGGAATACTAATCTGAAAATCGGACAAGACCTCTAGCAAAAACGCCTCGAATTCCTCATCCGAGCGGTCGATTTCATCGATCAAGAGCACCGTGGGCTCGGTTTCCCCACTCTGGATCGCCTCCAACAAGGGCCGTTTGATGAGATAATCGGGACTGAAAAGTTCTTGCTCCATATGCGACGTCGAGGCTGCCGACGTGGCCTCGGCGACTTTGATGTGCAACATCTGGCGCGGAAAATTCCATTCATAGAGCGCCGTATTGACATCCAAGCCCTCGTAGCACTGCAAGCGAATCAATTTCGCCCCCAGCATGGCGGCCAAGACCTTGGCCACCTCCGTTTTCCCCACCCCGGCTTCGCCTTCGAACAAAATCGGCTTTTCCAGCTTCATGGCCAAAAAAATCACCGTCGCCAGCGAGCGGTCGCAAATATAATCCTGGGCCTGCATCGCCTCCTGCACCGCTTCGATTGAGTCCAATTCCATCGGCTCGTCCTTCACGGACCCGCTTTTTCCCCAGCTTAGAACACCATCTTCCGCACATCATCTGCCACGTGCAGAGGCGCTCCCGTGCGCGCCTGCACGGCTTCCGGCCGTATCCCCGGCGCCACCTCACGCAGCACCAACCCCTCCGCCGTCACCGCCACTACCGCCAGATCCGTAATCACCGTATCGACACAGCCAACCCCCGTCAGCGGGTACGTGCACGCGGGCACAATTTTTGGCTCGCCATTTCTGGCGCAATGCTCCATCGTCACCACGACCCGTTTCGCCCCATTGGCCAGATCCATCGCGCCACCGATATTGCCATAGCCGCGTCCCGGGACCCTCCAGTTAGCCAAATCACCCTGCGCCGACACCTGGAACCCGCCCAGAATGGTCATGTCCAAATGCCCGCCACGAATCATGGCAAACGACATGGCCGAATCGAAACAACACGCCCCCGGCTGCAACGTAATGTATTGCGCGCCCGCATTGATCAAGTCGGCATCCTCCTGCCCATCCTCGGCTAGCGGCCCGCAGCCCAGAAGGCCATTTTGCGCGTGGATGATAATCTCAACCCCCGGCGGCACATAGTTGGCCACAAGCGTTGGGATTCCGATACCAAGGTTGACCGCAAAACCATCCTGCAGCTCCTGCGCGGCACGCTGGGCGATTTGCTCACGGCTAAGTCCATTTGTCATCGATCTCCCCCTTCACCACCCGCTGCACGAAAATGCTCGGCGTCACAATGCGGTCCGGATCGAGTTCACCCACCTCGACAATCTCTTCCACCTCCGCGATCGTAATGGTCGCGGCGGTCGCCATGAGCGGATTAAAATTCCGGCTCGCCAAGCGATAGGCCAGGTTGCCCATGCGGTCGGCTTGATGCGCCTTGATGAGCGCATAATCCGCCCGCAGAGCCTGTTCTAAGAGATAAGAACGACCGTCAAATTCGCGCACCTCTTTGCCTTCGCCCACCTGGGTCCCCACCCCCGTCGGCGTATAAAATGCCGGAATGCCGGCCCCACCGGCGCGGATGCGCTCCACCAGCGTGCCCTGCGGCACCAGTTCAACCGCCACTTTTCCAGCTTCGATTTTCTCACGCGAATACAGCGTCTGCCCTTCCCATAAAAACGAAGAGGGCACCACGGGGAACGACGAAATCAGCCGCGAAATTTGCTCATTTTCGAACAGCTCTTCATAATCGAAGCCCGGATTGTTGATGACCGCCGTCAGGTGCTTGGCGCCCTGCTGTCCCAGGGCACGCATCAAACTGACCGGCAGACCCGCCCGGCCAAAGCCCCCAAACATAATACTGGCCCCATCCGGGATATCGGCAATGGCTGCGAGTGAACTCTCAACAACCTTGTCCATCAGCCTTCCTTCTTCCTATGCGACCGCCCTGTTTTCGCGCGGCGAGTCACGGCGCGGCAACCTCACATAACTATGTTCAGTTGTAGCACTTTTCCCACATTCGGGCAAGGATTTTCCCCTGTTTTGCAACAGGAGTAACCAACGCCTGGAACGCTGGCTTCCCCCTGTGCAAAGCAGGTCTTACACGGCGGGTATGGACCAGTATCGACGCACCCCGTGTGCCGTCAAATAGGACGAGTAATCCTGGTAGGACGTCCGGCAGGGATGGCAGTGGGCATAGCGATAGATGCTCTTGTGCCGCTGGGTCGAGAGGGCTAATAAAGTAGAGGAGACCGTGCCATAAAGATTATCATGACGATGGATACAGATGCTCTGACCATCCTGTATATCCGCGTCATGATCGCGACAGACCCGTTCCAAGCGCGGCATCACCTGCTCAATCCGCACCGACTCGGCATCGCCCACCAACTGACGCGCCCGGCGAATGCGATCGCTCTTAGTATCATTGACATCTTGATTGGCTAAGATGTGTAAACCGGGGTCTAGCGGCCGGATGGCCGGCTTGCCCTCATAGGCAATATAAAGCGCAACATGGCGATCCAATACCAGTAAATTAAACGGATTGTAACGATCAGGAGGTTCGCTGGCAAGAAAGGTGGTGGTCTCGGCCGCATGGGCATATTGCAGCGCGTCCATACACAACAGGCCGCGGGAATGCCGGTCCGACGCCGTTTCCTGATCTTCCTGCATGCGCCGATTGGTCAACCCAACGACGAGCCCGTATTCATTGACCCCTAACCATGTGCCGCCGGCCTTCGTATCCCGCCCCCCCCACACGTCCGGCGCCTGGCTCAGCACGCCTGGCCCCTGGGCTACGCGATCGTAATACTCGTCCCGATTGGCCGCCAACACAATCGGAAAGTCCGGCACGGTCTGATACATGACCATCATAATACACATACATGCATGCCCCACGCTCTGCGGTACTCGGTTTTGCGATCGGTGCATTTTACCTTATCTGAGCCCTGTTGCCGAGTCAAGCGGCGATGCGGGATCAGCACAGTTCTGTCAGCATTTTTGGCGAGCCTCTAAACAGGAAGGTAACGGCATGGCTTTTGGACGCGGGCGCAACCGTGTTGCATCCGGAGGCTGGCCGGCGTGACTTCATGCACGTGGCAGCGAGTCAAACCGCTGACCAACCTCTCAGGTACGGCGCAAAGACATTGATGTTTCGGTCGGCATAGATCGCCCAATTGGTGGCCGCCAGCCCCACCCGTTCGGCGATGCATTGAAAGGGAGTTCCCAAACATTGGTCCAAAGGATCGTGACCACCCCCATTGTCGTTTTCTCCGTCGAGCGTGGCCCCTACCAATCCTCGGCCGTCCCCAAATGGCGCAAAGGCCTGGGCTCGGTGGAGTTGATTCAGATAGAATGCTGCCTCTGATTCGAATTCCGATACTCCGTATAGCGAGTCGACGAATCGCGTCGTTAACACCACCTGGGCCGTGAACTCCCAGGCGATGCCATTGGGAAGCCCACCTACTATTAGGTTTCCGACTTTAGTCTCGCCCTGGTCGGGATAACCGAGAAAGTATCCGCCAAACGTCGTGGCGCCGGGAGTCACGTCCGGGTCGAAAAACGGCCTATTCCGATCGGCGAGATTGCCGTAGATCCAGTTGCTGATTTCCCGTGCGCCGTCGAGGTACTTATCCTCGCCAAGCTGGAAGTATGCTGACATCAACGCCATAATGCCGAACGCGTTGTTGCCGCCAAACGCCCCGTCCAACACAAGGCAAAATTCGCTGGGCCCACACAGCCGCGGGTCGCTCGTGAACCCGGACAAACGGACCTCGCCTTGCTTGGCGCCATCATCGTTGGGGTCTTGATCATTGAACCAGGCGATGTCGCCGCTGGCATAGCCGTCCCGCAAACCGCGCGACCCGTCCGGTGCGGTGGGAAGTTCCGCATCGCCCGCCGTGTTGTCATGCTCCAGGGCGTAGAGCATGGTGTTCAAAATGAGCCGAGCCCCGGCTATGTCTTCCGGCGTACCCCGACGTAGGAGTGACATCGCCGTCAGCGACGACTCGTAGATCGTCGTCAAGTTGCGGATCGCCTGATCCGGCGGGGTCGTCGGCACGATGCGCACACCGTCGGCGACCACGGTGTTGTCCACGGCGTCGTTAGACAACTCGACAACCAACGTTCCGGACTCGACGCGCGCCAGTCCGATCGTCTGCCACATGCTGTCATCGAATTCGCTGCCGGACGGGTCTTGGGACTGATCAACCCTGGTCAATGACCGTGACGTCGTATCGTCGAATAACTCGTAGGGTGCGTTCGTCGCGTTGCCAGCCTCAGCATCCCACGTCGCCTGCACCTCATACACGCGCGGCCGGAGATTCTCGAAGCGCCACGTCGCGATGGCCGACCCGTCGTTGCCCCCGACCGTGTGCCGGTCTCCCTGATAAGATGCCGCACTCGCGGCATTGGCCATCCAGTCGCCGACCACGCTGAACTCTGCATCGCCATCGTCAACCACGTGAATCACCGCTGGCACAACGCCAAACGTCTCCTTGCCCAACGGAAAACTGAGCCGCGGCTCCCGAAGCGGGTTAGCCGGGACGACATCCTCGGATCCAGCCCGGCACACGAAGCGAACATTGTCGACAAGGATGTGTCTGCCGTCGGGAGCATACTGATTCGCCATCACCACGCCAAACAGTAGCTGCAGGTTGTTCAGGGGAGGAGGGAGCAGCCCATTGCGCAGAGAATTGAGCCTTATACGGCCACCTCGGTCCAGGTAGCCGTGATGTGGAACGGCCGGTTTATATTGGTATTCGCTCCCCCGACCGAGAATTGCACGTGGACCCCGCCCGCTGTGGGCGAACGTACGTCCAGCACAACATGCGTGGCGCCTGAAAGGTCATAGCCGTGGCCGGGTGGCTGGCCTAAGAAGCCCTCCGGTTCTTCGATGATGACCCCAGCGAATTCCGTGGCGCCCGGCAAACGCGGTAACGTGATTTGCAGGGCATTGCCCCGGTCCCGATCCAAGGCAGTCGGATCCGTGGAACAGCCGTTGGGCGCGTTGGGATCGTCCACGCAACTGGCGTCCACATCGATTTGGGCAATCAGGTCGAGGCGTGGGTTTACGCGATTATCGCCAGCGAGGAACCCCGAGGGGAAACCGTGGTTCAATCCGGAGTCGGCATCCCGATAGACGTAAAACACGCTGGCGTTCTCTGCAACTCTTTCTAACAGCAAATCGTATGCCGGACCGCTGATATCACCTGATAGTTGTAGTTTTGGTGCAAGCGTTGCGAAACGCACAGGACTGTTAGTGCACACGGGCTGGGGATGTGGAGCATCAATACCATGCTACCGACAAATTCTAGGAGGTTCATGTTCAAACCAGTGATTTAAGATCTGGGTATAGAGGTGCATAAATAAATCATCTTCCGTCTGATTCATTTCAATACGACTTAAGAAGTCCTCATACCATATACCAAAATTAAATTCCATCTTCTCTTTTAGAACTATTTCTTTCCTCGTAGGATATACTGGCCTTATCCACAGTCCACCCTATATTACAGAGGAGCGTCAAAAGTTGAAAGTCTTTCGTATGTAACTCATCTTCTGCCCTATAGGCCGTGAGGGCTTCCTGTAATGCCTCCCTTGACTTTCCGTCCCTGAACAGATTGTCAGTTTTTCTATAACCATTCCTAATCACCTCAATAAAATCACACGGCTGAGTATTGACCAGAACTTGACAGTCATGATGTGCCTCGTCGAACAGCTGGAAGTGATAAATATCTTCTCTTGGGACCTGATCGTGCGACCTGAAGACACATAACTTGGGTGGTTTGAACCAGTTAAAGGAAATGCAGGTCCGTGTGCGGACCTATCGCCACCCTCACGTGCGTCGCGGCTGCCGGCGGGGTGTGAAGCTGAGGGGAAAAGCCTAAAGGGAAAGGAAGCTACCCCCCGAACCCGGGCGAGGCGAAGACTGATACGGCGAACGAGAGCGAACCTTTGTGAGAAGCATCGCAACCCACAACCACGGCAATGTAGATCAGACGGTGGCAATAGACCAATGTGCAAGGGGGATGCTGAGGACCCCGTGGACCCACCACAGGTCTCGGTGCACAGAAGGCGTCGAAGTCAGTCGCACCTCAGTTGTGCGGAACAGGGAACCCCCGTCAGGGTCTGGAAATCCAGCAACCCCACCGCAAGGAAGGGCCAACTCCCAAGCGGCACAAGATGCTGCGAGAAGCGAAAGCCAGCAGCCGAAAGGCAACGGGAAATCACAACCGGCTGGATAGGGCAATCCCCAACCTGCAAGGGTGCTGACGCGCAGCAGGTGAAGCGACCATCGAACGATGTAATCGTTACTTATGGAGGTGGAGGGTCGATGTTTCAGGAAACTGAGATGACCAGAGCCAAAACGCCAATCGACGGATGGCAATCCATTAACTGGAGGCGCAACCGGAAATGGGTGCGTAACCTGAGACAACGGCTCTATCGGGCATCACGACAGGGAGATCACAAGAAATTGCGCTCTCTACAACGACTCATGTGGCGAAGCAGAGCCAACCGAGAACTCAGGGTTTGGAAGGTGACGCAGATCAACAAGGGTCGGGAAACTCATGGTGTAGCCCAAGTGGTTGCCAAAACACCGAAAGCCAGAACGGAACTGGTGCGGGCGTGAGCGACCTAGCAGCCCTGGCAGGCGCAGCCGCTGCGACGGGTCACCCTTCCCAAGGCGCATGGCAAGACGCGACCTCTAGGCCTTCCCAGCATGCTGGAGCGGAGGATACCGGCCGTGGTGAAAAAGGCGTTAGAACCCGAATGGGAGGCCCGCTTTGCGCCCGGCTCATCTGGGTTCAGACCCGGACGGGGATGCCAGGACGCCAGGCAGCGCATCTATAACATCACCAGTCCAAAGAAGAAGAGGAAGTGGGGTTTGGATGCGGACATCAAAGGCGCATGTGATCACATCCGACACGAAACCATCCTAGCCGCCGCCGTGGGGTTCCCGGCGCAAAACCTCATCAAGGCATGGCTGGAGGCAGGAGTGGTCAATCAAGGGCTATTTGAAGCGGTGGAAGAAGGCGCGGCACAAGGCGGGGTCATCAGCCCACTGCTGGCGAATATCGCCCTCCACGGCATGGAAGGGGCGGTAGGCGTCAGATAGCAAAAGTAGCACAAAGGCAATGACGCCGAGAGGGTATGAGGTGGACGAGCCCTGGTCCGATACGCGGACGACTTCTGCATCTTCACAGAAACACAGGCAGACGCGGAAGCGGCCCGAGCGCAGGTGGCGCAGTGGCGGGCGGAAAGAGGGTTGGCACGCTCAACAGAGAAGACACCCATGCGACACCTCACGGAGGGCTTGGACTTCCTGGGGTTCAACGTTGGCCCCTACCCCGTATCGCAGACGAGAACGGGAGACAAACTGCTGCTTCAGCCCAGTAAGGAATCGGTAAAGAGCCGCAAGCCCCGACTAAAGCGAGAATGGACGACGCGAGTCGGACACAAGGCCGAGGCGGTGATCGAGCAGCTCAGGCCGATCCTGAATGGGTGGGGGAACTATTTTAAGACCAATGCCGCAAGCGAGGCATTTAAGGAGATCGACCACTGGAGGTAGCACCGAGACGTGAGGTGGTGCAAACGGACCCCTCCCAGCAAACCGTGGAAATGGATGAGAAAGCAATACTGCGGTACGTTCCGAAAGGGAAGAAACGACCAGTGGGTATTTGGCGACCCAGAAACGGCAAACCCTCTCCCCCAACTCTCGTGGCCACCCATCTGAGGGCACATCATGGTCGTGCACGACGCATCGCCGGATGATCCGGACCGAGGCGCCTAGTGGCAACAGCGCGCGGAAAGAAAAGCGGACCTGCTCCCCACCCCGCGCCAACGGGAACTGGCGCGGCGGCAGAGCGGGCCATGCCCGCACGGCCAGGACGGCCTCCACAGCGGGGAGGAACTCCATGTCCACCACGTCATCCCAAAATCAAAGGGCGGAGAGGACGCCGTATCGAACCTGGCGCTGGTGCATCGGTACTGCGATCAACACCTACACCGGAGGAAGTCGTGAAGGATACCGGTTTGCTTGAGCCGTGTGCGATGAAAGTCGCCCGCACGGTTCTGAGGGGGGGGGCATGGCGACATGATGCCCCTACCCGATGATTTCTCCGGCCGTCCCCACTGTGTATTGCTGGATCGCTTCAATCTTGAGGCGTATACCTTCTGTCGCGGTATTGGTCTGTTCGGCCAAGGCCTTGACCTCATTGGCCACAACGCTGAACCCTTTCCCAGCCTCGCCGGCTCGGGCGGCCTCGATCGTGGCGTTTAATGCTAAGAGCTTGGTCTGCTCCGAAATCTCCATGATGACATCGGTCACTTGGTTAATTTCTTGGGCGGCGACGCCTAACTCATCGACGCGTTCCGAGGCGCTCGTCGCGCTGTATACGGCTGCTGCCGTCACCTGGCGCGATTTTTCTGCATTTTGCGCGATTTCGCTGACCGTGGAATTCATTTCGTCGGTTACGGTCGTCATGACACTCATGGTGAGACTCATTTCCTGGGCACTCGCAGCCGTGGTGGTGGCTTTATGACTCATACCGCTGGAATCGCTCGCCATCTTTTGGGAGACGGTAGAGAGTTGCTCCGCAGCAGCATGCAACGTGCCCGCATTTTCCGTAATGCTTTGCAACATATGGCGTAAGCTTCCAACCATGCGCGCAAAGCTCTGCGACAGAACATCCTGGTCCGATTTCGCGTTGAGCTGGACGGTTAAATTGCCTTTACTCAGGGCATCTGCTGCCCTGGCAATGTCCGTAATATAGATGATGAGTCCCCCGAAGGCATAGGCCGGGGCGCCGATCTCGTCGCGCGATTGGTGCTCAATCCGTTGATTGATATCTCCTGCCGCGATCTGGGTGGCGGCCTTCACGACGGCCTGGATCGGCTTGGCAATGACAGACTGGAGAATGCAGAAGAGAATCCCGGTCGCCAGCAGAATGCCGGCAATCGTAATACCCAAGTTGATGTATCCGACGCCTTGCAACGCAGCAAAGCGTTCCGCCGTAGCGGCACTCACGACGATCGTCCATCCCAATTCCGTCAAGGGTTGATAGGCGGCGATCCTCTCCACGCCGTCAAGCGTATAGACGATGGCGCCTTCTTCTTGGGCAAGCATGGCCTGCCCAAAATCGAACGACTGCATATTCAGCTTCAAGATCGTGGTTTTGTCAGGATGGGCGAAAATAAAACCTTCTTTATTATAAAGGTAGGCATAACCGCTATCTCCGACTTTCACGCGATCCATCAACTGGTTGTTAACATGTGCTAGGTTGATCACACCGAATAGTACGCCTGTGATCACGTCTTGTTTCTTGATAGGAGACGATATAACAAAAATGGCATGACCGGTGGTCTCGCTTTTGCGGACATTCGAGATTGAGAGCTCACCTTTTATCGAGGTTTGAAAATATACACGGTCTGAGACATTGTTTTGCCCGATCATATCGGGACGAGATACTGCAATAATATCACCATGGATGTTGGTAGCTGCAATGTCTTCATAAAATCCATAGGCTTTTTTTAACGCTGCTAACTGTTGACTAGCAGTCTGGCGCGCCGCTTTGCCGGCGTCCGAGTCCATCGTCGCCATCCGATAAGTGTTCTGTTTTCCCCAGGTCGCAATATCCAATTTTCGGTTGTTTATCCAGAAAGCAATAGAATCTTTGAGATAAGTCGTAAACTGTTTAATCTGATTCTTTGATGCTTTCTCTAATCCGAAGTTCCTCCCGTGATTCGGCGACAACTTGTTGAAATAAAAACTCAAAAGCCTGAAACGAATTGACCTTTGTT
>CBCXVS010000072.1:17701-26696 GCA_965178525.1 uncultured bacterium | reverse complement strand
CTTTGAGGATGATTCGGTGGGCATCTGGGCTGGGCTAGGGAACCTGATCTTATGCTATTGAGGAACAACTCTAATGACATTCTGGATTTTTCCAAGATCGAAGCCGGCAAACTCACGCTCGAAGCCCAGCCTTTTTCCCTGCGGGCAACACTCGATACGACTATGAAAACCTTGGCTCTACGCGCGCACGGAAAGGATATTGAACTCGTGTATGATATACATCCCGATGTGCCCAATACCCTCATTGGCGATGCCGGGCGTTTTCGCCAAATTCTTGTCAACTTGGTCGGAAACGGCATTAAATTTACCGCCCAGGGCGACGTGGTGCTGGACATCGAGGCGCAGGCGATCACCGAGACATATGTCGATCTCCACGTTACGGTGCGGGACTCCGGCATCGGCATCGATCCTGACAAGCAGCGTGACGTGTTCGAAGCCTTTACCCAGGCGGATAGTTCCACAACACGCCAGTATGGCGGTACAGGGCTCGGCTTAGCGATCTCACGTCAGTTGGTTGAAATGATGTAAGGGCAACTCTGGGGCGAAAGCCTGCCCGGAGTGGGAAGTACGTTTCATTTTACGGCCCGTTTGGGATAGCGCCATGGACCGGCTATGGATCTGACCCCGGAAGCGTTGCTGCCGGTACAGGGGCTCCCCATTCTAGTGGCGGACCACAACCCCACCAACCGCCGCGTCCTCTCGGATATGCTCAGCCATTGGGGCATGTTGCCAACCGTGGTGGCAAACGAGGCAGAGGTCCTCACGGCTATCGAGCCAGCACGTCTAGCCGCAACGCCTTTTGCCGTGATCCTGCTCGACGCCACGATGCCCAGCATGCAGGACTTGACACTGGCGTCGCGGATCCAAGCCCAACCGATGGTGGCTACGACGCCCCTTGTGCTCCTGACCTCAGCCTGCCATATCTGGGACACCTCCCGTTGTCACAAGCTGGGAATCACAGCCTCACTGACAAAGCCCGTCAGTCAAATCGAGTTGCAACATGCCCTACTGCATGCAGTAGGGGACATCGTAGAACCCTCTGCCCTCCCTGCCCTCCCCTCCGAAACCGTCCCCTCCCCCAATCCGCCCCCACTCGATATTCTCCTGGCGGAGGATAATGCCGTGAACCAGGAGCTTGCCGTGAAATTTTTGGAAAAGCAGGGTCATACGGTGACCGTCGTGACGAACGGACAAGAGGTCTTGTCCGCCCTCGGCCAACAGCCGTTCGACCTCATTCTCATGGATGTGCAGATGCCTGAACTTGGAGGACTGCAAACGGTGACGATTATACGAGGACAAGAACAACATTCAGGGGGCCATATCCCCATCATCGCCATGACCGCCCATGCCATGCAGGGCGACCGAGAGCGCTGTCCCGCGGCCGGTATGGATGATTACATGTCGAAGCCCATCCAAGTCCAAACGCTCTTCAAGACGATCGATCGGGTCGTCGCCTCACAGAGCCCACCGGAACGGTACAGCCCCGAGGTGAAGCACAAGGACATCATCTTCGATGAAGACGACGTCCTGGAGCAACTCAGCCATGACCGAGCGTTACTCAGGGAAATCATCGACATCTTCCTGCATGATATGCCACCATTGCTCGACACCATACACCAAGCTATAGCGACTGGCGATGCCAAGTCCCTGCAACACGCGGCGCATACACTCAAAGGGGCTTTAGGAGGATTGGGCGCGCCCGCCGCCATGCAGGCAGCGTTTCATCTCGAACAGGTCGGCTCGTCCGGTGATCTGGCAAACGCCAGCGGCGCCTGCCAGCTTTTAGAACAGGAACTATCACAGCTTCTCCCCATTTTGACGGCCTTCTCCCCTCAGTAAACCTCTCGGTGGCCAGCTCGGTCTCCTAGCCTCGTACACGCCGGCGGAAGTCCGTCGGCGGTTTGAGCGCCGCCAGGACAACCCATTCAGCGAACTCAACCCCGACGAACCCTTTGCGGGACGCCGTACTAGCTGAGGAGCGCCAACACCTCCTGGGCGTGTGTCCTCGGACTCACCTGGGCAAAGGCGCGTGCAATCACACCTTGTTCATCAATGAGATAGGAGATACGTTTGGCAAAGCCCGAATCCCCGGCGCCGTATGCCTTACCCAGCACACAGTCGGTGTCACACAACAAAGGAAACTGGAAACCGGCCTTCTCGGCAAACGCTTGGTTGGTGGCAACCGTATCGAAACTCACGCCGAGAATCTGCACATTCTGTTGGCTAAACGCGTGGTAGCGGTCACGGAACCCGTTCCCTTCCGTCGTTCACCCGCCGGTATTGGCCATGGGGTAAAACCACAACACGACTCTTTTCCCCCGAAACTCTGACAACGTCACGGTCGAACCATCATGGGCGGACGCGGTAAAATCCGGGGCTTCGGTACCAACTTCAAGCATTTTGGGCCTCCTCAGTATGGCACAGGCGCCATCTAGCACAAGTTTGAGCAACGACATCATCTGGCCTCGCTGCATGTCTCGCGTTCGTCATGTTTCGCATGTCACCAACTATACCCTATCAAATCGCCCCTACCGATGTCACGTCTCAGATGCCCCCGCTGGACAGGACAAAGCTTTCCTTTCCGTGTCGGATGATGTATGTAATGCATCCGAAGGATCAAGCTTTGCCGTCCCCAAGAGGGGTCATGAGTATCGAGCTGGCAGAGGAGTCACGGATGCAATTACCACTGGAGGATGTCAAAATTCTCGACCTGTCCCATGCCCTGGCAGGTCCATTTTGCTCCACGATGTTAGGCGATTTTGGGGCCCAGGTCATGAAGCTAGAAGTACCGGGAGCTGGAGATATTTCCCGGGGCTGGGGGCCGCCGTTTTACCACTCTGAAACGGCGTATTTCGTCAGTCTGCATCGCAACAAAAAGAGCATAGAGGTGGATTTGAAGCATCCGCAAGGCAAAGAGATATTCTTTCGTCTGGTGGAGCAGTGTGACGTCGTTCTGGAAAATTTCCGCGTTGGGACCCTGCAAAAACTAGGGATTGACTACGAACAGGGCCGGAGCCGTAATCCCGGCATCATCTATTGCTCGGTCTCGGGCTTTGGGCAGACGGGGCCGTATAAAGACCGCGTCGCGCTGGATCTGATCGTCCAAGCCGAGAGCGGCATGATCAGCATCACCGGGGAGCCGGGGAGTCGGGGCGTGCGCAACAGGGTGTCCGTTGCCGACATGACGGCGGGGATCTATGCGGCTTTTGGCATTATGAACGCCCTGCGCGTGAAGGATAAAACCGGCAAAGGACAATACATCGACGTGTCTATGCTGGAAGGTCAGTTGGGACTCTTGCAAGGCACGATTGGCAGCTACTTGGCCGACGGTGAAGTCCCGGTGCCCATGGGTACGGCCTACAAAGCATTGTTGCCGTATCAGACCTTTCGCACGCAAACACGCGATTTGGCCCTGGCTGTGGGCAGTGACCGTCTATGGCGGATTTTTTGCCCTCTCATGGGCCTCGATGGCATGACGGATGACCCGCGCTTTGCCACGAATCGCGCCCGCAATCAAAATCGTCAAGAGCTGCTTGACACCCTGCAAACGGTATTTCTTACCAAGACGTACGAGGAATGGGAAGCCATTCTGCTCGCCCATGGTATTCCGATGGGTTCCATTAATACCATGGACCAAGTCGTCGAGCATCCACAGGTCAAAGCCCGCGAGATGATCGTCGAGAACGAGCATCCGGTGGCAGGAAAGGTACAGCTTGTGGGCGTCCCGGTCAAACTCTCGGAAACACCGGGAAGCGTCCGCGCGCCGGCCCCGCTTTTAGGCCAACATACAGATGAGGTCTTACAGCACCACTTGGGTATGGACAAGGCGGAAATTGCCGCTATTCGCGAGGTGGGAGCCATTGGGCCGAAGCGCTAAGACAGCTCTGATGAGCCAAAATTGATATTTTCAGTGCTGACAGGTATCATCGTGTTAACATACATCGTGCAGGACGCGCCATGACACATGTTGCTGGCCGTTGTCACGATGTTTCTTTAGGAAGTTGGGCAACGCCTAAACTTATGAGAGCGTAACGCATGCCTGCGAGCAACGAAGATGTCATACGCTCCGTTATCGCACAGGGTGAAAACCATACGACCGAATTCAAACGCCAGATCGACAATCCGGAAAGTTTGGCGGGTGAACTCGTCGCCTTTGCCAATAGCGATGGCGGCGCCCTCTACATCGGTGTGGATGATGACGGCAGTCTAGCTGGTCTGGACCATGCCAACGAGGCATTTCAAACCCTGACCCACCTCTGCCGTGACCGCTGCATGCCGCCCATCAGCCCGATATTGGAACCCTATACGATCAACGGACACGACATCGTTGTGGTACGTGTCATGCCCGAACTCAACCGGCAAAAACCGTATCGTACCGCAGGTGGACGGTTCTATGTCCGGGTGGGAAAGGACAAAAAAGACGCCACCGGGCGTGAACTCATCCGTATTGCCCAGGCTGCTGGTGAGTTGCGCTACGGTGAAAGTCCCGTCCTTGGAGCTGGTCTGGAGGATTTGTCTCTGCCTGCCTTCGAGACGTATCACGAACGCCAGTTCGGTTACGCGCTAGAGGATCAACTGGCCCAAAGTGGCATGACCTTGCCAACCCTCCTGCGTAATCTGCGCCTGCTCTACGATCTGGACGGTCAGCCCGCCTTGAGCGTCGCATGTGTGCTGATTTTTGGTGTATTTCCGCAGCGTTTCCTGCCGCAAAGTCGGCTTTCCGCTGTCGCCTTCGCCGGCGATGATGAGGATTCCGATATTCTGGACCGACGCGACATCAAGGGTCGGCTGCCGACGATTATTGAAGACACCCAGGCATTTTTAGAACGCAATATCCGCGTACCGGCACGCGAACATGGCTTTCGCCGCGAAGATATTCTCCTATACGACCGTAAAGCGCTGGGGGAAGCAGTGGTCAATACCATCGCCCACCGCGACTATAGTCTGAGCGGTTCGCAGATTCGCCTTTTCTTGTTTCGGGACCATCTTGAGGTTCGCAGCCCTGGACGGCTGCCCAATTCGGTCACGTTAGACAACATCAAACTGGGTGTGCATGCCGAACGCAATCGCGCGATTGCGACCGTCCTGACACAACTGAGCCATATGAGTGCCATTGGCACGGGCGTGCCGCGGCTCATCATTCGCCTTTCTCGTGAACTCGCTGGACGTGAACCGGAGTTTGACGTGGTGGGTGAAGAGTTGCGGGTTCGCATCTGGGCGCGCCCGTTTCCGTAAATCGCGCCGTGCCCTGATCGAAGAGAATCCTCACGGTATAAGGAAAATAAAGCTGTCCGCTTTTTCTCACTCGCGTTCTGTAGCGGCAAATATCCGGTCTTTGCTCAATCGGATAACGGCCTGGAGCCTCACAAACCTGCTCTAAGGCAGATTCGAATTCAGCAAGATAGGACGCACCCAGCCCTGGCTGCTGCTCCTCGTAGTAGGCAACGCTTTCAAGATGCTCGGCTTCTGCTTCTGGGTGAAACTGGTAATTCACCTCAACAGCATCCTCGCTTTGCGTCGAACTTCCTCCGCAGGGACAGGCTGGATCTCCCCGCGATCTAGCTCGCGTGCTCGGCGATTGGCCTCAACGAGCCATGCCTGCTCAAGTTCCTCTTCAGAGAGAGCCTCGAGACTCAAAAGCAGTTTTTGTGCGAGTTTTGCACGCTCTTCTGGGGGCAATCTAAGCGCTTTATGCTCAACACTTTTTGGTTCCATGTTATAACCTCACTGCTCCTCATAATGGCCTTTAGCACCTTGTTCTTGACTGTAGTCTCTGCCATGATGGCGTGCTCCTCTGTTCTTTTTGAGAATATCTACAAAACGAAAATAAATCTGTCCTTTTTTCTCCAATGCTTTCTGCTGTTGATAGTATGGGGTATCGTGTCTCCGGTTATAGACGAAGGCTCTCGAATCGGTAGGACGTAATGTCATGCGGGCTAGGCCGTCATTTTGCCGATAGGCAGCCCCACTTGCGGTGGGAAGAGATGACGGGCCGGCACAGCCGGTACGACCCCAGCCCGTCACACAAAAGCGCCATCATTCGGACCGCGCGGCGCCAATACGCTAATCGGCAGGCGCCAATTCCTCAACCGGCTGGCCCTTGAATGCCGGCATCACATCTTCGGCAAACCACTGCATTTGCTCCAAGATCACCTCTTGACGCGTGCCAACCGGATGGCTCACCATCACCCGATCCAGGCCCGGGTACTTCTCCTCGATCATCTTGAGATGCTCGATCACCTGCTCCGGCGTGCCGCACAGGACGCCGCCCGAGGCGACCGCCTGCTCAATGGTGGGCAGACCGGCATGGGGGGCTTTGGCAGGATTCGCCATGTCTTCAATCTGCTGATCCGTCAGGGCCCGCACCAGACGCAGTGGCCCGAACATTTTCAGATTCTCTTCGTAGGCCTTGGCCGCCGCCTTCATGCCTTCCTCACGAGACTTGGCGAGGTAAAAATGATACCCGAACGCCAGACCTGCACCCAGCTCAATCTCGCGGCCGAGGCGCTTGTGTGTCTCTTGCCATCCCATGACGACGCCATGCATGGCGCCACCTTCGGCCGAACCGCCGCCCACGACGCCTTTGATGCCCATCTTGGCCATAAACTCCAGCGCACGCTGGGAGGCGCTCTGGATCGGCTGCCAGCACTCGAATTCATGGGTCGGGCGCGGCACCACCGAGAGTTCTTTTAGATCGTAGCCACGGTACGGGACATTGGGGGGTATCGTGTAGTGTTTGCCTTGGTGCGAAAATTTCTCTTCCCGCAGGGCTTTGAAGATGATTTCAACCTGCTCTTCGAACAGCTCGCGGTTCGCCGGTTGATCCAGCAACGGCGAGCCGAAGGTTTCGACCTCGCGCGTATGATAGCCGCGTCCAACGCCAAAGATCACGCGTCCACCCGTCAGAATGTCGACGGTGGCAAAATCCTCAGCCAGCCGCAGGGGGTGCCACATCGGCGCAATGTTGAAACCACAGCCAAACCGAATACGCTCCGTGATGTGAGCCAAATGCAGCGCCAGCATCAATACGTTTGGAATACATTCATAGCCTTCGGGTTGAAAATGATGCTCAGCCATCCAGAAGGTGTCAAAGCCCAAGCGGTCCATGGTCTTACAAATGGCTTCCGACTTGCTAAATACAGTGGCCAGGTGCGCATTGCCAAACCAGCGGTCGTTGACAGCCGTCCCCGCGTAGCCAACGTTTTCCATATCGACATGGCCGGCATACAAGCTATCAAATTTCGTAATCATGCGATCGTCTCCTTGCAGCAATATCTCGGAAAAAATGGTATGGGTAGCCGCCTCCTATTGTATCGGCAACCGCGCGTCTGTCAACCCGGAACGCTTGATGGTGACGCGAGATATCTGCCGGTCACGCTGCCAAAGGCACGCTGCTCAGCCGGGGCCGCCGACTTGACAGGCGGGGCCGACGCTCGTATATTTAGCCATATACTTAAATACCGATGGAGAGACCGGTGGACCAATCCACAGTAATCAAGATTACCAAAGCCCTGGCGGATCCGACTCGCTTCAACATCCTACAGGCCCTGGCGACAGGTGGTGAACAGTGTTGTGGGGATCTCGCGAAGCAGTTTCCGATTAAGCAGGCGACCTGTTCGCAGCACCTAAAGATTCTGGCTGAGGCCGATCTGGTGACCATGCGCCGTGAAGGGCAATTCAACTACTATACCTTTGTTGCGGCCACCTTAGACGCCTATCGCCGGGCACTCGCCGGTGCATTTGCCGGGCGCCAATCTGTCGGCTCGTGATATGCGTACGCGCATGCGGGAATGTCGGTGTGCATCGAAAATATCGGTATTTAGCAATATTGCCATATAGAGACCTGCAACAATACCTAAGGAGATCCCCATGACACCAGCCCTGGAGCATCTCTCAGAACGCAGCCAAGCATTCGAAGCACTCGTCTTTCCCCACATGCAGGCCCTGACCGCTCTGGCCTGGCAACTCGCGCGTGATGCCACCCGGGCGGAGGATCTCGTGCAGGAAACCTTGCTTAAAGCGTATCGTTTCCTGCATCGCTTTGAGCCCGGAACGAACGCCCGCGCCTAGTTGATGACGATGATGCGCCATCTCTATTTCTCCCAGCTGCGTAAACAAGCGCGGGAAGTGATTACCGAGCACGTCGAGCCGGTCGCGCCCGAGACCCACCCCACCGCGGCGGACGCATCCGACTTCACGCACCTGGCAGACCTCACCGCCGCTTTGCCGCATATGGTCTCGGATGAGGTTTCCATGCCCTGCAAGCATTGCCGGAGACCTACCGCAGCGCCGTGCTCCTGGCCGATGTCCTGGAGTATTCCTATAAAGAAATGTCGGTGCTCATGGACTGCCCCATGGGCACGGTGATGAGCCGCCTCTACCGTGGCCGGCAGAAATTGCAGGCGCGTTTGCAACCCTATGCGGTGTCGCAGGGCTACATCCGCACGGCGTGGCATCCCACCGAGCGCCATGCGCAACGGCCTATGCCGGAGACGGACCTGGCCGTGGCCGGCATGCTACTCCCCGACAGCGGAGAATGCGCACCGTGACGCCGCATGCGATACCGACGGGGCGCGGCTGACATGTTCCATGACGTTGTGGATGGCGGTACAGAGCTGTTGGGTGTCACACATGAGGACGGTGAGCAGGGCCGACGTCTGTTGGGAAAAAGCCGTATTGGCGGCGCGGGCGGACGTGGGGACGTCGAGGAGGGCGTCCAGAACTTGGCGGATTTGCTGCATTGGTGTATGAAGATCGACGTGCTGCAATTGCGCCAGCGCCGTCGCTTGCAAACGGATGAGTTCTTCGTGCTGTGGCGCCATCGTACACCTCCTTGTGTAGCGGATTGCGTGCGCGACAAGCCCTTGGTACCGTCAAGAGCCCGATGCACCGCATCCGGCAGAAATGAACATACGAGCATCGGGTAGGGGCATCATGTCGCCATGCCCCCCCCCTCAGAACCGTGCGGGCGACTTTCATCGCACACGGCTCAAGC
>CBCXVS010000072.1:0-17693 GCA_965178525.1 uncultured bacterium | reverse complement strand
CATCGGGTAGGGGCATCATGTCGCCATGCCCCCCCCCTCAGAACCGTGCGGGCGACTTTCATCGCACACGGCTCAAGCAAACCGGTATCCTTCATGACTTCCTCCGGTGTAGGTGTTGATCGCAGTACCGATGCACCAGCGCCAGGTTCGATACGGCGTCCTCTCCGCCCTTTGATTTTGGGATGACGTGGTGGACATGGAGTTCCTCCCCGTTGTGGAGGCTGTCCTGGCCGTGCGGGCATGGCCCGCTCTGCCGCCGCGCCAGTTCCCGTTGGCGCGGGGTGGGGAGCAGGTCCGCTTTTCTTTCCGCGCGCTGTTGCCACTAGGCGCCTCGGTCCGGATCATCCGGCGATGCGTCGTGCACGACCATGATGTGCCCTCGGATGGGTGGCCACGAGAGTTGGGGGAGAGGGTTTGCCGTTTCTGGGTCGCCAAATACCCACTGGTCGTTTCTTCCCTTTCGGAACGTACCGCAGTATTGCTTTCTCATCCATTTCCACGGTTTGCTGGGAGGGGTCCGTTTGCACCACCTCACGTCTCGGTGCTACCTCCAGTGGTCGATCTCCTTAAATGCCTCGCTTGCGGCATTGGTCTTAAAATAGTTCCCCCACCCATTCAGGATCGGCCTGAGCTGCTCGATCACCGCCTTGGCCTTGTGTCCGACTCGCGTCGTCCATTCTCGCTTTAGTCGGGGCTTGCGGCTCTTTACCGATTCCTTACTGGGCTGAAGCAGCAGTTTGTCTCCCGTTCTCGTCTGCGATACGGGGTAGGGGCCAACGTTGAACCCCAGGAAGTCCAAGCCCTCCGTGAGGTGTCGCATGGGTGTCTTCTCTGTTGAGCGTGCCAACCCTCTTTCCGCCCGCCACTGCGCCACCTGCGCTCGGGCCGCTTCCGCGTCTGCCTGTGTTTCTGTGAAGATGCAGAAGTCGTCCGCGTATCGGACCAGGGCTCGTCCACCTCATACCCTCTCGGCGTCATTGCCTTTGTGCTACTTTTGCTATCTGACGCCTACCGCCCCTTCCATGCCGTGGAGGGCGATATTCGCCAGCAGTGGGCTGATGACCCCGCCTTGTGCCGCGCCTTCTTCCACCGCTTCAAATAGCCCTTGATTGACCACTCCTGCCTCCAGCCATGCCTTGATGAGGTTTTGCGCCGGGAACCCCACGGCGGCGGCTAGGATGGTTTCGTGTCGGATGTGATCACATGCGCCTTTGATGTCCGCATCCAAACCCCACTTCCTCTTCTTCTTTGGACTGGTGATGTTATAGATGCGCTGCCTGGCGTCCTGGCATCCCCGTCCGGGTCTGAACCCAGATGAGCCGGGCGCAAAGCGGGCCTCCCATTCGGGTTCTAACGCCTTTTTCACCACGGCCGGTATCCTCCGCTCCAGCATGCTGGGAAGGCCTAGAGGTCGCGTCTTGCCATGCGCCTTGGGAAGGGTGACCCGTCGCAGCGGCTGCGCCTGCCAGGGCTGCTAGGTCGCTCACGCCCGCACCAGTTCCGTTCTGGCTTTCGGTGTTTTGGCAACCACTTGGGCTACACCATGAGTTTCCCGACCCTTGTTGATCTGCGTCACCTTCCAAACCCTGAGTTCTCGGTTGGCTCTGCTTCGCCACATGAGTCGTTGTAGAGAGCGCAATTTCTTGTGATCTCCCTGTCGTGATGCCCGATAGAGCCGTTGTCTCAGGTTACGCACCCATTTCCGGTTGCGCCTCCAGTTAATGGATTGCCATCCGTCGATTGGCGTTTTGGCTCTGGTCATCTCAGTTTCCTGAAACATCGACCCTCCACCTCCATAAGTAACGATTACATCGTTCGATGGTCGCTTCACCTGCTGCGCGTCAGCACCCTTGCAGGTTGGGGATTGCCCTATCCAGCCGGTTGTGATTTCCCGTTGCCTTTCGGCTGCTGGCTTTCGCTTCTCGCAGCATCTTGTGCCGCTTGGGAGTTGGCCCTTCCTTGCGGTGGGGTTGCTGGATTTCCAGACCCTGACGGGGGTTCCCTGTTCCGCACAACTGAGGTGCGACTGACTTCGACGCCTTCTGTGCACCGAGACCTGTGGGGGGTCCACGGGGTCCTCAGCATCCCCCTTGCACATTGGTCTATTGCCACCGTCTGATCTACATTGCCGTGGTTGTGGGTTGCGATGCTTCTCACAAAGGTTCGCTCTCGTTCGCCGTATCAGTCTTCGCCTCGCCCGGGTTCGGGGGGTAGCTTCCTTTCCCTTTAGGCTTTTCCCCTCAGCTTCACACCCCGCCGGCAGCCGCGACGCATGTGAGGGTGGCGATAGGTCCGCACACGGACCTGCATTTCCTTCAACTGGTTCAAACCACCCAAGTTATACGTCTTCAGGTCGCACGCCTTGAGCCCATTTGTTGATAAACGGATGATCCTTGCTGTGCGTAGCATCTCGGGCTTGGCACAGTTGTTCGACGAACGTCTGTGTGGCTGACATCGGCTTCTCCTCTGCGAGCTTCCAGTTATCCACTGCGTCTGGGGGAAACTTGTGGAGAAGCCGTACTAAAGGTGGGGAAAATAATGATGGCTAGCGTTTTGCTAAGAAATTGAGCAGCGTCGTCATCCTCTAGCCCCATGGCCACCGGCCAGCCTACAGCTTCGTCCACTTTTTTCTATACCGTTTTTACGACCACACCTCCCCATTCTCGACGGGGCAAAACCGCCCCGACACCATAAGAAATCGCCAACTGTCCGATCATATCACGCTCCGATGTTACCGGATTCCCAGACAAGTTGAAAGCGGGCGGCTTTGTGACTCGGCGTCCCGGCACTGATCTACGGTTGTAGAGGCACGGCGCGCCACGCCTCTACCGGAGAAATTTATTCCGTATTTGTTCCTTAGGAGAATTCTTTAGCAGTGGGGAATGCTTTCGTTACCCATATTGTTCTGCAGGAACCAGTTGTCTACCGAACCATAGATGTGGCACAATGCTTGCGGCGATCACCCAAGCGGCTGGTACATGATAGGATGAGACGGGGGATAGCATGGAAGCGCTTCTACAGAATCCACTCGTGACGGGCGTTGTGACGCCGTTTCTCCTCTCGCTCCTTGTCCTCTGCATCCTACGCGTGACCTTGGGCCCATTGCTCGGATCACGTTTTGCGGTGAGTGCCGCAGGTGTCGCCTTCATCATTGCCTACGTCCTTCTCCTCGGGGTGCCGCCATTTTTGCCCACGGCCTCGATGCAGAAAATTTTTCACTTGGCGGTGATTGGGCTGGTTGCAGGTATTCTTATCGATGCAACGCATACCGAGCGCGCGGCGGGACACGCCCTCAGCTATATCTTTCCGGTGGCTGCCATCCTCTGGCTAGGCTGGCGGCTTCTGTTCTCACAGCCGAGCGTTGCAGACATGGTCACCATGCTCACGCTGTATGCCGCCTCGATTCTGGTGCTGTGGCGTGTGGCGGCGATGGGCCGTGCGGCGGACGTCGCAGCTGATGCTCGCCATGCCTTATCGCCGTCGATCCTGATCTTAGTTGCCGCGGTTGGCGCCGGTCTGATCGCGCTGTTTGGCGCTTCGGCGAGCCTCTCGCAACTGGCCCTGGCGCTAGCCGTCGCCGTCGGCGGCTATCTCCTCTGGCACTACGTCGGCTATCTGCGCCACGGCCCCCCGCTTGCCTTTGGGGCCACGGGGGCTTTTGGCGCCGCGGGCGTCCTGCTGGTTGTCATCTATGTCATGGCCCTGTTCGCTACCCGTGTGAGCCGCTGGGCGCTTCTCTTGCTGGCGCTCGTTTTTGCCGCTGATTTCGTCGCCCGGCGGGTGGCGCTTCAAGGGCGTTCGGCACGCATGCTGAACCCCGTGCTCTACGGCGTGCTCGTGGCCGTGCCGGCGGTCGCAGCCGTGGCGGTCGCGGCCTTCACTGCCGATACCGGCAGTGGGTATTGACGTGAAGATATCGCGGGTCTGTGAAACCTTGCAAAGGAGATGGAAGTTGAGAAAACAGAAGATGTTCAACGTGCGGGTTGGGGTTGTGCTGATGGTGCTTCTCGCTTTTGCGGCGTCCGTGCAAGCCGCCGAGACGTTCAAGGTCGACCCGGTGCACGCCCAGGCTGTGTTCCGCGTCATGCACGTCGGCTATGCCAATGTCATCGGGCGATTCAACGATATTTCGGGCGAGATCGTTTTCGATAAAGACGATTTCACGAAGAGCAAACTCCAGGTGACGATCAAGACGACGAGCGTCGATACGAATTTCCAAAAGCGTGATGACCATTTGCGCTCGCCCGATTTTTTCAACGTCAAAGAGTTCCCGGAGATGACCTTCACCTCCACCGACATCGAAAAGACGGGGGACCAGACGGGCAACGTGCAAGGCAATCTGACGCTACTCGGCGTGACCAAGCCGGTGACACTCGCCTTCACCTTTAACAAGCTCGCGCCGAATCCACTAAAGGGATACAACCAGATCTTGACGGCCGGCTTCTCCGCGCGAACTAAGATCAAGCGCAGCGACTTTGGCATGAAGTACGGGCTCAAAGTCATCGGCGACGACATTGAGATTTGGCTCGAAGCTGAGGCCCAGAAAAAGTAAAGGAAGACATGTCGGGAACGCTCCCGCCGGCACATCCTCCAGATTAGGGCGGGTCGACTCGACGCAACGTCCAGGCATCGGAGGCCATAATTTGGGGGATGCGTGCCGAGAGACTGGAGATATCATCCGCTACTGCACTCACTAGACGACCACTCAACGTCCCTGAGGCATCACTGGCCAAGAACATGGCCAACTCCACGGCTTGAGCCATGGACGCCCCACCACCACTGGTGACTTGCCGTCCCAGCTCATAAATGCGCGCCGCGCCGGCGGCTTTGGCGCCATCGCGTAGCTCATCCCACATCTGGGTATGAATCGAACCCGGCCCCAGCGCATTGACTTGGATGTTCGTGCCTTCCAGCTCCAAGGCGAGTGTCTCCGTCAGCCGCACGACGGCCACTTTGGTGACCCCATAAGCAGACAGATCACGCCATGCCGCCGTGGCTCCAGCGCCGGAGAGGTTAATGATCTTCCCACGGTTTTGCCGCCGCATCACTGGGAGGACAGCGCGGCAGCACAAGTAGGTGCCGATCAGGTTGACCTGGATCGTCCGCATCCAGGCCGAGACGTCGTTCTCGTGCAAAGGGCCTATGGGACCGGCAATGCCGGCGTTGTTCACCAGAATGTCGATGGCCGCAAACCGGTCGACCGTGTGCCGCACCAGCTCGTCGACCTGTGCCGGGTCGGACACGTCAGCCGTCAGGATACATGTAGACGCGCCCAGAGCTTGCGCCTCCTGGGCCGTGTACTCCAGTTCGCTACGGGTACGGGCTGCCAGAGACAATCTGGCTCCCTCTTTGGCATAGGCCAGGGCAATGGCGCGTCCAATGCCACGGCCTGCTCCTGTGATCAGCGCGACACGATGGTCCAATTTCGGCATGTTTGATCTCCCTCACAGACTCGTAAGACTGCCGTGATGACGTGCACAGTTGCACCCCGGGTGATTTGATCTACAATAGGCTACCATACTCACGTGGAGGAGACACCACCGGACCCATGCGTACCGTTACCTATGCTGATACCGATACCGTTGCGCCCCGGCGCATGGCGTTCATGGCGGCGTTGTACAACCGCGACTTCCGGTATCTCTGGTTCGCGTATATTAGCTCATCCTTCGTCATGCGGATGGACAGCGTGGCGCTTGGATGGCTGGTCCTGGAGATGACCCATTCGCCTTTCTTGGTCGGACTAATCGGGGCGGTCCGCTTTTTAGGGTCGATGTTGGGACCCTGGGCTGGTGTCGTTGCGGACCGCGTAGACCGCCGCCGTCTCGCCCTGGTCGCGCTTACGGTGCTCAGCATTGTTGTGGCCTCGCTGACATTCCTGGTCATCATCAGGCGGTTAGAAGTCTGGCACCTGTTTGTCGCGACTGTTGTACGGGGTATCGCGCAGGCTTTTTTCCAGCCCACACAGCAGAGCATACAAGCGGATATTCTCAACCCGCGTGACCTGACCAACGGGATTTCCCTGACCAATATGGCGATGAATCTAACGTCTATTACCGGACCGGTGCTGGGCGGCTTGCTTCTGGCGTGTTGCCGCCCGGCCCGGCGGGTGTGGGATTGGTCCGATGCTGAGATGGTGCTGTCCCTCAATTGGCCCACTTATGATGCCCAGCGTCTCTATGCCGCCACCAGCCAGGGGCGCGTGTTGATGAGCTATGACCATGGCCTGAGCTGGGGCGCGGCGCCGTTTGCCTTGCCCGATCCGGTCGCCAGGGCGTTGGCGCTCGAAGGGGCAGCGACGGGTGTGCAATGGGCCTATGTGGTGATGTTGGGTTTACAACTGCTGCAGTTGGCGAGTTACATCGCGATACGCCCGTTGCCGCAGACACGACGGCAGAGCCAGGCGTCGATTTGGCAGCATCTCCGAGATGGCCTGCGCTATAGCGGGCAGGATGCCGGGCTGTGGACCCCACTGGTCTTTGCGGGATTGGCCAATTTCGTGCTGTTTCCATTATCAATGAATCTCTTGCCGGTGTTTGCCCGTGATGTATTCAGCGTCGGGGCGACCGGGTTAGGCTGGCTCGGGGCGGCCATGGGGGCCGGGGCATTGCTCGGGTCATTGCTCATGATCGCCCTTGGGACGAGGCAGCGGGCCGGGATGTTGGTGCTGTTGGGGACCGGTCTCTGGAGCCTGTTCGAGTTGATGTTTGCTCTCACCCCGAGCTATCCCGTGGCGTTAGGGATGCTGGTGCTGACCGGGATGACGCAAACCCTGTGCATGGCCAATATCACGATTATGTTGCTGAGATATGAGCACGCGCGAGATGCGTGGCCGGGTCATGGGGTTGCGCTCCCTTGCCGTGGCGCCCCTCTTCTTGGGAAGTCTGCTCTCCGGGGCGGCGGCGGAGCAAGTTGGGGCGCCGCTGACGACAGTGATTTGTGCGCTGGTCAGCCTGGCCGTGACGCTCGGCGTAGCGCCGTGGGTTCCGAGGGGCATACGCAGGGCGGGGCAAGATGCCTCTGCAACGCGTTAGCCCCGACTGGCGAAAGCCTTTCGCCGCCTCACGGCTTCTTCCACAGTTTCTGATACCACTTTAACCGACGCGCCGGTTGGGCTTCAAACGACTGTCCGTTGGCTGACATTTTGTCACGAATCGCCGCGACATCCCATCCGGTCAGACGCGCCAGATTTTGCGCTTCGGCCTCAAAGCGCTGTGGCAGGCTGGCAAAATACTGCGCGGCCGCTTGACACTGCGAACGCTCCCCTTTCCATGGATGCCGCAGCACATAGCGTCCCTGGAAGTTCGTCCGATCCTGTGTCTTGCGAAATTGGAAATCCTGCGGGAACGTCTCCGCCGTGTAGCGCACATGTAGCCGCGTCACAAAGACATCCCGTGCCTGACGCTTGGCGCCAGTAGCGGCGACCGGGTTTTGCCAAAACACACCCAGTTCTCGGAGTTCGGCCACCGAGAGCGGATCCGCTGCGCACGGATCGCACCAACCCATGTCCCAGGCATATTCCAGGTAGACCGTGCGCATCTGATCCTGGTGTACCTGATGGTCGAACACGGCGTGGTAAAAATCGCCGAATTCACGCTTGACGAAGACCGGCACGTCCAGATTCGAGGGGAGTTTGCGGGTCTGATAGTTCGTGGTTTCGACGCGGCCGTGGCGGGTGAGCATGAAGATGAACAGTTCTTGCGGCCCCGCGGCGTTGATGGTGCCAAGGCGTATTGGCAGCATGAAATGGTCTGAGGCGAAGGCGATTTGTAGTGGCCGCAGATAGGTCGTGCGTTGCCTAGCGTGTTGCTTTAGGTTGACCTTGGCCACAAAGAATTTCATGCCCTTGTTGAGGTAGCTCGCGATCACGGGGCTGGCTCCGGCCGGGATCTTGTAGCCGTTTTGCATGAGCCACGTTTCCAACCCAGTGCTTTCTTGCGCCGAGAGAATGAGGATATCGTATTCACCCACGGTGTACGCGGCCTCGATGGTGACGCCGAGCGCCGCGGCCTGGGCGCCGCGCGCTACGTCGGCTTCCTGAACGGCTGACCGCAACCTGTTAAACCGTAGGTTTGCGATCATTTGCTGGCAGGGGTCAGGGTCAAAATACTCGACGAGGCGTGGGGCGGTATACGCGTCCAGATGGTCGATAATGGCCGGCTCCGTCACGTGGATCTGGTCACGGTCTAGCACCGTGGGAACCGGAATCACGATGGCAAATTCGCTTGGGTCGCCCTGATAATCATTTGCCATCGTGATCACGGTTTTGTTGTTGTGCCGTGCTATGGCGACTTTCGAGGCTTTGTTGAACAGTTTGGTGTCGGCCTTGGCGACGTAAAATCCGCAAAAGGCATCGGCTGGGGGAGCCAGCAATGCCACGCCCATCAAGAAAAGACTGAGAAAGGATAGCCGGGTCAGTTGGTTCGGGGTATGCAATGTCACGCTCCTTGCTTGAGGGAAAAAACCGAGAGCGCCGGGTTTGCCTCTCGTCGCTCTGCGCCATGTCTGCCTGCTTTAATTGTTCCACGAGGGCAGGGGGTGTCTCAAAAAAGCTGGTGGATCAGCGCGGCGTCAGGATAGGTGATGGGCCAGCTGCATGGAGGACATACGGGGCATGGTCGTTGAAACGCAGGTGGCTCAATGCCGTCTCTTACGTGCCTTGCGGTTGAGGGCGTCTCGCTCTTTCAAGCAAACCTGGGCCTGTTCTGTATTCCCTATGGCCTGATTGAGTTCCCCGAGTCGCCCCAGGGTTTCGGCGATGTTCGACAGGTTACCCATCTCGCGGTGTATGCGTAGGGCTTCCTCGTAGTAGTGCTGTGCCTGCTCCAGCTCCTCCTGGGCTTGATAGAAGAGTCCGAGGTTGCTCAGATCCTCGGCGACGCCCTGCAAGTCTCCCATCTCGCGGTCTATGCGCAGGGCTTCCTCATGGTAATGCTGTGCCTGCTCTAGCTCCCCCTTGGCTTGATAGACGGCCCCGAGATTGCCCAGAACCGTGGCAACGCCCTGCGGGTAGCCGATCTCGCGGCTCGTATGCAGAGCTTCCTCATGGTAATGCTGTGCCTGCTCCAGATCCCCCTTGACTTGAGAGACGATCCCGAGGTTACCGAGCGAGCCGGCAATGCCCAGTAGATAGCCGATCTCGCGGCTCGTATGCAGGGCTTCCTCATGGTAGTGCTGCGCCTGCTCCAGATCCCCC
The DNA here is from genome assembly GCA_965178525.1 of uncultured bacterium. Lineage (GTDB taxonomy): Bacteria > Tectomicrobia > Entotheonellia > Entotheonellales > Entotheonellaceae > CBCXVS01. Next base: position 8,500 of record CBCXVS010000072.1, on the reverse strand, counting down.
TTGCCATGATAGATGAGCCCGAGGTTGCCCAGGGTAGCAGCCAGGTTGCGCTGGTCTTGAAGTGGTCGGTAGATGCGCTCAGCTTGGTGATACGACGCCATGGCCAGGTCCATATCAGGCAGCTCATAGGCCAATTCCCCAAGGCGAAAATCGAGAGAGGCCAGAAGCGGCTCATCAGATCCGCGCTCTTGCTGCGTCTGCTCGATGAGCTGCTGCATGTCCTGTATTTGCGTCTCGAGTTCGTCAGCTTTTGGGCTGCGCTCACGACGGAAAGACGGTGTACTCCGGAAGCGATACACGGCCGTGCGAAAGCTCCAAAAGTCCTTGGCATACGTTGGGAACTCGTCCATGCGCGGGTGCGACATCCAGATGACCAGCGTCCAGCGCCCGTCCGGGATGTATTCTCTCCGGATATTGAGCGCCGTGAGAAAACGGATCCAGGCCGGCTGGCTCAGGCGTCCCGTATGCACGGAAAACACGGCCTGCAAGGGATTAAGCGTCCGGCGTTGCACGAGGTTCCAAATTTGCAAGAGGACATCGGTATCTTTGGAAGCATCCAGGCTATGCCAAGAAACGCCAGGTGAGCCTTTGGACAGGAGGCGTTCGACCGCTCTTTTGGTGCGGCTGTGATCGGTTGCAATCAGAAAAATGCCGCCTCGGCCCAGGTGTAGCTGTAGGCGTTGACTCAGATCTTGGACGTCCAAGCGTTGTGCGGGACCTAAAACTAAAGGTTTTGCAGCCATGGTATAAATAGGGGATAGGGTCTATACCACTTGTCCTCACCATTGCGATACTGGAACAGTGCCGGCATATAAAGGAGGTCGAGCAAGATCGATTCCAGTTTTTCCGTCACCTCTTCTTCAGAAGTCTGAAACCAGTTCGGAGATTCTAATACAGCCTTGAGGACTTTGACGTGATCAGAATACAGATTATAGCCGTTACGCACCCGTATAACGGCTTCATCCACGTGGTTGTTGCGCACACGGCCACGCGCCCGGAACATGGCTTCCTGCAAGATACGGATCAATTCTCGCACCACACCACCACTCATCTCCACGGCCTTGTTGAGGGCCGTATCCGGAAAGAATTCCTTGCCGGCGCGTTGGCGCACCAATTCTCGCAGCATGCGTTGATTGGCCTTGGTCGTCGCGGAAGTCGAACCATCTCGTTCGATGGTCTTGATGGCCGGGAAGAACTCCTCATGACCGATTTTGCCCACGATCGTCGCATACTTGGAGGAACACGAGAGTGAGGTGTCAACCATAAAAACGATGTTCGTTTTGGGTGCGCTGAGATGTTGCCCATTTTCGAAGAAAATATCGAGCCCCTGTGACGGGGGGATTTTATCCGTATCGTCGATCAGGATCATCAGCCGTTTGTCTTGCAAGGCAGCCTGGATGCGGAGCAGGACATCATCGATCGTACGCAAAAAATCCGTCATCTTTGGCTTGTAATATTGCCGTACCGTCTCTCGGGTTTCGTTTTCAACCTTAAAACGCGCCAAAAGGGTGCTCTTGAACCAGGCAATGATGCTGTTCAGGTTAACGCCTGTTTCGGTGCCGGCCTCGACCTGCCTGCTTCTTCGACTCGTCGTCTCGCCCTCGCGTCGCAGGAGTCCGGCAAGTTCCCGGTAGAGTTCCTCGGCTTTCCGCAACAGCGTCTGCTCGATGTTGATCGTGATGTCCTTGGCCTCGTCGATCGCAATGAGCGTCTGTATAACCAGCGAGAGTAGAATATCGATATGCGTGGCATCATTGGGATCAAGGATGTCTTGGATGGAGAATTTGACGGGAAAAAACGGACCCTCGATCTTGGGATGCACCCGGAGTAGATTTAGAAACGTGGACTTGCCGCAGCCGGTATGCCCCGAAAGAAGCAGCTTGAAGTTTCTGTTCCTTGCGATCGATAGACGCGCCGCAACATCGTCGAGGAACGTTCCGAAGAGGTCTTGATACAGACGAGGATCCTCAGCCTCAAGGGGTTCCTTTGGATCTAACTGAAGGTAAAGATCTTCCCAATCCATCGAGCGCGTTGCCCTCTAGTTACGTTATCCTACGACAACAGATTGATCGCGTTCTGCCCACGCCTTGACTTTAATCCTAAAGGGCGGGCGCTGTCAATACTGCCGTTTGCGGTTACAACTGTCCCGAAGCCGCGTCCATCCGAGCCAATTGCGCCTGGTAGGCGGGATCATCGTAGCGCGACAGCAGAAAGGCCGGGGCGTAATCCGGCAACGCCTCACCCGCCACATGCGCCGCCAGCAAATCCCCGGCGGCTTGCGACGCCATGAGGCCGTAGCCGCTCAGCGCCCCGATCACGTAGGCGCCCGCGACTGGCAGCGGCCCGATCAACGGCCGATTTTCCGGCGTCTTGCAATAATACCCCCCATCGACCTGCGTTGGGTCGTCCTGTCCAGCGTATACTCGAAAGCCGGGAATCATGTCCGCCAGGCCGCGGATGAGCACCTCGCCGTAATGGGGATTGAACGGCGGGGGATAGACCGGTTGTTCTAAGCGGTGCACGTCAAAGGTCCAAATGAGCAAGACGTCTTCCTTACCACGCGGCCGAAAATGCACGCCAGCAGGAATGGTGTCGAGAAGCCACTGCGTCTCTGGGTTGGCCGCCCACTTCTGACGTTCCGCCTCTGTCCAAGCAAGATTCACGGGGTCATTCCAAAGCATAAGCGGCACATGGCGCGGCACGACGCCATGCACGTCGCGCACGGTCAGCTTGGCGTGCACTTCATTGACGACCGGGAGTTCCAAGTCAAACGAGTGCGCTACCTGTTTGAGATACGGACCCGCCGCCAGGACGAACACATCCGTCTCCAAGGTACGCCCCGAGGCGAGATGCGCGGCTCGGACGCGCCCCCCCGCAACCTGAAGACCCACGACGCAGTCCGTCAGCACGCGGACACCACGGGCTTGCACTTGGGCTAATAGCCATTGACCAAAGGGCCAGGAGTCGAAGAAGCCCGCCCGGCGCACGTGCGCCATCGCCACCACATCGTTGCGCACAAAGGGATAAAGTTCTCGAATGAGGCCGGTATCCAACACCAAGTCGACCCCCTCTGGTTGGTTGCGAAATCCGCTGGCGGGAGCCGCCTGGTACGGCAGAGGACCCGGATGCTCGCGGTATGCTCCCGCGCCTAGACGGGCGACGTGTTGCGCCTGTTGTCGCAAGCGCGCGGCTTCGTCAGGCTGCGCCGTGAGAAAGACATAGCCACGCCGGTTGAGCCACTCCGGATGCCCACTCGCCAGGACCGCGTCTTCAAGCAGATCGATGCTGTGGTTGATGAAGCGCATCATCGTTTCGTCGGGCCACCAATTGCGGTACCCTTCGGTGCCTTTATTGCTCGTGAGCGTAAGGGGAGGCTGTGGATCGACGATCACGATGTCGGTGATGTTGCGTTTGACGGCGAGGTAATAGGCGGCCGACAGACCGGCATATCCCGCTCCGCAAATGACAACGGATGCTGTGTCTCTGGCCATCATGTGTTCCTTTCACCGGCGTGCTTCTCTCATAACCGCTATAATCCTGTGCAGCTCGGATCAGTGAATGAGCTAGCGCACAGGTCATACTCTAGTGTAAAGCGTCACGCGGGACAACCAGGAGTGTTGCCAATGCGGTTGTATGGGCTTTGAAATGGAGGACGTAGCATGCTGCAACAACACGTCGGACACATCACAATCGATCGGATTGTCGAGCCGGCCATGCCGGATTTCGATCCGTTCGGTTTCTTTCCGCACACCACGCCGGAGGATTGGGAGCCCCACAAGCCGTGGCTACAGCCGCGCGCCATGGATCCCGTCTCCGGCAATTTGATCTTTACGATGCAGGCCTATCTGGTGCGCACGCCGCATCATACCATCCTCGTCGACACGTGTGTGGGCGACAACAAGGAACGCCAGCGGCCAAGCTGGCATATGAACACGAGTGGCGCGTTCCTGCACAACCTGATCGCTGCCGGCGTCGACCCGGAGGCGGTGGACTATGTCATGTGCACACATATGCACACCGACCACGTCGGTTGGAACACGCAACTGCGCGATGGGCGCTGGGTGCCGACGTTCCCGAACGCCCGGTACATCTTCTCCCAAAAGGAATGGGCGTACTGGGAGAAGATGCATCAGAACGAGCCCCTGGTGCATCTGACCGACAGTGTCTTGCCGATCATGGAAGCGAAGCAGGCCGTCCTGGTAACCAACGATTACGCCCTCGATGACGAAGTGTGGCTCGAGTCGACGCCGGGCCATACATCGGATCATGTCAGCGTCCGTCTGGCATCGAACGGCGCCAACGCGGTCATCACCGGCGACATGATCCACAGCCCGGTGCAATGCGCCGAACCCCTGTGGATTCCGCGTCCGGATTTTGACCCGGAGCTGGCCCGGCAAACCCGGCGGGCCTTTCTGGAGCGCTACTGCGACACCGAGGTCCTCGTCTGCGGCACGCATTTCCCGGCTCCGTCAATGGGCCGGATTGTCCCCGACGGCAACACCTTCCGCTTTGTGTATGCGGACGAGATGGACGCTTAAATCGTGTAGGCGGTGATCATGGGTGGTAGACATAACGTTTGGCAACCGCTGCGCTTTATGGTGTTGGGATGGGTTGTCTTCGCCCTCATTACCTTGTGCATGGAAACCGGGTTGGCGGCGACGTTGTATGTGGACAAGGACACCTCATGCCCGGGGCAGGGAACCTCTGACGACCCGTACTGCGCCATGCAACGAGCCTTTGAGCACGTGGCATGTGGCGATAGGATTCGCATTCGACAGGCCAAAACGCCTTACGATGAGAGTGCGGTCGCGCAGAAACCGAGTTGTCTGGCAACCGCGCGTATCGTCGTCGAACCCGATACCGGCCACACGCCCATTTTGCGGTATACCGGCAAGGGTTCCAGAGACGGCGTGATCGAACTCCGTAATGTGGATAACTGGACCGTGCGACAACTGACGTTTGACGGCAAGGGCGTGCCGACCTCGGATTACGCTATTGAAGTCCACGCGCAACGGCGAACGATGATCGGTACTCGGATCCTTGGCAATACGATTCGCAACTGGGGCCTCACGCCCTTGTCAAATCGCGGCACGAGAAGTCTGTTCCTGCATGACAATCGAGACGAAGGCTACACCGTCAACAATGCCTTGGTCCGCGGCAATACGCTCACGAATATCCGCACGAACGCCATGCGGATAGAAGGCACGCAACATGCCGTGATCGAACACAATACTCTCAGTCATCTGTTATGTGGCTGGAAAAATGCCAAGGTCTTCAAGCATGAGGCGATCAAAATCACCGCTGGAAAGTCCCGCTCCCGCTCCATGTCCAATGGGACGCTAGTGCGCCAGAATCACCTCTCCGATTTTCAATCGATCCAGGCGTGCCAGGACGAATTTGGCGGAAAGGTCCCACTGCCGACATTTCAGGGCATTTATTGTGATGTGAATGGCGACGATGGCGTCATCACGGGCAATGTCATCCACACCATGAGTCCCAATGTCAAAGGGGATAAACTCACCCGTGGAATCTACATCGAAAGCGGGTGTGACCGTTGGCGCGTCTCCGAAAATATCGTCTATAACGTCGCGGGCGTTTGTTACCGAATCTCGTCAGATGGATACTATGTAACGCTCGAAAACAACGTCTGCTATAACGCCGGCCTGGGTATCGACTATCGCCAGCATCGGGAGGTCACCATTCGGCACAACATCGTCTATCTTACCCGGCGTGATGCGCGCGCTATCCGCATCGACCGGCAGGCCGTGAGCGCCCCCCGCACGGTGAATGACAATCTCTATTTCAATCACAACGGGCGTCTGACCTTTACGTACAATAAAGGCCGTGTCGGCTTCACGATGTGGCAAAAGCGGTGCGGTTGCGATGCCCAGTCCAAGACCGCCGACCCCCAGTTTGTCAGCACCAAGCCGGGCCGCAAGGATTTTCATCTGCGCCGGGAGAGTCCGGCGCGCCGTGCCAAAAACGGCGCGGTGCATCTAGGCGCTTATCCGAGAGATGGCGCGGCAGGGGGACGGCCATAACCGGCAGGGGAAATGCCCCTGTCTTTCATCCCGCGGCAACGGGGATGGCACGCGGTTTGAGCCGGCGAATGAGCGTCAATACGGCATAGGAGGCGAGCAAGACCAGGAAAGGTTCGACGATAAATTTGTATCGATTAATACTGACATGTGTGATGTAGTAGGGAAGCGGATAAGAGAAGAAAAGTGCGAGTACGAGTGTGGTTTCAAGCCATTTTTGCCGCATGAGTAGAATGCCGAAAATCGCCAGGATAAGCACAGGGCCATATGTGACCAGCCGCAAGGTATCATGCGGTGTGGTGCGATAAGGATTAAGCGGCGCCCAGAAATAAAAGATCCGCCGCAGGGTCGAATGCAGAAAGTATTTCGGATCATCTTGGATAAATTCTACCGCCTTATGAAACAACATTTTGTCTTTTTGAAGCTCATTGGAACTTCTGAATATCTTCAATTCTTCCAGAGACAAAACCTCCGGAATCCCAAAGTGATGGATAACGCCCGTCCCTTGTGGGTGACTCCCTTCCAGCAAATTCCTTCCCATCGACGATTTGAGAGGGACAAACGTGTGGAAGACCATATAATTCCGAATCGTCCACGGCAACACGAGCACCATACAGACGATACCCATCACGAACGCGTGTGTCACCGCCGCCAGGCGAGCGCGCGAACGCCATAGCAATAGCCATATACAGGCCAAAACGTAGAAAAGAATGACCGCTGGTTCAAACAGGGCATTCAGTCCCATCAATACCCCGCAGATGACCGCATCTCGTGTCTGCGGGTTCTCCTGAAGTTTTAGCAGATAGTGCATCATCAGCGCTAAGAGCAAGACCACCACAGGCGCCGGTCCAATCCGCACAACCGAAAAGAAGATCGCGCTGGGATAGACCGCCATCGCCGCTGCCGCCAAGAGTCCGATGTGTTCATGAAATCGCCTGCCGAGTAGATAAAATAGAAGACATGTGAGACTTGATATCAGTGCTTGTATGGTCTCAATGACGATAGCAGACATCACCGTATAGGGGCCGAAAATCTTGAAGATCCCAGCCAGGACATAGACATAGCCCGGCGGCGTGATGGCCGTCTTGTTCAGTCCGCCAGCCTCGTTTGCCGACAAGCTGAATCCGCGGCCGGTCATGACATGGAAAGCAACCCTGGCATTGCTGTAGCCATATGCTCTTTCGGATTTAAATTGATACGTTTGCAAAGCAAACATAACGCCTAATCGTATTAGAACAGCAACCATAATAATAACCGTAAGCTGTGTTCTTCTCTGACTCAGAGAGAGCATGCACATACCCTCCGAAGGATCAAAATCTACTTGTTTGCAGTCATGTCACAAAAGCGTATTAATTTGATATTGTTGTTCTGAGCCTCTTGCCGTATGGTATCCGCCAGCAAGGCTTCTATTTCTTGCTGACGTCCTGCCGATTGTAACCATTGCACCATGTTTTCATGTGGATATGTCTCGGCTTCGTACGCATCATACAATGCAGGATGGGTGGCAATTTCCGTGACCCTCGGCTTGAGAGAACGCAAGACATATTGCAAGTTTCTCATATCCATCCGGCCACTATGTAAAATCCCAAAAAATAATCGGTTGTAAGGATATGATGTAGATATTTCTTGTTCAATTTTGAAAATGTGCTCAACAATGTCTTTTTGACAATATTGCCATTGATCCACGGTAGATAATAATAACTTGGATACCAACCTGAAGCTGATAAATACAATGGCTCATCAGTAAGCCGTATGACATGGCAATCGTACTTTTTCGCAATCTCTGCGACTATTTGAAAAATAGAGGGTATCATATGAATGTGATGATGCCCATCTATATGATCAATGCGAATACCATCAGTGTGCAATTGATAACACTGCGCATCCATTTCCCAATAAATTTGTTTCAGTATGTCTTTATTCTTTTTTAGCTTCATCCAAATATCGAAAAAGCTATTCCGGAAGCGCCCATGTGCATCAACGAGAAGAGGAATGTCCGCGGCATCCAATATAGCCTTGCCTTCGGTGACGGTCAGATGCATGCCAACCCCCAACTCCGGATTCGGCCGGATCACATGCGCAAGCGCATCCTCATAAGCCGGCATGGCCGCAACACAACTTGCGCTGGTGAGAACACCGTGACGGTAAGCATAGGCAATGGCTTTGTTCGTTGCTTTTGAAGCGCCAAGATCATCCGCGTTAATGATGACTTCCTTCATGATCGTGTCTCTTTTCATATATCGCTACTGTATAGCTATCGCATTGTTTTTTTGCTCTTCAAGCAACACGACTCGTTTCGAATATTTTCCCTGTATCTGATACATCTTGATGGTCATGATTTCTTTCAATACTCTAAAGGAGTACAAGGCTATATTGACAGCAGATAATTAGGGTTGTTCCCCAATAGTTAATGAGGTAGGCTATCCTCCCCCAAACGATGGAGGGAGCCCAGCCAGGTCATT
>CBCXVS010000071.1:0-26795 GCA_965178525.1 uncultured bacterium | reverse complement strand
ATGGACTTTTGAATTGGGCCAACCTGTTGATCTACTTAACCCTCCGCCTATTCTGCCAGGGGAACTTCGGTCTAGATGAATTTGCCGCCAGGCTCATGCGTCAATGGTATCGCACCGTCTATACCGCGTTTAAAGAAGCCGGCAGTCCGTATCTCCTGGCCACGAACAATCTCGACGACCCCAAATCGTACGTCTATCAAGGCCTCAAGAGTGCGGAGGGCACCGCGGTTTATGCCGATGTCATCATCGCCAAAGACGCGCAGGCCGGCGTGTGGTCGGACTTCCTGGACCGCCCCTTTTCAGCCTCTAATTTGGACGGCTTTTTGACGGCGGAAAACGACAGTCCCCTGGCCGTCGTGGGCACGGTGGATGCGTTTCGCGCCGATGATGCGGCCCAATCGATCACAATCACCTGCAACACGTGTAACTTCTATTGGGTCGGGAATCCGGCATTTCGGCCGGTACATGGCGTGTACACGCAATTTTCGTCCTTACCGGCGACGATCGTGCGTGGCCAGCGGCGCACCCCCCAGCGTTACCGGAGTGTCCGGGCCGATTGGCTCTCGCCCACGCAATTCGTGGTCAAGCAAGCCAGTTACTTCCACGGCACGTACGCCGAATTGCGGGATGCCCTGCAAGTTGGCGATACGTTTCGGCGCGTCGTCCATTTCAATGATGACGGGCCTTTTGAGACCCAAGAGGCGCGCGGTATCGCCTACCAGCGCCAGTTGCGCCAAGCGCTGCTGGAAACCAGTCCGGCTGGCGCCTACTTCCGCGTCGGGGCGAATCTCTGGGCCTATAAAGACACCACCTGGTTGCATTGGGAAGTCTATAATTTCGGTCTCATTACGGTCCGGGACAATGCCTATGATGGCGCCGAAGCATGCTTTCGTAGCGGCACGGATCTGCAGGGTTTCCGCACCCGTGCCGAAACCCGCCCTCCCCATCTCACCGCCCCCTGTTTTGGGAATTTTCTTACTCATGTGCGCGCGGCCAACGCACAGGTCTACAACCTACGCGCGGTCCCGGAGCGTGGGCCACTGTCGTCGCCTCGATCACTCCGGCTGGCACAGGCTCAGACCCTGCCGGAACCGACCGAACCCACGGACCCGGAGCCGGGCGACACGCCCCCTGAGACACCGCGTGGCGTGGAGCTGATCGCCAACGGCGGCTTTGAAGCCGTAGAGGGCAATCAGCTAGTAGACTGGTATCTGGGCGCCACGCAGGCGTGGCGCGTGGCCGCCACCAATGCCGTTGAGGGAACGCAAAGTTTGCACTTGCAGGAAGCGCACCTGCAGCAGCGCACGCCCATCGCTTCCGCCATCACACTCCGGCTGACCCCAGGAACCTACCGGATCGCCGACTGGATCAAGTCGCAGCAGCTCGGCATGCAGGACACACGCACCCGCGGCGTACGCATTTCCCTGAAAGACGAAACCAGCACCCAGGGCAGCGGAAATGTGGCCACGACCCAGATCGTACGAGGGACCACGCCCTGGCAGAGGCTGAGCAAACTGGTCCAAATTAACACCGCAGGCGAGTATACGTTTCGTATTGAAGCGTATAACAAACCCAGCGGCGCGGCTTGGATCGATGGCGTGTCGTTGATGAAGAATTGACATACTCCCCACGGCTCAAGCCGGGGGATTCTGGGATCATCAATCGGCAGCCGACTGAGGCGGTCTGACGCCGATTCCCTGCTGACGCACGGGGAATCCCCCAGCAGAAGATGCCCCTTCTGCATGAATATTCACGGCGGCATTGTGATCACGATCGTGCACGGCGCCGCACACACAAGTCCAGTGACGTTGACAGGCCAAGAGCGTGATTGATCACACCACATACCGAACACAGCTTGCTCGACGGAAAGTAGCGACCGACGAAACCGAGATGCGTTCCCGTCTGTTTGGCCACGTGCGGCAAGATGTGAAGAAAGTTGCCATGCCCAAGATCACTGATCTGGCGTCCCCACAAACGCTGCATACCGCGAAGCTCCAAGTCTTCGAGATAGATCGCGTCGTAGGTTGCACACAGCTGGCGCGCCAATTTCCAGTGCCAAGCTCGGCGTTGATTGGCCACGCGAGCGTGGACGCGGGCCAGATGCAACCGGGCTCGGCGCCAATGGGCAGAGCCGCGCTGTTTTCTCGAAAAGGCACGGCTGGCTCGGCGAAGGTCTTTGAGGGCTGCTCGGTACGGCAGCGGCGCGTCGATCTCTTGACCGTTGTTGCCTGTGAGAAACCGCTGGAGTCCAAAATCAAAGCCTGCGGTTTGACCCGTCTTGACTCTGATGGCCTCGGTTTCAGGGACTTCACACGAAAAAAAGACAAAGACACGGCCTGTCGGCATGCGTTTGAGGGTGACGGTCTTGATCTGACCTTCGATCTCCCTCGATTGGTGAAAACGGTATTTGACACCTCCAATGTTGAGCAGATTCCCCCCAGTGTATGCCCAACCCGCTTGTGTCAGGGTGAACGACCTGTGTTTCCACCGCTTGCGGCGCTTTGGCGGACGCTTGTTCTGCTTGCGGAAAAACTTCTGATAACCCAGGTCCACCCGGCGGACCATCTCTTGCACCGCTTGTGAGCCGGCATCATTCCAGTGCGCAAACCGCGCCATCTTTTTGAGCCGGGTGACATGCTTCTTCAAGCGGTAGTAGTGGATGTAGCCGCCAAACATGTTGTAGTACCGGCGTTGAAGCCAGACGCAGTGATTATAAATCTCTCCGGCAATATCAATACGCCGATGGAGATACTTTTCTCGCTTTGTACGATAGAGTTGAAAGGTAAATGTTTTTCGAGCCATTTCCCTATTTTTTTGCTGAAGAACCAGAACAAAACACGAGTTTCATATTACCATAAGTCTTTTCTGCGTCAATTACGTTTACGCTTGACTGAGTCCGTGAAGATGAAAGGCGGTGGGCATCGAGCCCTTGCCTTTCATCTTCTTGTATCCCCATGGATAAATCCAGGGGGTTTACGAAAGGTTTGCTAAAGTGTAGGACTCAGCTTGTGTCCTCGTCGAGCATGCGGCATGGCACAGGTCATCGCTTGGCACAGTCGAGTCCTGGCGTCACGGGAGTCATCACGAGGGTCAACCAAGGCGTGTCATGAGGATACTGGGTGGTGTCGATATGAAGCGCTCCCTTCGGCTGCTGGCCGGTCTCGGCTTGCGTCCCAGGCGCCGACCGCGGCCGATAGAGCTGACTCGGCAACGGCTCATCAGGGGTCGCGGGCACGCTGTCGCGTCCGACTACCGCAAAACTACTCACGGTCCCTTCCCAAAGCCGCGCTGCACACCGGTTCGACAGCAACGCGCCAGCCGACGCAAAGTCCGGGGGTAACGGCGTCACGATGCCGATGAGATCGGCGATAGGAGCCTGAATATCGATCTCGCCGTCGATGCCCAGGTCTGACGAGGCACTGACTTCGCTGATGGGGTCGGCTAGGAACGCATCTGCTGTGATTTGAATATTGCCTCCTGCGCCACCAAAGGCATCGGCACGGAGTTGGCTGTCTTGCAGAAGGATGGACACTGAGTCCACCGTGATGTTGCCTCCCGCACCTTCTCCGCTGCCAGCCGAGGTGGTGATTTGGCTATTGCTGAGCTGCATGAGGCCCTGAGCGGTAAGGCGGATATCACCTCCATCGGCTTGCCTGGCTCCCGTTCTCACCACACTATTCTCACTCACAAACGTATCCAAGGCGGTTATCGTAATATCTCCGGCATTGCCAGTTCCGGCGCTTCTCGCGTCGATCTGGGCACCCTCGGTGAGCCGAATCCGCCGAGCATTGACCGTGATCTCACCCCCCTGCCCACTGCCTATCGTACTTACAAAGATCACGCTAGGGGAGTCATTAACCGGATCAGAACCGGTGACCGTGAAGGTGTCCCGCACCCGAATGGTCACACTCCCACCGTCGCCCGGGCCAAACGTACTACTGCCAATTTGCCCGCCCTCGGCCAGGGTCAACGCTGACGCTTCAATCAACACATGGCCTCCCGAACCGGATGCAGTCGAGTTCGCCTGGGCAGAGATACCGCTAGGCAAGCCATTAACCGGATTAGCACCCGTGACCGTGAGAGTCTCATGCACCCGTATCGTCATATTCCCCCCGTCGCCCATCCCAAACGTGCCACTGCCAATCCGCCCTCCCGCCGCAATCGTCAACACCGCGGTTTCAATCACCACATTGCCTGCCGACCCGGATGCGCCCGGGCCCGTCTGGGCAGCGATACCACTAGAGGAGCCATCAACATCAGCACCCGTGACTGTAAGGGTCTCACGCACCTGAATCGTCACCTTCCCCCCGTTGCCCACCCCAAACGTGATACTGCTAATTTGCCCGCCCTCAGCAATCGTCAATACCACGGCTTCAATCACCACATTGCCTGCCGACCCGGATGCGCCCGGGCTCGCCTGGGCAGTGATAAGACTAGGGGAGCCATTGACCGTGAGGGTATCCCGCACCCGAATCGTCACATTTCCACTGTCGCCTGGCCCAACTGTGAGGCTGCCGATGATACTCCCTTCTCGCAATATCATGTTCCTGGCTGTGATCATTATATCTCCGGCATCACTACGCCCCTCGGTGCCGGTGAACACCAAGCTGCCCTCAACCAGCATGACCGTGCCGGTTGCATCAATCGTAATCCCACCTGGGGCACGTGGGCTCTCACCTAGCGTATTGGCTTGCAAGATACTTTCGCCTTCGAGCCGAATCTCACCACCGCGAATCAACAGGGCGCCACCCACTTCACCACTCACGTCGAGAAAAGCAGAGTCTGACAACGTTATGGCGCCATCCGGGCGGGCCGCTGTAAGCCCAAGTCCTAAACCAACCTCACTGGGACGAAAGATGACATCACCGAGTGACGTGACGCTCGTGAGGTATATCTCACCACTGGGCACCGACAGAAAACCTGCTCGTCCCCCGATAATGTCGATATCGCCACGACCACCGACAAGGTTTGGCCCGTGGGCACCTCAAGTACACTCGCCTCAATCCGAATACCCGCAGGATTTTCCCGCAGAAACCCAAAGGCGACCGGCTCGGCCACACTGAGCACACTTGCAGCCGAGCCATCGGCCACCAACCTCCCCCCGTCCGCCAACCGCACCACATCCGCCGTACTGACGTGAAACGACCCTGGCACATCTAACCTGGTGCCGGAGCCAAACAGCACCCCGGCCGGGTTGAGCAAAAATAAATTGGCACCCGCAATGTCCACTTGCAGCTGCCCATCGATCCGCGACTGCGACCCGCCGGTCACCCGGCTCAGGATATGGTCGATCCCAGCCGGTCCACTGAAGCGCGCGGTATCGCCGGTCCCCACATTGAAGCGGTCAAAACTATGAAACAAATTGGGGCCATTCCCCGGTCGCGTCCCGCCCGTAATGTCAAAGACATTATTATTCCGAGTCACGGCGGTGCCGAGCGTCCCATCGGCGGTGATGTCCGTCATCACTTGGGCGTGACAGACCGTAAGCATCATGCTGAACACGAGGCCACTGAGGAGGCTCAACGTCCAGGATCGGGCGTGGGGGCGAACACGCATTCCGGGGGAAGTAGCCATAACATCTCCTTCATGCACACGAGCGGTCTGTCCAGTCGCGTCCCATCATATCACAGTGCGGTGACCCATCATATCCGGGGGTTGCCGTGACGCAACATCTCAACCATCACGATGGCTTTCACCTAACGAATGCTGCACACCCCTCAGGTCCTTAAACCCGCCTCCCGATTGACATCCGCCCTCCCCTCGTTTATATGTAGCCGGACGACAAGGTTCGTCCGAGGCGCACGGCATGCGGCATCAAACCATCCATTCCGCATTCTGCATTCCGCATTCCGCATTCACGAAAGGAGGACCCATGCAACATGTGACACCACAACGGCGTGTCGCTTGGCGGCTGGTGGCCGTAATCTGTTGCGTCCTGCGCCTGGCCCTGGCTCCGGCTGTGTTGGCGCAGCAGGAGCAAAAGGAACTCGCACCGCCGAGTGGGGACCCCGGATTTATTCCGTCTGACGCCAAACTGGAGTTGCTGGTGAACGGCGCTGACTACGGCATTGTCTTCACGGAAGGGGCTGCCGTGGGATGTGATGGCAGGGTCTATTTCAGCGACATCACCTTTTCCGCTGCCAAGCCGTCCAAAACGCCGCGCGGCGGGCTCCTGGCGGGTGTGATTTGGGCTTATGATCCGGAGACCAAGGAAACCAAAGCGTTCCGCTCGCCGAGTGGGATGTCCAACGGGATCAAGTTCGATGCCGAATGCAACATGATCAATGCGGAAGGGGCAGATTTCGGTGGCCGTCGTATTATCCGCACCAACATGAAGACCGGCGTGGCGGAGATCATTGCCGGCTTGTACAATGGCAAGCCCTTCAATGCGCCGAACGATATTTCGATCGATGAAAAAGGGCGGATCTACTTTAGCGATCCGCGCTATCTCGGACACGAACCGGTGATGCTCGGCACCATGGCGGTCTACCGTATTGACACGGACGGCACCGTGCACCGGATCATTGCCGATGCCGGGAAACCCAACGGGGTGGCCGTCGCTCCCGACCAGAAATCGCTGTATGTGGTCAGCAACGACAATGGCGCTCTCGATCTCTTCCGGCTAGGTGAGGGCATGAAGAGTCACAAGGGCCGTATGGCGCTGTTGGCATACAATCTCGAACCGGATGGAAGCGCCTCCTTCAGCCGTGTCCTGGTGGACTATGCGCCCGAAGATGGGCCTGATGGACTCGTCATGGATACGGAAGGCAATCTGTGGGTGGCAGCGCGCGACGCCAAGCGTCCCGGGATTATCGCCTATACGCCGGATGGTAAGGAGAAAGCGTATATCCCAACGCCGGTGCCGACGAATGTGGGGTTTGGCCGGGGAGACAATAGCCATATCCTCTACATCACGGCGGCGAATAATCTGTATCGGATCCAGGTGGGGAAAAAGGGGTATCATCTGCCGATGAAGACCCAATAGGAGCCGCGACGGGCACACAGAGCAAAGGGCACGATTCCCTTTGCTCCGAGATGGCGCCGAGGTCTACCACCCCGTCCGGAAAGTGTTTCCTGCTCGAGTTATACGGGAGAGCATCGACTGCTCTTTGGTGAGAGGACCGTGCCCATGGCGTCAATCGATAGCCCGCTTAAACGGCTGGTGAGCACCTTTATCGTCGATTTCGCGGCCTGGGTGCTCCGTGCCAACGTGCGCCAGGCGCAGCCCCTTAACGTGGAACTGCTAGCCGAAACGGTGACGGCAGACTAGGTGTTTCAGGTGCTACTCGCCGATGGACGCGAGTTGGTGTTGCATATCGAATTTCAGGGTCGGCGGAGCCATCGTCCGGTGGCACGTCGCATGCTAGAATACATGACACGTTTGACTGCCAGTTATGCCCTCGATTTATGCAGTGTGGTCTTCTATGTTGGCCGGGGCGCGGGGACAGACGACAGGGGCCAGCACCAGGTCAACGGATTTGCCGGTACGCCCGTGCTCACGTGGCAGTATGACGTGATCCGGTTATGGCAAATGCGGGCTGAGGAGCTGCTCGCTCTCGATCAGCCAGCCCTCCTGGCCCTCGTCGGACAAACGCAGATGGACGAGCCGGAAGTCGTGCTTCCGACAGTCATCGCCCGTCTGCGGAGCGTGCCCGACCTTGAGATGCGCGGCCGCCTGATGACTGCGTTGTTGTCGCTCATCCCGGAAGAGGAGATGGTCTATATGGTCGAACAACTACTTGAAGATGATGAGTTATTGTTAGATACCCCGTACCTGCGTCGGATTCGCGAAGCCGGACGGGAAGAAGGACGTGAAGCCGGACGGGAGGAAGGACGTATAGAAGGGCGGGAAGCTGGACGTGCAGTAGGACGTACAGAAGGGCGGGAAGCTGGACGTGTTGAGGGCTCACTCACGGCGAGCCGCCGCCATATCATGCGCGTGCTGGCTTTGCGCTTCACCCTGGCTGCAACCGTGGTGCAACAGATCGAGCGGTCCTTGGAAACCCTCGTCGATGAAGCCCAGCTAGAGCGGCTCTTAGCCGTGGCGATTCAGAGTGCGCAGTTAACCGATTTCCAGGCGGCTCTCGACCACGAGCTTCGGAGTTGATACTGGCGGTGGTGATCCCAACCATCATCGCCCGTCTAACGAACGCAGATTGCGAAATGTTTCGATTCCGCAATCCGCAATCCGCAATCTATTGGCGGATGTATTTGACGATGCGGCGGCCTTTGATGCCCTTGATGGGTTGGACGACATAGATATCGCCACGGGAATCGCCGGCAATGCCATGGCAGGAACGGAACTCCGGATCGCCCCATTGGGCCAAGCGCTCGCCTTCCGCCGTTAAGACACTGATCAGGCCACCGTTGTGCTCGGGAATGTAGATGGTATCCTCCTTATCCACAAAGAACACCGCCGGTCCGATGAGTTTGGTGGCCCAGGTGGAGATATATTCCCCTTCCTGCGTGAAGACCTGCACGCGATCATTTTCGCGGTCGCAGACCAACACCCGGCCTTCCTTATCAACATGGACCCCATGCGGCATGTTGAATTCGCCCGGTCCGGTCCCGGGTTCGCCCCAGGAAAACATGTGGGTGCCGTCAGCGGCAAACTTATGCACCCGCGCATTGCCATAGCCGTCCGTAATAAACATCTCGCCGGACGGGGCAAAGGCGACATCGGTCGGCAAATTAAACGGATCGCCCCCGTGCGTCACTTGCTGATAGGCCTTCGAGCTAAAATCGTTCGGATCGACACCGGTATCGGAGCGAAAACCCTTCTCACCGATCGCTGTGAGCAATTCACCTTCTTCCGGCGTGAATTGCATGATCTGTCCGTGATCCCGATCCGTCAGCCAGAGGTTGTCGTCTGCATCGATGACGATCGCATGCGCAAACCTGAACAGCCCATCGCCCCAGGCATACAGAAACTTGCCGTCGCGATCAAACACAATGATCGGATGGTTCGGATCCCGGTTATAACAGAACACCCGATCCTGCGAATCCACCGCCGCCGCCGCCGCCGGCATGTTCCAGCCTTCCGGCACCTGCTGCCATTGCTCATTCACCTCATACGTATACTTCCCAGTCCCGACCAGCGTTCCCGTCGCCATAGCCTTCTCCTCTTTTGGGCATCAGCGTCATCACTCCGCCCATTGTACCAGCAGGCCCTCTCCCCTGTACAGTCGACTCCCCCCGACCTCAGCCTTTGACCTTTCTCCCCTCCTTCTTCTTCCTCTTCACCTTCGTACCCTTCACGTCCTTCGCGGCTACCGGTTTTTCTTTCTCGACTCTCCCCAGCATATAAAACTCCTTATTCGGCCACATCCCCGTCAGCGACGCCATCCGATTCGACAAGGCAAAAAGCGCCGCGATCGCCCCCATATCCCAGATCTCCTCATCCCCAAACCCATGCGCGCGCAGGCGCTCGAAATCCGCGTCCTCAATCGCCCCCGAATGCTGACTCACCTGCAACGCAAAGTCCAACATCGCCCGTTGCCGCGCCGTGATATCCGCCTGCCGGTAATTGACCATGAGTTGATCCGCCAGCAGCGGCTGCTTCGACCGAATGCGCAGCACCGCGCCATGCGCCACGACACAATACGGACAGGCATTCGCCGCGCTCGTCGCCACGACGATCATTTCCCGCTCCGCCTGGGTCAGGCCCTCCGCTTTTTCCATCAGCGCCTCATAATAGGCCATAAAGGCGCGAAACTCCGCCGGCCGGTGCGCCAGCACCAGAAAGACATTTGGGATGAAACCCGTCTGCCCCTGCACGGCAAGAATCTGCTCACGGATATCGTCCGGCAGTTCGTCCAGCTCCGGCACGGGAAACCGGCTCAGCGCTTTTTCCACCATGCCCTCCCCTCCTTCTCACGCCACCAGAGCCTGCTGCAGACGGCTGATCTGCTCCTCATGCAGACCGATACGGCGCAGATAGGGCTCAACGCCGCCATAAGTCTCATCCAGATACCGCAACGTCGTCTGCATATTTTCCGGTGGACAAGTGACCAATGGCTGGTATTGCTCCCAAGTATACCCCCGTTTCAGGATCCGTTGACGCGTCTCCTGCATAAATTCCCCTCCCAGGTACATCGCGGTCAGGGCGTAATCCGCCACAATCGTCGCGGCCGGCACCCCTGCCAGGGCCAACATCAGGGCGACAATGACACCGGTGCGGTCCTTGCCTGCCGTGCAATGCACGATCGCGGGCAAGCCGCCCGGCGCGGCCAATGCCGATAATACCGTAGACACTTGGTCCTGACGCTCGTCCAAAATGCGCCGATAGGTCTCGACCAGGGGAGCCGGGTTGCCTCGGGCCACGGGCGGCGAGTCGGTGAGTAACGAGAGATGACGGTATTGCACGTGGGAAACCGTGGCGAAGACATCGGGCGCGGCCTGCAGCTCATCACTGCGCCGGAGGTCCAGCACCGTACGCACGCCCCGTTCGAGAAGCGCCGTTTGTCCGTCAGGCGTCAACCGATGCAGATTGTCGGCCCGAAAGAGCATGCCCCACCGTGTGGTGCGGCCATCGTGCGTCGGGTAACCACCGATGTCGCGGACGTTGTAGGTACCTTCGAGGGGAAGGTGCCGTCGAGGATCGGACGTCGTTGTAGGCGGCATAAACATGTCTCTCCATACATACGGACCTGCTAACCAGTATGACGATTACATCCCTGCAAACCGAGCCCGCAACGCGTCGATATGTTCCGGGCCGATGCCACAGCAGCCGCCAATCAGTTGGGCGCCTTGCGCCACCCATTGCGCCGCTTCAGCGGCGTAATCCGCCGGGGAGATCATGTCGGTAAACTGCCAGTGCGGCATCTTAAACTCGCCCCAATGCGGGTAAACGCCAATCGGACCGGACCAATGTGGTTTTAACGCGGCCATTGATGGACCGATATCTTTGGTGAGCGTATGCATGATCGCCACCAGCGGTGTCGCCCCAGCCGGGAGGGCTTGCACCGCCTCCGCCAAGGTTTCCCGTTTGCCGCGTAGCCAGACCGTACCACGCTCATCCACTTCCGTACAATAGCCAATCAAGACCGGCAGACCCGTCCGCAGACCGGCATCGAGGGCGATCTGAGTATCCCAGATTTCATGCATCATCTCCAATATCAAACAATCGACGCCACCCTCGGCCAGGATCTCCGCCTGCCGGTTACAATTTTGCCGCAGCACAGCCGCTTCCGGCTTCTCCGTCCAGAACGTGATCGTGGACATGGAGCCGGCGATGTAGACCGGTTGGTCAGCCGTATGGTCCCTGGCTTCCCGGGCGATACGGCAGGCCGCGGCATTGACGGCTTCAAACTGCTCCGCGAGGCCGCAATTTTCCATGACGTACTTTACCGTGGCAAAGGTATTGGTAATGATGACCTCCGCCCCGGCCCGAATATAATCCTCATGGATGCCCCGCAACAGCTCCGGTTGCGTCAGGGTGCAGCTCGCGCTCCACCCTTTTTCTTCCATCCTGGCGCCCCGTTTTTCCATTTCGGTGCCGGTACCGCCATCGATGATGATGAGATCGCCCTGGTCAAGTCGTTGCCGTATATCCTGCATGTGCCCCTTCCTTTGGTCTTAAAATATCCCACGGGAATCTGTAAAATTAATTTTGTCCGACCACTTAAGACCTTCCGCATCGCGCCATTGCTCCGGGCGATGTATACCGCTATACTGCCGACTCGCATTCGGCGCCATTAGAGGCAGCGACAACGGCATGATACGTGCCGGGCGGCGCGATCACAGTCACACCATGTACCCGCAGCGTACGGTTTGACGTCTGCAAGGGTGTCGCATGACATCGAGGAGAAGGGATCATGATTACCCTACGCGTCAATAGCGTTGCCCGTCAGTTTGACGGCGACGGCAATATGCCGCTTTTATGGTTTCTCAGAGATGAGTTGGGCCTTACCGGCACCAAGTTCGGCTGCGGCTCCGGGCTTTGCGGATCGTGTACGGTGCATCTCAACGGGCAGGCAGGCCGGGCGTGCATCACGCCCGTGTCCGCTGCGCAAGGCGAAGATATTACCACCATCGAAGGGCTGGGTAAAGACGGCGATCACCCGCTGCAGCTCGCCTGGGCCACGCACCATGTGCCCCAGTGTGGCTATTGCCAGAGCGGGCAAATTATGCAAGCTGCGGCGTTTTTAAACGATAATCCCAAGCCAACGGAGCAGGACATCACCGAGGCCATGAGCGGGAATATTTGCCGCTGTGGAACCTATCAGCGCATCCGTGAGGCCGTCAAGACGGCAGCGAAGGAGATGGCATCATGAGGATCGAGAACATCAGCCGCCGAGATGTACTGAAGGGCATCGCCGGCTTGAGCGGGCTGGTGCTCAGTGCTGACCTCACGCTGGGTCGTTCGGCCTGGGCCGCTGACCGCACGACGGCTGCCACGAATGGTGCGGCCTTTGCCCCCAACGTCTTCCTGTCCATCGCGGAAGACGGCGCCGTGACCATCGTGGCGCATCGCTCGGAAATGGGTCAGGGCGCCCGCACCAGCTTGCCCATGCTCGTGGCCGACGAACTCGAAGCCGACTGGGAGCGGGTCAAGATTGTGCAGGCAACGGGCGATCCGAAGTACGGCAAGCAGAACACCGACGGCTCGCGCAGCGTCCGCCGCCACTATCAAAGCCTGAGGGAGATGGGCGCCGCCGGCCGGCACATGCTGGAGACGGCCGCGGCCCAAACCTGGGAGGTGGACGCCAGGGAATGTGAAGCGCGCCAGCACCAGGTTATCCATAAACCCACGGGCAAGACCTTGGACTTTGGCGCCCTGGTCAAGACCGCAGCCACGCTGCCCGTGCCCAAACCTGAGCAATTCAAGCTGAAAGACGCGAAGCAGTTCCGTTATATCGGCAAAGACATACAGATTGTCGACATGGCCGACATGACCCACGGGCGGGCCGTCTATGGCATCGACGTGGCCGTCCCCGGCATGAAATACGTGGCTCTGGAGCGTTGCCCCGTGCTTTTCGGCAAGCCGACATCGTACGATGCCAGTGAGGCGCTAGCCGTCACTGGCGTCGTACAAGTAGTCGAAATCGACTCCGTCACGCCGCCTGCAGCCTTCAAAGCGTGGGGCGGTATCGCCGTGGTCGCACGCAACACCTGGGCCGCCGAGCAAGGTCGTAAGAAGCTCAAGATCGAGTGGGACGATGGCCCCAATGCCAGCTACGATTCCGATACCTACCAAACCTATCTCGAGGAGACGTCGAGAAAAGTCGGGCATGTCATGCGCCAGGAAGGCGATGTGGACAAAGCCCTGGCGGCGGCGGACAAGGTGGTCGAGGCGGAATACTACATCCCGCACCTGTCCCACGCCCAGATGGAGCCACCCTGCGCGGTGGCGCGTGTAGAAGGTGATACGTGCGAGATCTGGGCGCCCGTGCAGGGGCCGCAAACCACCCGCAAGCACGTGGCCAAGGCCCTGGGCATCCCGGAGGAGAACGTCACCGTCAACGTGACCTTGCTGGGTGGTGGCTTTGGCCGCAAGTCGAAACCGGACTTCGTGATCGAAGCCGCCTTACTGGCACGCAAGATCGGCGCGCCGGTGAAGCTCACGTGGACGCGTGAAGACGATGTGCGTCACGGCTATTACCATGCGGTGAGCGCGCAGTGCATGAAGGCCGGGTTGGACGCTCAGGGCAAGCCGACGGCCTGGCTGCACCGCTCCGTGTTTCCCTCTATCGGCGCGACGTTCAAAGCGGGGAAGAAGACGGCCATCGGCGTCGAGATGGGCATGGGTTTTGTCGACATCCCCTTCGCTATCCCGAATATTCGCCTGGAAAACGGCGAAGCGGAGGCGCATGTGCGCATCGGCTGGGTGCGTTCGGTGGCCAATATTTATCACGCCTTTGCGTCGAGTTCTTTTGCGGATGAAATGGCGGCGGCGGCCAGCCGTGATCCGGTCGACTACCTCCTGGAACTCATCGGCGCGCCGCGCATTCTCGATCTGGCTGCGGTTGGCGTCAAAAAATACTGGAATTACGGCGACCCCGTGGCGGTCTATCCGATTGACACCGGTCGCCTCAGCAACGTCGTGAAAGTGGCGGCCGAGAAGGCCGGCTGGGGCCGGAAACTGCCGAAGCGCCACGGCTTGGGCATTGCCGCGCACCGTAGCTTCTTGAGCTACGTGGCGTCGGTCGTCGAAGTGGCGGTGTCCCCCAGTGGCGAACTCACGGTCCCACGGGTCGATATGGTGGTCGACTGCGGCCTCACGGTGAATCCGGATCGTATCCGGTCGCAGATGGAAGGGGCGGTAATCTACGGCATGAGCCTAGCGCTCTATGGCGAGATCACGGCGAAGGCGGGCCGCATTGTGCAGAGCAATTTCCACGATTACCCCGTGGTGCGGATGAACATGGTCCCGGAGACGCATGTCTACATCGTGGCGAGTACCGAACGCTCAGGCGGCGTTGGCGAGCCCGGCACGCCACCCGTGGCCCCGGCGCTATGTAATGCCATTTATGCGGCGACGGGCAAGCGCGTGCGCCGTCTGCCGGTGTCGAAGCATAATTTGGCGGAGGCATAAGCGGCGAAGCGATAGGCTGGAGGACGGTCGAGATGGGGGGCCATCGGCTCCCCTCGCCATCTGCCTAACCACAGAAGAATAACTCATGCCGACGATTACATTGGAGGTGACGGATCGTACAAAGGCCGTTCCTCTCCTAGAAGCGGCGATACGCAGACAGATAGCTTATGTAGCAATAGGCATTGAAAAGACACGCAAACGTATCGAAGAATTTGAGCAGAAGTATGGCTGTCGTTTAGAAAATATGGACCGAACTGTCCCGGCTCTTGACCCTCTTCATCGGATGGAGTGGGAAGACGAGGTGGAGATGCTGCGGCGCTTGGAAGCAGAGCGGGAACTGCTTGAGAATGTCCATGTATGCGCATAGAGGCGTATTTCCGTCAAATTGGCGCAACAATCAATCTCTGTCCGAGGGTATCACTCAAAACGATGCTTTATGATGAACGATCTGAAACAAAAGGTTTCATCAGAGGTCGGTTGCACTTTGATGACGGGTCAGAGTTGCACATACGAGAATTTGCGGATGTCAGTGCGGATATAGATCGCTATCAGTACTCGTACCATTACATGCGTGATGATTGCCACTTCCGGGAGAGCCGGCCATGACTTTCGACGATATCCTGGCCCAGGTCATTGCCCTGCTGCAGCGCCAAGGCCGCGTCTCCTATGGCGCGCTGAAGCGGCGGTACGGGCTTGATGACGCCTATCTCAACGATCTCAAAGATGAACTCATCCATGCCCAACGATTAGCCATCGATGAAGATCATCGCGTCCTCGTGGCCGTCTCGCCTCCGGCCGCAGCGGCAGAGACCACACCTCTGTCGTATACGCCCCCGCATCTGGCCGACAAGATCTTGACCTCCCGGAGTGCCCTGGAAGGCGAGCGCAAGCAAGTCACCGTCCTGTTCTGCGACTTGCAAAACTCCACCCCGCTCGCCGCGACGCTGGGGCCGGAAGCGATGCACGCACTCCTGAATCGCTTTTTTGAAATCGCGCTCCGCGTCGTCCACTCGTACGAAGGCACCATCAACCAATTTCTGGGCGATGGCTTCATGGCCTTCTTTGGCGCGCCCCTGGCCCACGAAGACCATGCACGGCGCGCCGTGCTGGCGGCTTTGGAGCTGCAACGCAGCTTGCAAGACCATCATACGGAACTGGGTGCGCCACACGGTGTGGCGTGCGCCTTCCGTATGGGCTTGAACACCGGGCTCGTCGTGGTGGGCAGTATTGGGGATAATCTCCGGATGGACTACACGGCGGTCGGCGACACGACGAATCTGGCCGCGCGTCTGCAGCAACATGCCGAGCCTGGCAGCATCTTGGTCAGCGCCTCCAGCAGTCGGCTCATCGAAGGTTCGGTCCATGTAGAGGCCCGGCCACCCATCGTCGTCAAGGGCAAGGCAGAGCCGGTCGCGATCTATCGGGTGATGGGCACGCGGCCGTATCGCTCGCCTTTGGCCCAACAAGGCGAGCGCACATTGAGCCCATTTGTTGGACGCGACCGCGAACTCGCGCATCTGCAAGCGCTGTTCGCCCAAGTAGAAGCCGGGCAAGGCCAAGTCGTCGGCATCGTGGCCGAAGCGGGTTGGGGCAAATCACGCTTGCTCTACGAGTTTTACCGCCGGGTACAACCAAAACCGATCACCTACCTGGAAGGCCGCTGTTTCTTCTACGGCAGGGCCAGTGCCTACCACCCAATGATCGATGTGCTCCGGCGCCAGTGTGACATCGCGGACACGGATGCGCCCGCCGCCATGGCGGTGAAGGTACGGCAGCGTCTCGCCGACATCGAGATGGATGTGGACCTGTCCGCCCCGTATCTCCTCCACCTCTTGGGTGTGCAGGAAGGGGTGAAAGCCCTTGACATCCTGACGCCGGAAGCCATCAAGCTCCGGACCTTCGAGACGCTGCGGCAGATGAGCCTCAAAGGCAGTCGGCAAGGCCCACTCATTTTGGCGATTGAGGATTTACATTGGGTGGATCAAACCTCAGAAGACTACCTGGCATCGTTGGTCGAAAGTCTTGCGGATTCCCCTATCCTTTTGCTGACCACCTACCGTCCCGAGTATCGGCCACCGTGGATGGCGCCGTCCCACACCACGCAAATCGCGCTCCGGCAGTTGGCGCTACAGGACGCGTTAACGGTGGTGCGGTCGGCCAGTCCGCACGCCGACCTATCCGAAGAGCTGGCGCAGCGGATTATCGAGCGGGCCGAGGGCAACGCGTTCTTTCTCGAAGAACTCACGCGCGCGGTCGTCGCGCATGCGGAACGGCAACCTGATGTCACGGTGCCCGACACCATTCAAGGTGTGCTCATGGTTCGAATTGACCGCCTGCCGGAAGAGGCAAAACGTCTCTTGCAAACCGCTTCTATCTTGGGGCGCGAATTCTCACCGCGCGTCTTAGCCGCCATCTGGGAGCGGCCGGGGGGCTTGGCGTCACGCCTACGCGAGCTGAAGCAGTTGGCGTTTCTTTATGAGCGGCCGGAGGCGGAAGAGCCCGTCTATGGCTTCCAACATGCCCTCATCCAAGAGGTGGCGTACGAGAGTTTGCTGACCAGCCGTCGTCAAATGTTGCACTAGGCGGCTGGGCAGGCATTGGAACGGCTCTAGGCCACGCGGCTCGACGATGCCTACTACCACTTGGCCTACCATTACGTCAAGGCGCAAGAGGCAGCCAAGGCGGTCACGTATCTGACCATCACGGCGCAGCAGGCGATGCAGCGGTATGCGCACCACGAAGCGCTCATGATGCTACAGGAGGCGATCGTGCACGCGGCGCGCCTGCCCCATGCCGACCGAGACCGTTGCTGCCTGGAGATCGCCATTCGTCAAGCCGATGCCCTCTTTTGGCTCGGGCGTCATCAGGAGATCGTCGACCTCCTGCTGGCCCAACAGGAGCGCCTAGAGCGTCAGCAGCGGCCCGAGTTGACTGGGGAATACTGCTTGTGGCTTGGTGTCGCACATGCCTTTCTGGGACATTGGGAAGCCGCTTGGCGGCATTGCCAACGCGCCTTGGAAGAAGGCACACGATGCGGGGACGCGGTGATCACGGGCATAGCGCATGCCCATATCTCGATGATCCTGTTCTTTTCACACTCGCTGCCGCAAAGCATCGCCCACGGGTGGCAAGCGGTGTCCCTACTCGAACAGCAATCCGACCGCCCCCGGTTGGGGCGGGCCCTGTTCTTCTTGGGCTTTGCCTATACCCTGGCCGGGGAGTTTCAGCGCGCCCAGGAGGCGGCGGAGCGGCTGCATGCCATTAGCGATACGATCGGCGATCGCCGTCTCCAGGTCAACGCATTGTCCATCCTCGGCTTGAGCGCCATCACACAAGGCGAATGGGCCGCCGGGATGGAAGCGACTCGACTCGCCCTGGATTTGGCTCCCGATGCCTTTGAGACGTCGTATCTCCACGGCCTATTGGGCTACGCCTATGTGGAGAAGGGCGATCCGACGGAGGCCATTCCCAGGCTGGAGCGCGCTGTGCGGGAAACCGAGCAGTATCATGCGCGGCACATACAATGCGTGTTCCGGGTCATGCTCGGGGCCGCCTATCGGTTGGATGGTCAATTCGAGCCGGCGCAGGACCTGGCGCGGCAAAGCTTAGAGATGGCTCAGCAGGATCGGAATGGACACAATATCGGCCGCGCCCAGCGCCTTTTGGGCCGTATCGCCCAAGCCCGAGGTCATCATGCCGAAGCAGAGTCCCATCTGCAGAAGGCCCTTGCCACCTTCTCGTCGATGGGGGCCCGCTTCGATGTCGGCTGCACCGACCTGGACTTGGCCATCGCCGCCCATCATCAGGGGAATCCGGGAGCAGCCAGCACGCATCTGTCGAACGTCCACGCCATGTTTACCGTCTTACAGGCGCCCACGTATGAAGCGCGAGCCACACAGCTCGCGCGTGAGTATGGCATTGCGCTCACCGCGGAACCGCCGCAGGCGTGAGCTACAGGGCGAATGCAAACACTATCCCGTGTTTTCCGGTAGCACGGGATCAGAGGCGGGTGGGTGCCAACCGCCTTGCCCCCACAAGGCACGAGACGCTCTGATGAAGCCATTGTCATGACGTTCGCATTGAGATCCAGCCGTTCCACAGTGGCTCGGCCTGTAGGGGTTCTAGCAACCATCCATTGTCCCTCCGGCGTCTACACAAAGTGCTCGGCCCATACCTGCTGCACCGGATGAAACAATGGTACTTCCTGGTGAGTAGCTGGGTCTATACCCGTTGTGAAGTTGTAACGACGTTCATTGCATCGACGACACGCCAACGCCAGGTTGTGGGGTTCATCCGTTCCCCCAAACGACTGAGGAACGAGATGGTCCAAGGTGAAGCGAGCTGCACAGACCCATTCCGGAGAGTGGCAATACTCGCATCGTCCCTTGGCCCGTTCGCGGACGGCGTGCCGGACGGCACCAGGGACACTCATGGCTCAGGCGTATTCCCAGAGGCCAGAGCCAGCTGAGCATTGATATAGGTAAATATCCGATCGAGTTCAGCCAGGGCATCGAGTTCGGTCTGCTCATCGGAGGTGAGTCCTAGGTCCTTATAGCGGTTGAGGAGAGCTTCCAACCGCTCTTGGGCGGCAGGCGCAAATTTAAACAAGGTGAGACCCTCCTGGCGCTCGATCCGGAGATGTTCAGCTAAAAGACTAGAAGGCTGCAGACCAACTGACATAGTTCCATCCGTTTTGTTCGGTTACGATGAGGAAGGCGACACCAGAGGTCTCCCTTTCCTTTGTTTTTCATTGCCCTTCGACGGCTTCGGCGTCATCGAACAATTCAGCTAATGACATCTGGAACTGCGGCAAGATCGGTGCGCCGCACAGCTCATCCGTGCGGCTCAAGATCTGTACACGAGTAGGGGATTCGTACACATAGACGTACGCTTGAGAGGGCAAGACAACCCAAACCCGTTCCACGCCCGCATGAAAATACTCCGAGACTTTGTCCACCATGTTGTCAACGCGGTCCGTGCGGCTGACCACTTCCACAGCCAGATTAGGCACCACGTCCCACGCCTCGGTGCGCGGAATACGCCGCTGTTTCGGCCAACGCGCAAACGACACGAATGCCACATCCGGGCGCCGTTTTCGCCCGACCGTCGCGGTCAGGTCAAACAACATTTCCTGCACCGCGCGACCCAGTTGATGCTGCCTAACACAGGTGGCAAGACGCGCAACCAGCAAGGTGGCAATCCAGACTTCATAGGCTCCCATCGGAACTAACTCCACCACCTGGTCATCCACAACCTCGTATAGGACATCATCATCCTGTGACGGGCTCGCGCCCTGATTGTCAGTAGCACTAGCGCTGTTGCTCACCATAGCGGTCTCCCATCTTTGCGCTGCCGTTTTCCATCCTTTCTGTCTACCGTTTCAAAAAAGATAGAGCTTTGTACGATAGTATGGAAGAAAACGGCACGCAACCCAATCATGATGATAGTCGATCACTATGTCTACGGCTTGCCGAAACGGTAGACATGAATCGTTACTTCGTCGATATCTTTTACCTACCCGACACTTCGCACACCGCCGCAAGCGTTGTGACCGCCTCCTGTGCGGACTGGAAACACAGCAGGCCAATCTCGCGTGTGGTGGCAAGAATGCTGGCGCGCAAGGCCTCGAGGCTCGGCTCCGGCGTGGCTCGCAGGGCGATGTAGAGCGGTTTGGAACTGCCGGCCACCGATCGCAGCGCCGCTGACACGCCGTCGGCAATATCGTGGCGATTGTCATAATTGATAAAAGCGGCAAGGTTGAAATGCACCACGAGCCCATGCACCTCCGCATCCTGGAGCAGGCCATGCATAACCCGTCCGAGCGCTTCGCCACCGCTTGTGTTCAAGGCGCCGATCGGGATATCCGTTGGGTTGCCCACCGTCGCCTCGGAGGGCATGGCAATGTCGGCAAGCGCCGCCCGGCTGCTGGCCCGCAACGGCACCAGGGTCAATCCCTTTTCCTCCAGCACATCCGTTGATAGCACCGTGGCGCCCCCGCCGTTGCCCACCAAGGCCACACCACGGCCGCGAGGACGCGGGATGTGCGGCTGCAAGGCGGTGAGCGTGGCTAAAAGGTCATCAACCGTTTCGACCATGATGGTGCCGGCTTGCGCCACGGCGGCTTGCCAGATCACATAATCTCCGGCCAACGCATTCGTGTGCGAGGCGACGGACTGAGCGCCCAGCCGGGTGCGGCCGCCTTTGAGCACCACGACCGGTTTCTGTGTGGCGACCTCTTGAAGCGCGTTGAAAAAGGCCCGGCCACGTTGCACACCTTCCAGATAAAACCCGATGACCTCCGTCTCCGGGTCGGCGCCAAAGTACTGCAGAAAGTCGACCGGGTCTAAATCGATACAATTTCCCATCGAGACCACTTTGTTCAGGGCCAAGCCACGGGCCTTGGCTTGCAAAATCATGTCGATACTCAACCCGCCGCTGTGCGACCCGATGGAGACGCTCCCCCCGGCCCGTTCTGCTGTCGCCACAAAGGTCAAGCCGCCCGCGGCGGAATACACACCCATGCAGTTGGGCCCCACGAGGCGCGTGTGGCCGGCGGCAGTTTGCCCCATGGCCTGTTCCATGCGCTTGCCCGCATCGCCGCTTTCGCCGAAGCCGCCCGTGAGAATCTGCGCCACCGGTACCGCTTTGGCCACACAATCGGCGACCACATCGACCACCGCGTGTGCCGGCACCACAGTCATAGCGAAATCGACCGGCCCGGGAATATCCCGGACGCGCCGGTAGCCCGGAACGCCAAAACTGCTTTCCGCCCGTGGGTTGACTGCGTACAAATGGCCAGGGCAGCCGAACGCCTGCAGCAATTTCAGCTGCCGCGATCCCAAATGGCGCAGATTGGGACTGGCGCCCACAACAGCTATCGACTTGGGGTAGAATAAGTTCTCAAACGCCGTCCTCATCCCTCAGTCCTCAATAACTCGTCGGCCAGGCCCGCAGCAGATGCTGCCCGACCCCATGGCTCATCCGTAAGCGATACGTCTCGAACAAATCGATCAACACCGGCCGCGTCTCTCGAGGATCAATGACGAGGTGCTCCTCATACGGGGCCGCCAGCTCCCATGCGGACGTATCACGCTCCAGCTCCTCCCGGAGCCTCTCAAAACGCGCCGGGTCATCCTCTTTCTTCAGATTGTGCAGGACGCTGACGCCGACTTCCGGGTCCATAAAACCCAGGTCTGCCGTGGGCCACAACAGGACGGCATCCGAGTTTTGGCCGCCCCCCATATTCAGATACGCCTGGCCGTAATCCTTGCGCATAATCACCGCAATCTTCGGCACCGTCACCAGGCTCAGCGCATTCATCCAGTTGATAATTTTTCCAGGGGCGGCTTGCCGCTCGCCGGCGATGCCAATCAAAAACCCTGGTTGATCCACCAGAAAAAGCAACGGGATGTTATACGAGTCGCACTGCACCAGAAAACTCGTGGCTTTGCGCATCGCGTCCACATCGATCGCACCGCCTTTAAACTTCGGGTTATTCGCAATAATACCAAGGCTTTTGCCAGCCAGGCGGGCGAACATCGTGACGAGCGAGGTGCCAAAATCCGGCTTCAGCTCAAACAGGCTGTCTGGGTCAACGATCGCCTTGATGATGTCCCGCACATCGTAGACTCGCTTGCGGTTCTCAGGCAGCAGGTCCAGGATATCCTGGCGACTCACTTCCGGCTCCGCCAGGACAGGATGCTCGGGCGGGGCTTCCATACAATGGCTGGGCAGATAGCTCAGGTAGGTTTTGATGACCTGTAGGGCTTCCTCGTCCGACGCCACCACGGCATCGATCAGGCCGGTGGTTTCGGCATGCAACTTCCACCCGCCCAACGCTTCCGGGTCCACTGACTGATTGATCGCCGTGGCGGTCACGCGCGAGCTGGCCACCGCCATCACAGCCCCCTGGCGCATCACGGCAAAATCCGACATGCACGAATACCAGGTGGAAGAGCCATAGCATTTGCCAAGCAGGGCCGAGACCATCGGCGCTTCCCGCAACCGCCGGTATTCCGTTGGATCCTGGCCCATGGTAGCGCGGCCACTGGCGCCCATGCGGTCCGGCATGCGCGCCCCGGAGGATTCTCCCAACAGAATCAACGGCATGCCGCGCTCGGTCGAAATCTTTTTCATGTGCCGAATTTTCTTCATATTGACCACGCTGCTGGACGCGCCTAGCGTGGTAAAATCGTTGGAGACCAGGGCCACGGGCCGGCCGCCGATGCGGCCAACGCCAGCGATTTTGCCATCGGCCGGGGTTTTGTGCCGCACCTCTTGATGCACCGATGTGGCCAAGAGGCCCGTTTCGACAAAGCTCCCGGCATCCAGTAAATATTCAAGGCGTTCGCGGGCGTTTAAATCGCCTTCGGCGCGCCGTTTGGCAAGCTTTTCCCGCCCGCCTATTGCCAGTGCGTGATCGCGTCGCGCTTGCAACTCCTGCAGCATGTGATCAAAGGCCATAGGGCAATCGTTCCTCTTTTCTTGACAGCGTTTCTCTCTACCATCGCATCTCGGCAAGGTGCAGTATACGACGAACGACCCAACGAGGAAACGTTTGGTGTTCCAATGCTGCACGAGAGACGGCAACAGGCTATCATTGCAGGCAAAAAGTCTTGCGGGAAACACACGACAGGGGAGCCCGATACCCATGGAGAACCAGCATACATCGCATGAGCAGCAGGGCTGCGTTAGACATCTCCGCCATCAGGCGGAATTGGAGGCCATGCTGGCGTCCGGTGGTGTCGACACCTTACAGTGGGGACAGCACAAGGCCAAAACGGTGGCCCATCTGTGGCGTGAGATTGTCGAGGGTGAAACGCACATGCAGGAACATCCGCTGCAACGCATTGTACGCGGCGTGGTCGAGGTCATGGTGCAGAACGGCGGCCGGACGTTGATTGAGACCCAGCAAGCATTCAGCGATGGCTTGATCCGCTCCCGCCAGATACCGCCAGCGGAAAAGATGCAGCCGGGAGAGCGTCCTGTTGACACGGCGATACGGTGTTTGCGAGAGGAACTCGCCGTGGACCCAAGCGCGGTTGAGATTGTGGACGCGACCCATGAGGCGCGTCATGAGATCCAGCTGTCACCGTCCTATCCGGGTCTTGAAACGCGATACACTTTTCATCGCGTTGACGTTCGCGTCGATGGGCTGCCAGACGACGATTTTTCTACGGATGAGTATAGTTCTGATGGCACAGAGCTGCGGTTGCGCCATTCTTGGTCTTGGCAATCCCTACCCGAGCCTCGTGCTACTCAGCAAGCCTCTCTGCATCCGGACATACAAAAAATGACAGGCATGTTGCCGTCTGACATTGATGCTCAAGCGGACTACTACCAGCAGTTGCTCAAGAAACATCAATGAAAATTATGCTCGATCTGAACGTTCTGCTATATGATTACGTCATCACGCGCAATGTTTCTGATTTCACCGAATCCCCTGTCCTCGCGTTGACCCCAGAGGTTTTTATGCAGAGACATCCCTCAGAAACTTGAGTCCGTGCCTCAGGAGTGCATGCGCGGTCATCAACCTGCTACGACTCGGGGACGGGTACCTTGCAAATACGGTATGATGCGGGTCATGGCCTGGTGCAATCGCGCCCTGGCGTCACGGGAGTCACAACGAGAGTCAGCCAAGGCGTGTCGTGAAGATACCTAGTGGTATCGATATGAAGCGCCTTCTGGTGTACAGCTGGCTTCCCCTTCGGCTGTTGTCCGGTCTCGGCTTGCGCCCTAGGTGCCGAGCGTGGCCGATAGAGCTGACCGGGCAACGGCCCATCAGGGGCCGCAGGCACACTGTCGCGCCCGACCACCGCAAAACTACTCACGTTCCCTTCCCACAGCCGCGTCGCACACCGGTTCGACAGCAACGCGCTGGCCGATGCAAAGTCTGGCGCCAACGGCGTCACGATGCCGCTGAGAGCGGCGATGGGGGCCTGAATATCGACCTCACCGTCGATGCCTAGGTCGGATGAGGAACTGATCAGACTGACTGGGTCGGCCAGTAACGCATCTGCTGTGATTTGGATATTACCCCCCGGGCCACCAAAGGCATCGGCACGGATTTGGCTGTCTTGCAGAATGATGGACGCGGCGTCAACCGTGATGTTGCCGCCCGCACCTTCTCCGCTGCCCACCGCCGTGGTGATTTGGC
Organism: uncultured bacterium; assembly: GCA_965178525.1. GTDB lineage: Bacteria > Tectomicrobia > Entotheonellia > Entotheonellales > Entotheonellaceae > CBCXVS01. The sequence goes on along the minus strand of CBCXVS010000071.1, from coordinate 2,103 downwards.
TATTGCTAAGCTGTATGAGGCCCTGAGCCGCAATGCGGATATCGCCTCCATTGGCTTGCGTGGTTTCTGTAGTCACCGTACTATTCTCACTCCTAAACGTATCCGAAGCGGTTATGGTAATAGCGCCGGCATTGCCAGTTCCGGTGCTTCTCGCTTCGATCTGGGCGTCCTCGGTGAGCTGAACCTGATAGGCACTGACCGTGATATTCCCTCCCTTCCCACGGCCAAAGGTACTCACGGAGATGCCGCTAGGCGAGTCATCAACCGGATTAGAACCCGTGACCGTGAGGGTCTCACGCACCCGAATTGTCACACCTCCACCGTCGCCCGACCCAAACGTGCTTGCACTAATCACCCCGCCATCGGAGAGAATCACCACAGGTGCTTCTACTAGCACATCGCCTCCTGAATCCAAGCCCAGAGCCTGTGCAGCGATAGCACTAGGGAAGCCATTCGCGCCATTGCCCGTCACGGTGAGCGACTCGCTGGCCCGGATCGTCACACTGCCGCCCTGGCCTGCCGCCCCCGTAGTCGTAGAAATCAGTCCGCCATCGGAGAGGGTCGCCACGGGTGCTTCCACCAGCACATCGCCTCCTGAACCCGAGCTCTGAGTCTGTGCCAAGATGGCGCTAGGGAAGCCATCCGCGCCGTTGCCCGTTACGGTGAGCGACTCGCTGGCCCGGATCGTCACACTGCCCCCCTGTCCCGACCCAAGCGTTTGACTCAAAAGTTGCGCGCCATTCGCGATTTCCACACTATCCGCAGTTATCTGTATGTCCCCTGCACTACCCTCTCCGAACGTAAGGGTCGAGAGCGATGCCGCATTCGTCAAGACAACATCCCCAGACACTTCCACATCAATCCCAATCGGGGCACCGTTTGCAGCTCCGAAAGTAATGGCAGACACATGCGAGCCATCGATCATCACACGGCGACCTCGGATGACGACTGTACCCCCACTGCCCCCGCTGGCGTTAATGAGAGCTCCTTGCGACAGTATGATCTCTCCAAGGCGTTCGACTGAGTCAATCTGAAGTCGCGGAGCATGCCGTGTGGCGTTGACCACCACGTCACCTAACGACGCTACACTTGCGAGATGAATCTGGCTACTCGGCGCAGTGAGAGAACCTCCTACAATCTCAATATTCCCGCTCACTATCGACAGGTTTTCCCCATCGGGGACTTCGAGAATACTCCCCTGAACAGTAATTCCTGCGGGATTGTCCCGCAGAAACCCAAAGGCGACCGGGTCGGCGACACTGAGCACACTCGCAGCCGAGCCATCGGCGACCAGCCTTCCCCCATCTGCCAACCGCACCACATCCGCCGTACTGACGTGAAAGGACCCGGGCACGTCTAGCTTGGCGTTGGGGCCAAACAGCACCCCGGCCGGGTTGAGCAAAAACAGATTGGCGCCCGCGATGCCCACTTGCAGCTGCCCATCGATCCGCGACTGCGACCCGCCGGTCACCCGGCTCAGGATATGGTCGATTCCGGCCGGGCCACTGAAGCGCGCGGTATCGCCGGTCCCCACATTGAAGCGGTCGAAACTATGAAACAAATTGGGCCCATTCCCCGGTCGTGTTCCTCCTGTGATGTCGTAAACGTTACCACTCCGCGTCACGGCTGTGCCGAGCGTCCCATCAGGGGTAATGTTCGTCAATACTTGAGCGGCGCCAATCATGCACAGAGCGGTACACAACACCAGGACGCTCAGGAGGAATAAGGCAAGGCAACGGTACAGCCAGCTTATCAAGGACACGCAACGCATCAGGTCTCTCCTTGATCGTGGGCCAACATGGAGGCATATCTCGAAGAAAGTCAAGGAATGTCCATAAGAGAATCCGGGAGGTATTTTATCATGCCTGCATGTGAGAAACATAAGGATTGTGTGGGGATTTCGTCGAGATTCTTTGATGTTTTCGCGTTTGGCGTCTTCCTCAAGGCTTTTCCACCTATGATTCGTTTTTACTTTGCATGAGTGAAGATGTTGCCTCAGACTTATGTGGAGACGCGTTGCGGCGGCCCTAAACCGAAGTTCCTCCCGTGATTCGGCGACAACTTGTTGAAATAAAAACTCAAAAGCCTGAAACGAATTGACCT
>CBCXVS010000070.1:0-27508 GCA_965178525.1 uncultured bacterium | reverse complement strand
CTCCATCGTTTGGGGGAGGATAGCCTACCTCATTAACTATTGGGGAACAACCCTAATAATGATGACGAGTAAGGACTCCGCGGAACCGCGCACGGTCTCAGCGTATTCATGTTGCTCGGAGGTGAGTGAGGTATCGAGCAGGAGTTCCGTCATCCCGATAACGCCATTCATCGGGGTACGAATTTCATGACTCATGTTAGCAAGAAACTCGCTTTTGGCTTTGTTCGCGGCTTCGGCCCATTCTTTGGCTTGCTGTAACTCTACTTCCGCTTGTTTGCGCACCGTGATATCTTTGCCGATGCCCAGGGTGCCCATCACCCATCCATTGACGTCTCGCAGTAAAGACATGGAGATGCTGAGTTCAATCCAGGTTCCATCTGCTGCCCGGAGCGTGGTTTCATAGTTCCTGATCTGCCCATCCGTCTGCAAGCGCCGCATCACCGCTCGCGCTTCTTGACGGCCATGACGATAGTACCAGGCAATCGGTGTTCCCAATTTCTCTGCCGCGTCATAGCCAAACATCGCCTTGGCCGCTGGGCTGAGGTAGGTGATACGGCCATGCACATCCGTCGTAATGATGGTATCCGCTGAGTTTTCCGCGATCGATTGTAGGAAATCCCGGGTATGTCTTGCATCCTTGTAGCTTCGTGCATTCCGGATGGCCACTGCGGCCTGTGCAATAAAACTCTCAAAAAGCTGCTGATCCTCTGTGACGAAGCGGAAGGGCTGGCTACCGATCAATGATAGCACGGCCAGCAAGGTGTCCTCGAACAAAATCGGTACGGCAAAGAAACTCCGTAACTGGTGTTCTTGGAACCACGCGTGGTTCTCGATCCGTGCATCTGTAAAAACGTCAGGCACATTCAAGGCGCGCTGGTGTGTGGCGACCCAGCCGACAGCGCTTTGATCAAAGCGCCGGTGTATGACGCGGGAGTTGGTATTGAGGGTGTGGTTGGAAGTGGCGGCAAGGTCGAGGGTGTGCGTTGTGGGATCGACGATCCAAAACGAGGCGAGCGGAGCTCCTGTGAGCGTCGCGGCTGCGCACGCGATTTCTTCTAGCACGCGGTCCATATCTAGTGATGTTGAGATGAGTTGGTTCAAGCGCGTCAGTGTCTCTAGGCGGTGTAACCTGGACTCGAGCACCTCATACAAGCTGGCATTATGAATGGCAATCGCGGCCTGCGCCGCGAAGACAGTGAGGAGCGTGCGATCTTCTTCCGTGAAACTACGTCCTGTACCATCGTTCGTGAGCGTAATGACGCCAAGAAGCCGGTTACGGTGTAGCAAGGGTTCGGCCAGAGCAGCCGTGAGCCCGGGCCGTTCTCGAAAGATCGGGCTGGGATGGGGCCACTGCTGGTAGTCATTGACAATCAACCCTTGCCGCCGCCGCGCAACCACGCCGGAGATGCCCTCCCCCAGCCGGATACGGATTTCTCCTTTCCAGTCGCCCAGCCCATACGCCGCGCGGCGCACGAGCTCTTGAGCTGTGGAATCCCAGAGGTAAACGCCCCCCCGTATCACCCCGACGAGTTCGGCGGCACGCCGAACAATCAGCTCGAGAAGCGAGGTCAGATCTAATTCTCGCGTGATTTCCGCGTTAATAGACCGTACGACTTCAACCTGGGCTATCCGTTGGTATAAGCTTTCCTCAGTATGCTGCCCGAAGCTGGCCAATTCTTCTAGCTCGATAACCCGTTGACGTAGGGCGATGACTTCCTGGATGAGCTGTTCCTGCGTTTTGTCACGGTCGTCCATGATGATACCTCGGACTGACGCCTGAGACTTGGTATGGCTGCGGCATACACTAATCGAAGCCACGTCCTGTACACGGTGACTGAAGAAAGTAGGGGAGCAAAGCTCTGTGGGCCTCTATGCGTGCAGGCAACACGGTTTGTGTCGGCACCTCAGTAGCAAAACTTGAAGTGCCTTCGGTAGCTTGATCACCGGGGTTTACCTAGACGGAGCTTGACTTCCGGCGCCACCTGCGTTGCAGATGGCCCGATCGTGATGACACCTCTGATGTCTGTACACATCCCACGATCCTCTAGGGATGGCGCGTTCGTACACAAACCGAGAAAACCACCATGTCTCATCATCAAGCACGCTCGCCACAGCCGCCCGTAGACCCCGAGATGGCCCTCACGGGGGTGCAGGTCGTTGAAGTAGCCGAAGGCATTGCCGGTCCGTATGCCGCCAAGCTCTTGGCGGATATGGGAGCCGAGGTCATCAAAGTCGAACCGCCATTGCGGGGGGATGCCAGCCGGCATTGCGGCCCCTTCCCACAGCACCAGCCGCACCCGGAGCGGAGTGGTCTGTTTCTGTATCTCAACACCAATAAACTGGGAGTGACGCTCAACCTCGACCGCGCGACCGGGGCGAAGCTGTTTTGCAACCTCATCACGCAGGCCGATATCTTGATTGAAGACCGTGAACCCGGCTGGCTCGCGGCTCGCGGCCTCAGCTATGCTCAGTTATGCCAGCATCGGCCCGCTCTGGTCATGACGTCTCTCACCCGGTTTGGTCAAGAAGGACCGATGGCGGCGTATAAGGGATATCCACTCACGACCGCGCACGCCGGCGGCGAGGCTTATACCTTGCCGGGCCGCTTAAGTCTGCAGATGTTTCCGGACCGCTCTCCGGTCCAACCCGGTGGTGAGCTGGGGGAATATGATAGCGGCCTGTGTGCCGCTGTGACCACGCTGGGGGCTTTGCTTTCGGGTATCGGCTAGCATATTGACGTGAGCCAGCAGGAGGCCTTAGTGAATATCAATCGGCCGACGCTGGCGCACTATTTAGCCACCGGTGGTATTGTGAGTCGCCAGCGAGGCTATGAATTTGGGGGAGCCCTACCCTGTTAAGATGGGTATGTCATTTTACGCCCGATCGAAGACAATCACTGGCAAGCTGTGGTCCGGGCCATGGAGCGGCCGGAACTCGCCGCGGATGCTCGGTTTTGCACCCGGCAAGCGCGCACGGAGCATGGCGTGGAGTTGAACGCCATTCTGATGGAATGGGCCATGCAGCAGACCAAGATGGCGCTATACGAACGCGTTGCCGCCGAAGGAGCGCCTATCGGCTATTTTGCCAGAGCTGAAGACGTCGTACATTCTCCGCAATTCGCTGCACGCGAATTTTTTGTCCCCTGCGAGCATGCGGAACTCGGAAATGTGCCGCTACCCTCAGCCCCGTATCGTCTCTCCCGCACGCCTTGGGCGCTGCGGCGACCAGCGCCGAGGCTGGGGCAGCACAATACGGAGATATGGTGCGATCGCCTCGGGTGGGCGGTGAGGGACTTGCCGCGTCTACGGCGTCTCGGGATCATCTAAGTGCTGCGCACCGCAAATCTTGAAAAGCTATTAGCTGTTAGCTGTTAGCTAAAAAAGAAGATACAAGATTTCTTCTCCCAGCGTTTTAGCTGATAGCTGATAGCTTAAAGGACGGACGCGATGACACAACCGTTTTTGCCAGGCGTACGGGTACTGGATTTCAGTTGGGCCGTGGCGGGCCCTTATGCGACACTGTTGTTAGGCTTTATGGGAGCGGAGGTGCTCAAGGTTGAATCGCATCGACGGCCCGATTTGTCTCGGCGCGGGTTTTATCAGAGCGCGCCGCTGGATGCGTCCTCGGAGTTTAACGACCTCAATCTCAATAAGCGTAGCGTCAGCCTGAATCTCACGAAGCCCGAGGCGATTACGCTGGTCAAACGCCTTGTGGCACACTTGTGATGTCGTGGTGGAAAATTTTCGCCCTGGTGTCATGCGGCGCCTGGGGTTGGATTATGAGACTCTAGAGGCCATCAATCCGGGCCTGATCATGGCGTCGGCGTCGGCCAATGGCAGTGTTGGCCCGGAAAGCGCCTACGCTGGCTATGCCGGTATCTTCAATGCGCTGAGCGGCGTCGGCCATCTGACCGGCTATGCGGACGGCCCGCCTACGGAGATGCGTATTTCCATGGACCTGCGTGTGGGCATGACGCTGTGCTTTGCTGTGCTGACGGCCCTCTATGCAAAGCGGCGTAGTGGCCAGGGCCAGCACACCGACCTTGCCGCGCGTGAAGCGATCAGTTGTCTGACAGGCCATTCCTTGTTGCATTATGCGATCAATGGCGAGTCACCGCGGCGTCAGGGTAACCAGGATGATATCCTAGCGCCGCATGGCTGTTACCGCTGTCGGGGAGACGACTGCTGGGTCACGATCGCTGTGGGCAGCGAACAGGAGTGGCAGGCGCTGTGTGAAGCGGCCGAGCACCCCGAATGGCAATCTGACCCCCGTTTTATCGATGCTGCGAGCCGTGGTCAACATCAACAGGTCTTAGATGAGCTGCTCAATGCCTGGACGCAATGGCATACCTCGGAAGACGTCACGGCACGTCTGCAACAGGTTGGCGTGGCGGCTTTCCCAACTATGGATAGTGCCATGCTCGCGGATTCGGAGCATCTGCGCCTTCGCGGTGTGTTGGGTACAGTCGACCATCCCAATCTGGGCGTGCAGACCGTCCTTGGCCCGCCCTGGCGCTCTCCCGGTGTCCCGACTCATCCGGATCGCCCCGGACCGCTGCTCGGCGAGCATACGGCGGACGTGCTCCGCGATGTGCTGGGATTGGAGGATGAGGAGATCCGCCGTCTGGATGCGGCGGGTGTGTTAACGTAGCGTATTCCTGCTCGCGTTGTTTCGGACCAGATCATATTGGCACATGGTTGAGATACCTAGCGCATAGAGTTGGGAACGATTGCGCACATATTATGAGCGGGCTTACGCAACCGTGGTGACAGCTCTCACAGGCACTCGCCTCTCGCTGGGGTATCTTTGGAGTCAGCATACACGGACAGGATCATCCCCGGAACGTGAACCATGCTGACTGAGGCCAGAGCATCATGTTGGCTTGCAGATGCTTCGGCGTGATTGTCGTCACCTCCACGGACGCCCGGATGTGAGGGCTTGGCATGGTCACCCCGTTGAGAATAGATAGCCCATCGGAATCCGCCCACCGGGAGTAGAGTTTTTCTGGCCTCCGGCTCTGCTCCCGGGTCTCTGACTTGTCTTGCTTGATCTCTCTGACCCACATTGTACCCCTTAGAACACAACCCGCACCGAGTGGCACATAGCAGGTCAGCTTGCTGCTGTATCCTACGTCATGGCGCTCGCGCTTGTCTTTCGCACGGCCACGCTCTATTATGCCCCTCAAACATTCTGAGGCCGTCTCAGGTCATGTGGCCTGGCGCATGGCGGATACCGCGCAACGGAAAGAGGGGATTATGGCTGGGGATATTTTGGCTGGCGTGCGGGTTGTTGAACTCGGCGAGGGCATTGCTGTACCCTACTGTGGTAAGCTCTTAGCTGATTTTGGAGCTGAGGTGATCAAGATTGAACAGCCCGAGGGGGGGGATTGCACACGGCGCCATGGACCGTTTCCCGACGATGTGCCGCATGCCGAGCGTAGTGGCTTGTTCCTAGCGCTGAACACCAATAAGCGCGGTATTACCCTCAATCTGCAGACCCCGACCGGAGGTCAGTTGCTGCAGGCGCTCCTCCAGCAGGCCGATGTCTTGCTGCACAACTGTATGCTGCGCCTCCTCACGTCACACCACTTGACGGCTAGCGAGCTACGCCAGACTTTCCCCCGCTTGGTGGTCACGGCCATCACGCCGTATGGGCAGACGGGTCCTTATCGTGACTACCAGGGAGCCGACATTACCTCTTGCGCCCTCAGCGGTATGAGCGAGGGCTTAGGCGAAAACGATCGCCCGCCGCTCGTCCCGCCATTGAGCCAGGCGGGTTATCAGGCGGGACTGAGCGCGGCGAGCGCAACGGTGCTCGCCTTATTCGTGCGAGATCGCAGTGGCCAGGGCCAAGCGATTGATATTGCCGAATCGGAAGTGCTGGCTACGCTACAAACGGGCGTGTACCTGAACAATTATTATTTCGATGGCGCCCGCAGCATGCGCGGACACCGTTTTGGCTCCAGCACGATTTATCCGGCCAGCTTCTTTCGCTGTGCCGATGGCTTCATGTGGGTGACGGCGCCCCAATGGGCGCAGTGGGAACGGCTCTTGGACATGATCGGCCGGCCTGATCTGGCGGGAGACGAGCGCTTTCACAATCGCCGCAGAATTGTGAACGATCCGCCGCCTGAGTTGGAAGTGCCGTTGGCGCACTGGTTCATGGCGCGGACGCGAGCCGATATTTTTCAGCAATGCCGGGAACACCGTCTGCCGATTACACCGGTATATCGGTTGGACGAATTAATCGCGCATCCGCAACTCGTCGAACGCGGCTTTCTCATGGCCGTGGATCAGCCGGAACTTGGGACCTTACAGCTGCCCGGTTTGCCCATGCATCTTTCCCAAACACCCTGGCGTGTGCGTCTGCCAGCCCCGTTGCTGGGCGAACACAATGCACAGGTGTACTGCGGAGAACTCGGGTATACTCAGGAAGCATTGCCAGCGTTGCGTCAAAGTGGGGTGATATAAGGCAGGAGGAGCCGGACCCTGCCGGGCTGGAAATCGCATGTTATGGGCGCCTAATTCAGATAGTTTCTGAGGGCCTTGTCTTTAGCCAGGGCACGGAGTTTGCTGCGCACCCGCGTTTCGATCTGCCGTACGCGCTCCCGAGACAGCCCGAGTTCCCGCCCAATGGCCGCTAGGCTCTTGGGCTTGTCGTCAAACCCGAAACGTGCCCGCAAAATCATCGCTTCACGCGGCTCGAGGTATTCGAGCAAACTATGCACTTCGCTGATCAAGGAGGCGTGCAAGTAGAGCTCCTCACTGGAGGGGAGTTGGTTGGATTTGAGGAAGTCGAATTGGGTGACTTCCGTGTCGTCTCGGATGGGGGCATCCAGTGACAAATGCGGACGGTAGACCCGAAGCAGATCCTCGACATCTTCCGGCTTCATATCCAAGGCGACAGCCAGCTCGTCCGTTGTGGGTTCGAGTTTCGTCTGTTCCCGCAGCTCGTCGAGTTTTTGCCGTAACTTCGACAACGCCTCCGCCTGTTTAATGGGGAGACGGACAGCGCCTCCGCCTTCAGCCAAGACATGCGTAATCGCTTGCCGGATCCACCAGACCGCATACGTAATAAAGCGTGCGCCACGATCGGGATCGAACTTCCGCGCCGCATGGATCAAGCCGAGATTGCCCTCATTAATCAAGTCGGTCATCGGTATATCGGAACCTCGATATTTCCCGGCAACCTGCACGACAAAACGGAGGTTGCGTTCCACCAGTTCTTGTGCAGCCTTCGTGTCCCCCATTTGAACACGGTGGCCGAGTTCCATCTCTTCTTCCGGCGTGGGCACCGGCCGCCGGCGCACTTCAGCCAGATAAGAGGTGAGGGAATCCGGGGTCACTTTCGGGATGTTGCTCTCTGGATGTACCATGTTGCTCCTGTCCAACCGATATGACTCCATTGGACCGTAAGGCACTGGCATCGTGACGGCACCTGCCAACTCACGTGATCAATCGTGTCATGGGCTGTGTGTCCTGGGTGTAACCGCGATGATCTCATCGGCAATCGGATCGAGGGTCTCTAGGCTAAATTCATCCCTCATCTTCAGGTCCTCACGACTTGTTCCATCCTCCCCCACGGGCCTGGGCCGGAAACGTCGTGTTATTCTGCGCCTCCCTCTGGGTGAAGTCAACCGTGTTGATGACCGGCTGGCAACGTCGATCCAGCCGGTCTTACTTTGTGCCGAATAAGCGATCGCCAGCATCGCCTAAGCCGGGCAGGATATAGCCGTGTTCATTGAGGCATTCATCGATCGCAGCGGTATAAAGCGGGACATCGGGGTGCTGTTCCTGCAGATGACGAATGCCCTCCGGCGCGGCCAGAAGACAAACGAATTTGTAGGACTGTGCCCCACTAGGTTTGAGCCGTGAGAGAGCCGCAACGGCTGAATTGCCCGTGGCCAGCATCGGATCGACGATCAAGACGTGCCGTTCGGCAATATCCTCGGGAACTTTGAAATAATACTCAACTGCGATGTGAGTTTTCGGATCCCGATACAACCCGATATGGCCGACCCGGGCCGACGGAATCAGCTGTAGCATGCCATTGAGAATCCCGTCTCCGGCCCGCATGATCGACACCACGACGGTTTTTTTTCCCGCCAGCTGGGGAGCTTGCATCGGGGCCAACGGGGTGTTGATCGCGACCGAGGTGAGGGGCAGATCCCGCGTCACTTCATAGGCGAGGAGCATGCTGATTTCACGTAACAAGGCCCGAAACTCAGCGGCGCTGGTCTCGGCCTGGCGCATCAACGTCAGCTTATGCTGCACCAGAGGATGGTCAATCACGGTCACAGCAGCCATCGCAATTCCCTTTCCTGTTCCTCGTCGCCACCCGACTGCATTCACGCTTCGAGGCCGCGTCCCTGCGCTTGGGACAGTTCTACCGTATCAGGGATAGGGCCTTCCGCATAGTAGCCCGCGGCTTTTTTGGCCAGCATCTCCACCTGGGCATCGGCAGGAATGCGGTCATCGGGGAGAGCGACGCGCTCGACGATCTCGATGCCGGACTTGCAGACCGCCTCGTGCTTCATGTCGCTCATCGACACGAAGCGATCGATTTTGCGGATGCCCAGCCAATGCAGGACGTCGGGCATGAGTTCCTGGAACCGTACGTCTTGCACGCCGGCGACGCATTCGGTGCGCGCAAAATAGGCCTCAGCACGATCGCCACCGGGTTGTCGTTTGCGCGCATTGTAGACGAGAAATTTGGTCACCTCGCCCAAGGCGCGGCCTTCTTTGCGGCAGTAGACGATGACTCCCGCGCCGCCTTCCTGTGCCGTGCGGATGCATTCTTCCAGGCCGTGCACGAGATAGGGCCGGCAGGTGCAGATATCCGAGCCGAATACATCCGAGCCGTTACACTCGTCATGTACCCGCACCGCCAGCGGCTTGTCCGCCGCCGTCATGGCGGCTACCGGGCCGATGAGGTAGACCGTCAGGCCGCCAATCGGTGGGAGGAAAACGTCCAAATCCGGCCGGGTGACTAACTCGGGGAACATGCCGCCAGTCTGTTCGAACAACGTACGCCGTAGGGTGGCGTCATCAATGCCGAAGCGCCGGGCAATCCCCGGCAGGTACCAGACCGGATCGATCGCCGCCTTGGTGACGCTGACCTCATGGCCGGGATGCAAAATCGTGCCATCGATATGCAGCCGTTTGTGCGTCACCGCATCCAGTAGCTCCGGCATTTGGATACGGGCTTTGGTCACGGCAATGGTCGGGCGGATGTCGTATCCCTGGTGTAACAACTCGGCAAAGATCTGGCAGGCCACAGCGCCGAAGGGATCGAGTGAGACGATGGCGTCCGGCTCGGCCCACGCGGCGTATGGGCCGAGTGACTCGGCCGGAGCCGTGTGGGTAAAATCCGGGCGATGGTCTGATTCCAGGGCGCCTTTGGCGACGGCGAGGGCGCGATAGACGGCATAAGAGCCCGCGTGTGTCCCGATGGCGTTGCGTTGGCTCACATTCGTTAGCGTGGCGATGATCGGACCCCGCTGCAGCGGGTCACCGTGTCCCCAGACAATGGGCCGCGGTTGCGCCCCAAATGTGCCCGGATGTGAGGTCAAAACGATATGTTTTGGACTTGCTTGCTTCTCTGCCATAAGTCCTACACTCCACTCACCCTATATGACAATCGGTCTCGGCCGTACCGAAACCCTAGGCGACATTGTATCCACCGTGCCCCTTTGCCTCAAATCCGGTTTGTGCGGTACGATAGAGCTTTCCGTCGACTGCACAACCTACGTTGTACCATATTGACGCCTCGTGAGCACGCGGCGAGAGGAGACGAGTCATGGACACGCCTGCTTTCCAGGGACTGGATCTGCACGGGATTGCCGAGCGCGTCGGCACCCCGTTTTATCTCTATGATGCCCAGATGTTGCAAACGCGGATTGACCAGATCATAGAGCTCACGTCGGCGCCAGGGTTACAAGCGCGTTACGCGATGAAAGCCTGTTCGGCCCGGCATGTTCTCGAACGTATGCGGGATCAGCACATCTGGATCGATGCCGTCTCTGGTAATGAAGTCCTGCGTGCCCAGGCCGCCGGCTATGATCTGGGCGCCTCGCCTCCCCACGTGTTACTGACCACTGACGTCTTCCGGGACCGCGCGTTAGATGTGGTATGCGATCATGGCGTGTTGCCCAACATTGGGTCGCCAGGCATGGTGCGGCAACTCGCCACTGCCGGTTATCGTGGCCCCATTGCGTTGCGCCTCAATCCTGGCTTTGGACATGGACATGTGTAAAGTTGTGACACAGGCGGGCCGAGTTCAAAGCATGGCATCTGGTACGACGACGCCTTCGCCGTGGCCCAAGAGGCCGAGCGTCAGGAGATGCCGACCATCCTCCTCCATGCCCATGTGGGCTCCGGACCGACGGTCGATGAATTTTATGCCAACATGCAACGACTCGTTGATTTTTTTGCCGGGCATGTGGACGCCTATCCACACCTGCAGGCGGTCAATCTAGGGGGTGGTATTCCGCATACGTATCAGGCCGATGCGCCCGAAGTCGACCTCCGATCCTTTGGCGAGATCCTGCAGGAAGCTCATGCACGCTTCAGCCGTTTGTCGGGCCGCCCCATCCGTGTCGAGATCGAACCCGGCCGTTATCTCGTGGCGCCGTCAGCCTGTATCGTCTCCCGCATCACCGACGTCAAACGCACGGCCACCAATGCAAAAGGCCCGGGGCAGACGTTCGTCTTGGTGGATGCGGGCTTTAACGACCTGGTGCGGCCAGCGATGTACGGCTCGTTCCATCGCCTCAGCGTCTGGCAGGCTGCGCCCACGGCGCCTCTCGAATCCGTCGTCGTCGCCGGCCCGATTTGCGAGTCGGGGGATGTCTTCACGCGTGACGGCGATGAGCTGTTGCAACCGCGTTCCCTCCCATTGGTGCAGTGTGGGGATTTGCTGCTGATTCATGATGCGGGCGCCTATGGCGTGACCATGAGCTCCAACTACGATTCTCTGGGCCGTGCTCCCCAGGTTTGGGTGGAAGATGGTATCCCGTATCTGATGTCCCGCCGGGAAACGTTTGAGGATATTGTGCGGACGGAGTGTTTTACAGCCCTGTAAAGCTTTGGAAAACTAGACCTGTCAGGTGGTTTCGGTACTTACCGCTCACGCTCGATCAGCTCCTGCGTGAGCGGGATGAGCGTGTCTGCGGTGCGGTGACATTCCTCCAGGTGAGGATAGCCGGAGAGAATGAACTCATCAATTCCGAGACGCCAGTAGCCCAGGAGTTCCTGCGCGATTTGCTCCGGTGTGCCCACCAGGGCGGAGCCACAGTTGACCCGCACCGTTGAAATACCGTTCCACAGATGCCGGTCCAGGCGGTGCTGCTCGACGACCTGCGCCTGGGCTTGCTGTCCCACCATCGGCGTCCCGGCAAAGATCGCACGACGCTGGGCTTTGACCTGTTCATCCGCCTGCGAGAGGAGGTCATCTGCCGCCGTCCAGGCCGCCGCTTCGGTGTCACGCACAATAAGGTGCGAACGCAGACCGAAGCCGGCCGGCCGTTCCGCTTTGGCGAATGCGAGACGCGCCCTGTCCAGATGCGCGGCGACGTCGCCGCGGGGTTGGATCCACCCTAGATAGACGTCGGATTGCCGTCCGGCGAGCTCCAGCGCGGCAGGCGAGGCGCCGCCCAGGTAGAACTGGAGTCCTGCACCCACGGGACCGGGCGAGCAGATGGCGCCATTGAAATGGATGAAGCGGCCCTCATAGACCACCGGCTGGGGCGTCGCCCAGACCGTGCGTAACGCCGCAATAAACTCCTCGGCCCGCTCGTAGCGCGTATCGTGATCGCTCATTTCCCCAAAGCGCTCAAAGTCCCCTTGAATGCCCCCCGGCACCACGTTGAGATCGATGCGGCCGCCACTCAGTTCACTCAACGTGGCGGCCATCTTGGCAAACAATCCCGGCGAGATGAATCCCGGGCGGATGGCGATGAGAAAGCGTATCCGAGAGGTGACGGCGGCTAACGCCGTCACCATGGTCCAGGTTTCAGCCAGCGGCGCGGTTTCGTCAAAGAGTCCGTTGGCGAAACGCGTTGGAATCAGCAACGAGTAGAAGCCGCGCTGTTCGGCCGCCAAAACGATTTGCTTCAGATTGTCAAACGTGGGCGGTCGCTCGGCCTGTAAGGTGCCAATGTGGGCGCCGTCTCCATCGATAGGGATAAACCAGTCGAATCGCGGCGTTGGACGCTCTACTAATCCTGCCATGGCATTTCCTTCTCAGGGTATGCTCCCGGATTCTGCATGACTGGCGATGCCGTCATGGCCCAAAGACATCTAAGAGTTTGTGTCCAATGGGCTGCACCACAAACATCAGGAGGAAGATCGCAAAAATGGGAGAAATATCCAACATGCCACCCAGCGGTGGGATAAAACGCCGGAATGGGTCGACCAGCGGCGCGGTCAGAAACCGCAGCAGTTGCACGAGGGGATTGAGCGGATCGGGACTACCCCAGGAAACGACGGCATTGACGATAATGGCATAGACATAGAAGGTCGCGAGACCCACGATCAAGCGCAGGCTGCCTGGATCCTTGAGCGGACCGATGAAGGCGTGTTGGAACGCATTCGCCGACGGCGTGCCGATCATACCGTTCAGGATGAACACCACACAGGTGTGCAGGAGCACCAAGATCACGATCGAGCTGATATTAACCGTCATAAGATTGCGTGAGAAGTTTGCGGCAACGGCGCGAATCGGATTCACCAGACGCTGACCGAAACTGGTGATCGGATTGACGTAATATTCCCGGTACCCCATGATGATAATCAGGATCAAGACATACGCTTGAAATAAAAAGTTCACAAAGCTTTTCACGGCGTCCAGAATGCTGTCCTCAACCCTAAGCAAGCCCTTGAGAATCAAGAGGACGAATATCACCAACAGCGGCGCCAAATTCACGTTGCCCACGCGAAACGATGACCCCAGAAATCTGAGCACCGGATCCGTGGCCCGGCATACCATGCCGAGCAAGTCATCATAGCGCTCACGTTCGGTGATAAATATCCTCACAAAGTAAAGAAAAATATAGAAGTTGATAATAAAATTCAGCAAGGCTAGGATGAAATTGTCGCCTCTACCCATTGGGAATCTCTTTCAGTTATAAAATCATGTGCGTTCGCGTTGCCCTCCGCCTGTGGAGGACGGAGACACGTGCAGATGGATATGTGTTGCTGTAAAGTGCTTGCCAACCATGTTTGTACTCTATTGGTATAGAATCTGTCAATAAAAATGCTCGGTCACATACAGAGGGTTGCGTTATGGAAACGTGTGCCCATGCCCGCCGCCTTTGGACTTACCCCAACGGACTGACCCTCCTCCGACCGGTCTGGACGGGACCGTTCGTGTGGCTCTGCGATCATGCCGATCAATCGGCAGCGCTATGGAGCCGTATGGGTGCATGCCTCGTCTTCGGACTCATTGTCGCCAGCGATATGCTCGATGGCTGGATGGCCCGCCGCCTGCGGCAAGAGAGCCCACTCGGACGCGTGTTAGACCATACATGCGATGTGCTCTTCATTCTCACAGCCCTTGGATTTTTTGTGACGCTCCGCCTAGTCCCCTGGTGGCTACCGGCCGCGATCACCTGGGCCTTTGGGCTCTATATGCTGCACTCCTGGTGGCTCACCGCCAGCCAGTCCCAACCGACATTGGTTGGCAGCCGTCTGGGCCATCTGGGCGGTGTGCTCAACTATGGCGCCGTCGGGCTGGTGACGGCCCAACTGTGCCTTGGCCAAGCCGTTATTCCAGCGCCTCTCCTGCAAGGCTGCTTCATGGCTTTGGCGCTTCTGGCATGGGTGTCGGGCGCAGAACGTCTTTATCATCTGCTCCTGCGGTCGCGCCGTGTAAGCCGCGGAGCGCCAAAGGCAAAAAGGCCAAACCGATCAGACTATTTAGCACCATGAAGGTGACGTGGGCCACCAGACTGTAGGCCAGAATCTGGGAGGCGTCGCCATAGTCGGCGAAAAAATAGAGCCAGGCTGCCTGCGATGTGCCCAAATGGGCCACGGTAATGGGTAAGGAGGCGACGAGAAAGACGATGGGCAGCTGGGCGAAAAGGCGCGTGAAAGGGACATGGACGCCAAAGAGTTGCAAGGCAAAATAATGCACGACAACGGCGAGCAAAAAGTTGGGCGCCTTGTACAAAAGGATCTGGGCCACGTGACGAAACCGCGCCTGCCGGAGCGTATCCAGCAGCTCCGTAGGGCGCCACTGCCGGCGTTTTCCAAACCGCGCCAATAGCTTGTCCAACGGATCAATACCTTTGTGAAGCAGCAACAGGCCAAACCCCACAACAGCTGCCAATCCGATGTAGAGTGGCGCAAAGTCCCCAAAGAGATGGGAATAAAATACGACGATACCCAGGGAGGCATAGAGGGCAAGTTGGCAAAATTCCATGACGGCCAGAAAGAGCAACGTTCCGGCTAGAGCTAAAAACGGCAGTGCTTCCCGCCGATGCACATAAAATGCGAGGCCGCCCTGCCCAAGGCCTGGGTTGAGTAAGGATAAAATGTAGGAGGAGGCGCGTATCGGCAAAAGCCGTCCGTAAGCCACAGGCCGGTGAAACCACTGCAGGGCCCGTGACAACACGAACGTGTCGACCAGGCAGTAGAATAGGCTGTATGGCGCCATGAGTGCGAGATAGGGCAGGGGGCGTACCTGTTGTAGGGCCTCGAAGACCTCGGCGAGGGGAATGCGCCAGAAAATGATGGCAAAGATGGCAGCGGTGATGACCCAGGGAATGCAACGCGTCCAGGTGGTGCGCATGAGCAACCTATCGAATGCGGAATGCGGAATGCGGAATGAATAATATGTCTCACATACCGGTATATTATAGCGGAATTTTGTGGGATGTCTTGTGGCGAGCCAGGAAAAGAGAAAAGATCCCATGAGGAGTTTGTCATGTGGCATTTGTGGCGATTTCGCCCGCGTCCGTTCTGGAAGCCATGGCATTGGCCCTGGCGCTATTATGCCTGGCGTCTGGAGACCTACGCTGGCATTCCGATGCATGAGGTGACGTGGCGTACCGTTGTGGCCTTTTTCCGGCAGCGGGCGCAGCGCCGCGCGTTCCGCCATTATGTCCGCTGGATGGGGCAGATGCGGCGCTTACGCCGTATGTAGAGCAAAGATACGGAACCCTGTTCCCAGGGCGAAGCAGGATATTGTACACCCTGGGAACAGGTCGTGCCAGAGAGTTGTGTGCCGCGAAGGGAAGATACACGGCACACAACTATGGGAACGTCGGCCGGTTTGGATTATTCCGGCAGACGTTTCTATTTTTTCTGGGGTGGGGCAGGGCGTCAAGGCAAAGCCGTCCGCAGATTCTCCCATGGCGTATGGAGCTGCTATCCGGTGGTGCGGGCAGGGCTCACCGTCTCCGTGCTGCTCACCGTCTGTGCGGCGCGAACCTGTTCGCCTTGCAGCAATAGATCCATCGCCAATAGCGACGAAATGAGCCCAGCGAGAAAACTGATGAGCCATGAGGTGACGTAGCTGTGCGATATATCGAAGAGATAGCCGCCAAGAAAGCCGCCGACCGCCATGCCGATCATGGAGAAGCACATCTGGCCTGAAAACCCGGGGCCGAAGTAGCGTTGCCCGTACATCTCACGCGCCACCACGCCGTACTGTGTGTTGACGCCGCCGAAGCCAAAGCCCCAGACGACGGCATAGAGGAAGAAAATCACCGGATCCTGGGCGTTGACCAGCCAGAGAATCAAGCTGCCCTGAAGAAAGAGCGTCACAATCATAGTCAGGCGGGCGCCGTGACGGTCGGCAAAGACGCCCCAGGCGACACGCCCCACAATCGAGGACAGCGACATGATAGACAAGACCCAGGCCGCCGCAAACGCGGAAAGACCCGCATTTTGCGCGAACCCGACGACGTGGACGAGCGGCACAGAGTGGCATACGCAGCAAAAAAAGTTGATGAACGCCATCGTCCAGAACCCCTGCATGCTCAAGACACGACGCCATAACTGGCCGACCGAATCGGCCGAGCGCGCTGGCGCCGCTGGTGCTGGCGTCGGCGAAGGTGGCGTCGCCGCTGGTGCCGCGCCATAGGGCCTGAGGCCCATATCGCTTGGGTAATTCCGCAGAATGAGGCACATCAACAGCACGATAGCCGTCATGACAATGCTTTGAATCGCAAAGGCCGTCTGCCAGTCCCAGCGCAGGATGATCCAGGTGACAACGGGCGAGAAAATAAACGGCCCCAGACCGCTTCCCGCCATGGTGAGACCCATAGCCGTCGCTCGCCGTTTTTCAAACCAGCGCGTAATCAGGGTGGTGCTCGCCAGGATGAACACACTGCGCCCGAGCGAGGCGACCAGCCCATACCAAAAATAGAATGCTCCCACCGTCGTGACCGTGCTGGTCAGGTACAAGCCCACACCGTGGATGAGACAGCCCCAGAAGATGAGCGAGCGTATGCTATGGGTATGCATGAGCGATCCCACCGCCAGGAGCCCCAGGCCGCTGACAATCGACGAGATAGCATAGCTGAAGGACAAGATGCTGTGCGACCACCCCAGGTCTTCCGCCATTGGATTAATGAAAACCCCAAAGGCCATCAGGGTGCCGGACGACACCATGGTCATGAGTGAGGTGGCCGCTAGAATGATCCAGCCGTAAAAGAATCGTGGAGCCGATGTGGTCTGAGGAGCCATGCGCCTGATCCTCCGCGCGTCATGCCCGAGGTCGGCCAGGCATGCGCTGCCATGTATCTATGGGAGTATCCGCAACACGCTGCGCGTGCCATATAGACGATCCTATCCACCAGGCGGGAAACTCCCTTTGCCCGTCGTCTGCGTATCAAAAAGCTGATAGGCTTCCTCTGCCTGATCCAAGCTAAAGCGATGGGTGAAAAGCCGATCCACCGCCACATTGCGCTCGACGATGAAACGCGCACAATCGCTCTGGCCGACGCTGCTAAACGTCCAGGATGCCATCATGGTGAGCTGCTTGCGAAGCATATCTTGACTGACGTCCAGAGTCACGGTATTGCCTTCACCGACAAAACATACATGCCCGACGCTTTGATCTCCAGGATGACCTCACCCGGCCCCGGTGTCGGGTCGGGAAATTCCCGCAACGCTAACTGCCGATCCCCGACAAACACCACCGCACGCATACATACTCCTTATCAAGCTAATAGCTATTAGCTAATAGCTATTAGCTAAAAAACTGGAAGAAGAAATCTTACATTCTCTTCTTTAGCTAATAGCTGACAGCTAATCGCTAATAGCTTTTCAACAGCACTTAGGGCTGGTGAATTTGCACCTTGATCGATCCTGTGGTCTTGTCATATGCGGTATCGAAGCCCTGTGCAATCTCCTCGAGCGGGAACTTGTGCGTCACAATTTGTTCTAGCGGCACTCTGCCCGACGCCAGCATGTCAATGGCCACCTCATAATCATGTTGACCATGCATAATGCTGTAACATGACGAGAAAATGATAGACTGTTCCTTCAGCAAGGGCGAGAGCCAATCCGTCGTAATGGGCCGGCGGAAGCCGCCCAGGATAACGATCCGGCCCTGCATACGCGTGACCTCGATCGCCTGCTCCAGGGTCGCACCGCTGCGGCCACCTACCGTCTCGATCGTCACATCGGCGCCGCGGCCATCGGTTGTGGCCTCGAGCGCTTCCTGCAACTGCGGGCCATCCGGCGGCAGGACTTCGTCAGCGCCGAGACGCTTTGCCATCACCGCTTGCTGCTCGTGACGAGCCGTGGCCAAGACCTTGCCAGCTCCGAGCGCGCGTGCGGCAGCGATCGCGGTCAAGCCGATATTGCCAGACCCCAGCACGGCAACCGTCTCGCCGCCTTGCATCTGTCCTCGACGTACACCATGGACGGAGACCGCGAGGGGTTCGACCAACGCGCCCGCCTCCCACGATAGAGTATCCGGCAACGGATAGCAACCAATGGCGCGGCGCTTCATGTACTGGGCGAAGCCACCTCCCTCATTCGGCACTTTGTTCAGACACTGCCGGAACTGTCCCTGCCGACAATACCAGCAGGCCGCGCACGCCAACCCCTGGCCGATGGTCTCGATGGCCACGCGACGTCCCAGCAAGGACGCGTCGATCCCGGCGCCGATGGCAGCGATCTCTCCCGCTACTTCGTGGCCAAAAGGAATGGCATCGGGCTCGGTCTTGTCGGCATTCATGAGCAGGTCGGAGCCACAAATACCGGTGGCGCGGACGCGGATGATGACATCGCCGGCGCCAGGCTCCGGTGTCTGCAGATCCGCCAGCATCATGGACGAATCACCGTCGAAAAAGGCGGCTTTCATGGTAGACATGGCTTGCCCTCCTCTACACGCAGTACCGCTCCACATAAAACGGGTCACAATAAAGTTCTTAGCTATCAGCTATCAGCTAAAACTCTGGAAGAAAAAATCTTCTATCTTCTTTTTTAGCTAACAGCTAACAGCTAACAGCTGTTAGTGCGCACCGCTGCTTGCGGTTGCCGAAGCCGCTTGTCTTTCCTTCTTGCGGAAGTGCGGAATCACCGCCTCCCCAAAGAGGCGAAGGGTGTTCATCACCTCGCCGTGTTCCGCCGGCCCAATGGCACAGAGGGGAAAAACCTCTTCAATACCGAGCGCTTCGTAGGCTTCGATAAACCGAATACACGCGTCCGGCGTGCCAACGCAGAACGTCGTTCCTTTTTCCAACACCTCTTGCGGCGTCGGGTCGCCCCGATGGGGACCGCTGGCGAGGCGCTGATCCCGATCGTAGTAGCCTTGATAATCCGGCGGCACCGTGGACGGGTCAAAATCACGCCACACCAGGCGAGCCCGATCCCGTTGTTGCTCCATGTACCAACCCATGAGTTCGACGCTGCGCTGCTGCACGACCTTGCGGTCTTCATGACAATAACCGGCTGTCATCAGCGCGGCGCGGCGGGTGATCGGGGTGTGGCGCGCTTCGGCCGCGCCGAGCGCCTCGTTGTACAGCCCCATGAGCTCCTCGACTTTCTGCGGCCCGCCTTCACTGCCAAACAGCGCGCCGAAACCCAAATTGCCGGTTAGCCGAGCCGTCTCGTCGCTGGAACACGCCGACCAGAGCGGCGGATGGGGCTTTTGCACGGGTTTTGGCAAAACTTCCCGGGGTGGGATCTGAAAATGGGCGCCGTTATGCGCAACCACCTCCTCCGTCCAGATGCGCGGCAACACCTCCGCGAACTCGCTCCACATGCCACGCGTGTCTTCCAGGTTCGTCCCGTACGGCGTGAGCTGATACGGATAGCCCGTGCGGCCCAGGCCGACGTCGACGCGGCCATTGCTCAGAATGTCAAGAGTGGCCATGCGAGCCGCAACATGCAGGGGATGGTGGATCGGCGCCAGCACGACACCGATGCCTAAGCGGATGCGCGAGGTCCGCTGGCTGACGGCGGCTAGCGTCAGGTCCGGCGCGCTATTGTGGGACCACACCGGCCGGAAGTGGTGCTCCGAGAACCACACGCTGTCGAAGCCCATTTCCTCCGCGTACGTAATTTGTTCCAAGGCCTCGTGAATGCGCTTGAACTCACTGTCTGCGTGCCACGGTTTAGGCACCTGAATCTGATAAAACAGACCGAATCTCATGGGTCATGTCCTTCTGCTGGGGCCAGTGGGTCATCGGTAGGCACGTATGTATCGGCATTCCTCTGCAAAGTCAAGGCTGTAATCGCGTCCGTTATGCAGATACGAGGCGCCCGTTTTCGTCTAGGGCGTGAAATTGTTGTAGTGGTTCCCGCGAGAGTAAGCTATAGTGTGTATAGTGTCATCCATCGGACCGCTTCTTGTCTTTCCCTCCTGAAATGCACGGGTATTTTGCCTGTCCTTTCCTGAGCGTAAGCTAAGCGTTTGGAAGCCCGTTGGCATGTTATCGCGTGGATGCACCCCCTGACCCTGGTGAGAAGAATGTGGGGTAGACCGTGCACACGCTGTGTTACGATATAAGGCACAAGAAAAGGAAGGGATATGGCGACCACGATCTATGTAGGTAATCTTTCCTACGAAACCACGCCCGAAGAACTCCGCGACCTGTTTAAAACGTATGGAACCGTCGAATCCGTCAATCTGATTACCGACCGTGAGACCGGGCGGCTGCGCGGCTTTGGGTTTGTGGAAATGGGCAGTTCGCAGGAAGCGTCGGAGGCGATTACGAATCTGAATGGCACGGAACTCAAGGGACGAACATTGACGGTCAACGAAGCCCGCCCCCGCGCGGAACGCGGGGGCGGAGGCGGGCGCGACAATCGCGGCGGGCGACGCTTTTAAGGACGGAGACAGCATTAGATGTAGAGCTTTACTTCTGGAGCAAGGTATAAAGATACAATATCCAAGTATTGCAATAGCTGAAACGCGTATTGATATATCTTTTTTCCGGAAATATCGTACAATCTATGTCGGCCAGGCCATGACGCCTCGGTAGCATGAGTCGTTGAAGTCGCTGTATTCTGCCCAACACCCGTTGGCTGCAAGACCGGATAGGAGATATGATCCTCGTTGCTATTGCCAAGGCGAAGCATGGGGAGAGGTGACAGACATATGGAACTCTACGAGGTCATGCGGACGACTTTCGCGGCGCGAGACTTCACGGATGACCCTGTACCGGATGATACGCTTTTTACGATCTTGGAGAACGCGCGCTTTGCCCCGAGTGGTGGTAATCGCCAGGGCTGGCGCGTGCTCATCATCCGCGACCGTGCCACACGGGAAGCCCTCGTCGCCTTAACCGAACCCGCTGCCAAGCGCTATGTGGCCCAGGTACAGGCGGGAGAAAGTCCCTGGAATACCATCGACCCCACCTCGGTGGACGCCGCGGCGATCGAGCGGACGCCAGCGCCGGCACGATTAACGGCGCCCTTTTTACGGGCGCCGGTCGTGCTCGTCGTCTGCGTGGATCTCAAAGTCGTCGCCTCTATGGACCAGTACCTGGAACGGGTCGGCGTCATTAGCGGCGCATCGGTCTATCCCATGGTCTGGAATATCTTGCTGGCGGCTCGGCACGAAGGATTCGGCGGGACCATTACGACGTTGGCGGTGGCGCAAGAACCGAAGTTGCAAGAACTCCTAGGCATTCCGTCGCACGTGGCCGTCGCGGCCGTCATCCCCCTCGGGAAGCCGGCCACACCGCTGACCCGGCTTCGACGCGCCGCCGTTCCGGAATTCGCCGTGCTCGAACGCTGGGATGGAACACCACTGACGGCGTCACGCCGTGACGGATAAAAGCCTACCCACGGGGTAACGTCTCCCATACGCTATCGACTCGAACAAAACCCCCTCCCTTCTGTCCGCCGGGTATGCATGAAGAATCGTAGGTCGGCGGTCAGAACCTTCATAATTAATTCATTTGCTTTCAGATTGACATTGGTGTAGGGTACATGGCGATTGGCCATATACCAACGACCAGCTGACTCGTACTGCTGATACCAACACGCTGCATCCTGACCGACGCTGCCCGCGCAACCTGCAGAGCAAGCTACACCTGAAACTGCTCTCACCACTGTATATGGCTGACGTTTGCCTACTCCGCTTATGTGTAATGCCACCCCGGCTCGGAGCTGAAGGATGCGCTCGGTGTGGCTGGGACGACTACTATTGATCAGGGGGAAATGTCATGGCGAAGTTGGGTTGGGCCATCCTAGCGCTTGGATTTCTGTTTCAGGTCCTGATTCCACTTGGCTGGCCGATCGGGCGGCCTACAGGGCGGTTTTTGGGCATACCGGCTGAAATGGCCGCCTTGTTTATCGCGACATGGGTGCTGGTCCTTGGGCTGATTATCGTGTATTTCACGTGGCTCAGGCCGTACGCGGAAAGACTCGACCGGAGCGTCCAGGAACAACGATAGCAGCCACCGACGGATTCTGTGGTGGAACATGTCCCATAGGGGCGGCCTATAAGGAGAGGCGAACATGAGCGTTACGACATTCACCATTATTGTGTTGATTGCGTACCTGGTAGGCATTAAGGTCATCTCGTATTTTGCCCATCGGGTCTCCACAGGCAGTAGCGAAGACTACTTTTTGGTGAGCCGCAATATTGGGCTGCTGGCGCTGATCGGGACGACCATGGCCAGTATCTTTTCCACGGACACCGTGGTCGCGTCGCCCGCCAATTTTTTCAAAAATGGGACGGGGTTTTTCTGGGTCTTCTTCTTTGCCCTCATGCCGGTAATGTATTTCTTTTTCGCCACCAAGCTGTGTGCGCTGGGGCGGGTGAAGGGCTACATCACCCCTGGGGATATGCTCGGCGATTTTTATCAAAGCAAAGCGGTCAAGCTCTGGGCCGGGGTGATTGGGATCCTGTCGTTGTGTCCGTATGCGATCGCCCAGCTCGTGGCCGTTGGCAAGACCTTCGAGGCCCTCACGGATGGCGTCATCCCCTATGCCTGGGGGGTGCGATCGTGGCGGCGTCGATTGCCATCTACCTGTACTTTGGTGGGGCTCGAGCGGTGGTATGGACGGATATGGCGCAGGGCTTCATTTTTGCGGCGCTGCTCATTATCTCCGGTATTTTGGCGGTGCAGTGGGCCGGCGGGTGGACGGTGATGGTTGATAACTTGATGAAGAACTTACCCCAGAATGCGACATTTGCGGGGAAGGTGTCCTGGACGGGCTACTACGAGGTGGCGATCACCACGATCTCGTTCCCATTTTTGCCCTATATCTGGCAGCGCATGTACATGGCGCGATCCTCAGCGATGGTGGCCAAGAATCTCATGTCGGTCCCCATTATCTTTGTGGTGCTGTTTTTCGTCTGCTGGGTGCTGGGGACCTCGGCGGTGTCCGTCTTTCCAGACGGCTTAGAAGATCCCGACAGTGTGTTCGGGGCGATGTTTGCGGTGAAAGCGCCCTTCTTTGGGGCCTTGGTGTTAGTCGCGGCCTTTGCGGCAGGCATGTCCACGGTGGATAGCCAAGTGCTCGGCGCGGGGTCGTTGGTCACTCACGACATCAAGCCACTCGTGGGCGGGAGAGAGACGCAGGCGGACGCTGACGTCTACCTGTTTGGCCGCTGGTCGGCGCTGTTTCTGCTCATTGCGCTCTATGTCATAAGTCTGTTCCTGCAAAAGGCGGGGATCGTGTTTCTGATCATTCTCGGCGTCAGCCTGACGGTGGTTTTTCTCCCATGCGTCTTTGGCATGTTCTACTGGAAGCAGGCCACGTCGGCCGGGGCGTCTTGGTCGCTGGGTGTTGGCCTAGTCGTGTTTTTGATCAGGCAGTTTAAGCTTTTCGGTATAGGTAATTGGGAATTTGTCCAAACCTTAGGGCCCATTACCTGGTCCTTGATTGCGGCAATCGTGGTCTTTGTGGTGGTGAGTCTGGCCACCAGCAGTGCGCGCATCGCCCATAAGCAGCAGGAATACGATGAGATCTTGGGTTTCAGAACCCCGCAGGTAGCGGATTAAGATGACACCGGCTCGGTCTACGGACCGAGCCGGTTAGCTCCTCTGGCGTCGGTCATGGGATCAAGCCCATGTAAGAAGGAGCATACCTTGACTATCGATGCTGCAACCGGAATCGCGCGGATTCTCAAACAAGAAGGCGTGGAGTGGGTCTCCACGTTCCCAGTTTGCCGGGTCAATAACGCCCTCGGCCGCGAACACATCCCGATGCTCATGATGCGAGATGACCGCTACGCGATCGCCGTGGCCGATGCTTTCTCCAGGGTCACAGGTGGCAAACAGATCGGCGTTGCCACGGTGCAGGGCGGCGTCAACGCCGCCGGCCTGCAGGTGGCCTATGCCGGGCTTGCCCAGGCTTACGAAGACAACTCACCCATGCTGTGTATCACCGATGGGGTCCCGATCGGCAACACTGAAAACTCCCATTTCGATGTGACCTCCAGCCTCAAGTCGGTATCCAAGTGGTATGGCTACATCGACAAGCCCGAACGCGTGCCGGAGTTCATGCGCCGCGCCTTCACCATGCTGCGCACCGGCCGCCCCGGCCCAGTCATCCTAGCCGTGCCGGATGCCGCGGGACAGTACGACGAAACGGCAGATCCTTATGTCCCGGTGAAGGGGTGGAAATCCGCACCCGACCCGGCTGACGTGACCCTCGCCATCGATATGCTGCTGAAAGCGAACCACCCGCTCGTCTACGCGGGCGAGGGCGTCATCTATGCCGACGCCGTCGCAGAGCTCAAAACGTTTGTAGAGCTGGCGAACACGCCAGTTATCTTGACGCTCAAGGCGAAGGGCGCATTCCCGGAAGACCATCCGTTGTTTGTCGGCGTTCGTGGCGACCAAGTCACCGAATACCTGCAGAAAAGCGATTTGATTCTGGCCATCGGGTCCAGTTTGTCGCCGGGCCGTTTCAGCCATGCCATTCCCGGCGCGGCGCGCAAGACGATCATCAATTGCAGCGTGACCGAACTAGACGTCAACAAGGTATTCCCAACGGCTCACGCCTTGATCGGCGACGCCCGCTTCTCCCTGCAAGCGCTTGCCGGCGAACTGTCGTCGCAGTCGAGCGGCCAGGGCCGTGACGCCGGCAGTATCGTCGCCGAGATCAAAGCCTCCCGCGATACGGCCCTGGCACAATACCGAGAGGCCATGGCTTCGAGCGAAACCCCAATCAACCCGTATCGCGTGTACTGCGAACTCATGAACGTTCTGGACCCCCACAAGTCGTTCGTAACGCACGAGTCCGGCAACACCCGTGACCAGTTGACCACTGTCTACGACACCCTCATTCCGAGGGGATTTCTGGGCTGGGGCAACGTGTCATCGCTGGGTTACAGCCTGGCCGCCCTCGTGGCCGCGAAGAAGGCCTACCCGGACCGACACGCCGTCGGGGTGACAGGCGAGGCGGGGCTCGGGTACATGATGGGCAACCTCGAGGTGCCGGTGCGGGAGAAGCTGGGCGTGACGGTGGTGCACGTCAGCAACGGCGGGTTTTCCGGATACGGTCCGGGCTTCTGGGGGGCGGGTCACGACCCGTATACGCACGCCGTACTCGGCTCCGACCAAATCGACATGGCGAAAGCAATCCGGGAATTCGGTCTGTACACGGAGCGCGTGACCGAGCCGGACGACATTGCGGGCGCCCTTAAACGTGCGCTGGCCGCGAACGACAACCATCAGCCGGCGTACCTCGAGATCGTCTGCAGCCAGTATCCGATCTATGGGCAGTGGGTGACGAGCAGCCATGGCGAGTAGGACGATCCTGTCCACCAGCGCCCCGTGCCGCGGTAGGGGCACGGGGTGAAAAGCTGTTAGCTATCAGCTGTTAGCTGTTAGCGAGAAAAGAAGATACCAGATTTTTTCTTCGAGCGTTTTAGCTGATAGCTAAGAACTGTATTGTCCCCCTTTTGACGTGGCGCGTGCTTAGGGCGTGGCAGAGAGACCCGCGGCTTCGACCCCTGCCCTCGCCGCATCCTCATCCTGTTGGGCGGTGCCACCGCTGCCCCCCACAGCGCCAACGAGTTCGCCGTTCCGGTAGACCGGCAGCGCCCCTTGGCCGGGAATCATGTGGCCGCCTTCCATCGCCATGAGGCCGCGAAAGACGGGGGCTTGGGCGTTGTCCGTCAGTTCGCCACTGGCACGGCCGAAGCAGGCCGAGGCCACAGCCTTGGCCCGGGATATGGGCGGTGTGCGCCAGGATGCGCCATCCGTGCGGCACATGGTAATGAGATCGCCTCGGGGGTCCACTACCGAAACGCTCATCTTCGCGCCCATGTCGAGCACTTTGGCCTTTGCAGCCGCCAGGATTTGTTCCGCCTCTGCCAGTGTCAATGCTGCCATCAGATGTCCTCCTTCTGCAGGGTTTCGGCTGATTGTTTCTAGCCGTTTCATAGAACCAATGGAGGTGTATTATAAATGAGCAAGCGCCTGCTGCATAGCGGCTCCGGAGCATTATATTTTGACCCCATCTTTTCGAGAGCTAGCCCCGCCAACCGCTACACAAAGCCCATTCTTCTCAGCACTTTCTTCGCCCCGACCTTCCGAATAGCGTGCGTCGGGATGGTAAAGCCCGGCTCTCCGACAACGGGAGTGTGACGGCTGTTCGCATCGAAACGAATGCACCCCGCATCGCGGAGCACGTGCACATAGCCCAACACTTCGGCGGTCATGGCGGGCACCGTCGGAAGATCGCCGAGGGCCACCGCGGTCTGCCCGTCGGTGGCGATCACGGTTGTGACTGCACATGGCGCCACGACGCCCTCAAAGCCGGGGCCTAAGGCATCCAAGGGTACGTCGCGGCGATAGGCCGCCGTGAAGACCTCTCGGTTCGCACCTAAAAATGAATTGTTTTCGATATGCAGGCGGGGCTCGTGTTGCTCTCCCAGTGCCCGGAACAACGCGGCACGCGTATGGCTCGCCAACACGCCCCGGACCGTCGCCCGTGGTGCAGTGGCATGCAAGGCATGGACGACTTGGCCGCTTTGGCCGATCTCGATCCCGTGGGCGCGGAAGGCTGACCTCACGGCTTGGGCGCCATCCTGCCCCAGGGCCTCTGCCGCCGCTGTCGCCATGCCAAGACCCACCGCCTGGAAGAAGTGGTGGCCTTCGGGAGCGTTTTCAGCACCGTCGAGCAGCACACGGCCAGTCAAACGTGCGGCTTCTTGTAACCCGTCCACATTTTGCTGCGGTTGCAGCTCAAAGACATGCACCAGCGTATCATAGAAACACCCGGTGAAGACGCGGCCAAAACTATGCACCTCACGCATCAGGTCTGCCGGTCCGCCATGCACGGGCAGGGAAAACGGCGGCGCCCAACGAAAGATATTAAAACAGTGCCGAGGCTGCGACGCCGGATGCTCGCTCCCGAGGGCCGTCCGCACGCCCTCGGCAAGCCCTTCGAGCGTGGCTTCGACAAAGTTCGTCCGCTGCAGGTTGGCATCTTCATGGAGCAAGCGCGTCGCGATCTCTCGGTCACGCAGCGCGTGCAAGATAGCCAGACAATCCCCAAAAGCTTCGTGGAAGGCATTGACTTCGAAAAACATGCTGTGCCAGAGGTCCGGCCGAATCGCGTCTAAACAGGCATGTCCCACCTCGTGCACAACGGCGTCGGTGCTGGCGCCAGAGTAGGTTGTCATACCATTCGTATGCGCAAAGTGAAAAAAGGACAAACTGCTCCGATTATAAAAGGCAGTCAGTTGCTGGCCGGTATCGGGGAGCAAACGCAACGTGCGGCGATTGCCCTGCCAACGCCGGAATGTGCCGTGCAATTCTTCCCAGGTTTGAATGGCCCTGAGAGCCGCTTCCCGACATTGCCAAAACATAAAGGCGCGTGTGCCGGGGGCATAGATCTCTTCTTCAGGAATACCGAATAAGGTATAGCCTGCACGGTTCGACGGACGATTTGGCAAGGGATTGACCACACATGGCTCAGGTTTACCGGCGACAGGATCGCTGGGGAGATAGGCGATCGCCATCTTACTTCTCCTTCCTCGTGCTGTTACTGCGGAAGAAGTCTAGCCCGAAGTTCCCCTGGCAGAATAGGCGGAGGGTTAAGTAGATCAACAGGTTGGCCCAATTCAAAAGTCCATT
>CBCXVS010000069.1:3130-27515 GCA_965178525.1 uncultured bacterium | reverse complement strand
TTTGCTCATCACTTCGATGTGCTCGAATCATGCCTCGACGTCCCCGATCAGATGTCAGAACTTATGACTCAGGAGTATTAATGAATAACTTAGAAAATCGTCTTGCTCAGCAAAGCGAATTTAGAGGATGGAAGAGGATTTGGATCGAGTTGAGATCATTCCTCGGATTAGCGAGTCTCCGCCGTCTGCAAAGCGAGTCGCGCCTAACCGCAGCTCAAGAGGGGTGATTGACACATTCGAGCACACCTTAGAAAATCTGCAGCTACCACAAGAACCGAGCCGATGGCGGCGGGTTGCTCGTGCCATGTGGCGTCTAGGGCGCCAATGGGGTCAGTGCGGATCGAATGCGGGATATTTTCGTGTACAATATGTTGCTGTGTACAGGCGGAGTGATCTCAACCTATACAGCCAGATTCTTATCCGTGTTGGAGAAACACCATCCGTTTACCTGGTGCACAGAGTGCACCCGACATTTTGCTGAGATCTGACAGCGCCCTTGACCGTCCTTGCAGTAACCGCCCTTGCTTCCCTGCAAGGACGGTCAAGGGTGGTCCCTGAAAGGACGCTTGAGAGCTGACAGTTAAAAACCAGAGAAGGTTTAAATACCATGCCCAGCGAGTTGCCCAAGCAATACGATCCCTCAACCATCGAGCCGCAGGTCTATGCCCGCTGGCTCAACGCCAAAGCCTTTGCCGCGTTTCCGGACGCCAATCCGCGGCCCTACGTCATCATGATGCCGCTACCCAACGTCACCGGGGCGCTGCACATGGGGCATGCCATGGACAACGTCATGCAGGACTTGCTCACCCGCTGGCATCACATGCAGGGAGATAACGCGCTGTGGATGGCCGGGACCGATCATGCCGGCATCGCCACACAGGCGGTGGTCGAGAAACGGTTGCTGGAGCTCGAGGGCCAAACCCGCCATGACGTGGGGCGTGACGGACTGGTGCAGCGCATCTGGGACTGGAAAGAGCAATACCAAAAACGCATCGTGCAGCAGCAGCAGAGCATGGGCTGCTCGTGCGACTGGGACCGGCAGCGCTTTACCATGGACATGGTCTGCGCCCGAGCCGTGCGCTGGACGTTTTTCAACATGTTCCGCGATGGGTTGATCTTCCGGGGCAATCGGCTGGTCAACTGGGATTGCCAGTTGCAAACCGCGGTGGCCGATGACGAAATCGTCTACGAAACCGTGCAGGGGCATTTTTACTACCTGCGCTATCCGGTGATCGATCCGCAGCCGGGAGAGCCGACATCGGTCGTGGTGGCCACCACCCGCCCGGAGACGATGCTCGGGGATACGGCGGTGGCCTGTCACCCCGATCCGGCAGGGGCGCTGGACGCGAGCCTGGCGGAGACCCGGCGTCGCTTGGCGCACGCCCCGAGCCGCGACCGCGAGGCGCTGACGCAAGAAGTGGAGCGGCTGGAAAGCCGCCGCGACACGCATCTGCCGACTCTGCTCAAATTTGCCGAGATGGCGCGCCATGGCCGTCAGGTCATGCTGCCGCTGCTCAATCGTCCCATGCCCCTGATCCTCGACGACTGGGCCAAACCGGAACTCGGCAGCGGTTGCGTGAAAATCACCCCGGCGCACGATCCCAACGACGACGACGTGTGGACGCGGCATCAGGACGAGATCGATCGCATCAACATCCTCAACGAAGACGGCTCCCTGAACGCCAATGCCGGGCCCTACGCCGGGCTCGACCGTTTTGAGGCGCGACAGAAAGTCGTCGAGGATCTGCAGGCGCAGGATTTGCTCGAATCGATGGAAGCGCGCGAGGTGGAAATCGGCCACTCCGACCGCTCGAAAACGCCGATCGAGCCGTATCTCTCCAAGCAATGGTTCGTGCGCATGGGCGATGCCGAGGGCGGTATCGTGTGCGGCCGTGGCACGCCGAACGAATTTATCGCGCCGGGACTGGCGCAGGCCGCGATCGATGCGGCGCAGGGCGAGTGGCGCTCGCCAAGCGGGCGGCAGGTGGCGTTTCATCCCGACCCGGTGCGCTACGGCAACACCTATTTGCACTGGCTAGCGGAAAAGCGCGATTGGTGTATCAGCCGGCAACTGTGGTGGGGCCATCGGATTCCCATCTGGGCCGGTACGTTTAACGGCGCTGCTCTACAGCATATCACGGCGTCTCTGCTGCCCTATCTCGGCCGTGACGATGTCTGCGTGCGGCTGACTCTGCCGGACGGCACGAGTCAGCGCCTCCTGCCTGACACACCCCTCCCGGAGGGCGACGACGACATTGAAATACTCGCCTGTCTGCGCCACATCGACACGGATGTCGAGCTGGCATCCATCTTCGAGGACCTGGGGCTGGCGCACGACCCGGATGTCCTCGACACCTGGTTCTCCAGCGGCCTGTGGCCGCACAGCACGCTCGGCTGGCCCGAGGCGGCCAGCGCCGAGGTCGATCCCGGACAGCACACCCTGGGCAGCCAAAACGGCCACGCGGACTGTCTCACCTATTATT
Source organism: uncultured bacterium (assembly GCA_965178525.1). GTDB lineage: Bacteria > Tectomicrobia > Entotheonellia > Entotheonellales > Entotheonellaceae > CBCXVS01. Next base: position 25,032 of record CBCXVS010000069.1, on the reverse strand, counting down.
ATCCCGGTTCCTGCCTGGTCACCGGGCGCGACATTATCACGCTGTGGGTCGCCCGCATGGTGCTGATGGGACTGTACAACCTCGGAGAGGTGCCGTTCACCGATGTCTTCGTGCATGCCAATATTCTCGATGGCAAGGGCGAGCGCATGAGCAAATCCAAGGGCAACGGCATCGACCCGGTGGACATCATCGAGCAGTACGGCGCTGATGCCATGCGCTACGTGCTCTGCGACATGCAGACTGGCATGCAGGATATCCGGCTGCCGGTGCAGGCCATTTCGCCATACACCGGGAAGCATATCGACCTGGCCACGGCCAGCCATGGCAACAGTATTTTTACGTACATGTGTCCGGATACCGGGCAGGAATTCGACGTGCTCGGCACCATGCCAGATGTGCCGTCGGCCAAGTTGGTGAGCGATCGCTTCGAGGTTGGCCGGAACTTTTGTAATAAACTCCTCAACGCCGTGCGTTTTGCCATGCTGAATCTGGAGGAGGTGACGTTCACGCCCCGGCAAACGCCAGAGTTGGCGGATGAAGATCGCTGGATTCTATCCCGTCTTGCCGATGCGATTGCCACGGTGCATCGCGAACTGGAAGCCTACAATCCCTCGTCAGCTCTGGCTGCGGCGCGCGATTTCTTTTGGTCTGAGTTGTGCGACTGGTATCTGGAAGTGATCAAACCGCGCCTGCGCCATGCCGAGCAAGCACCGCTGGTCCGGCAGGTGCTCGCCGTGGCGATGGATCAGGTGTTGCGCCTGTTTCACCCCTTCGTGCCCTATCTCACCGAGCGGTTGTGGGAAGCGCTCAACGAGCAGGCGCCGACGCGCGGTATCGAGACAGAACTGCCAACTGCCGAACTGCTTCTCTATGCCGCCTGGCCGGTGTCCAATGCGGCCTGGCGCGATGCGGCCATCGAAACGCGCATGGCGTTTTTGCAAGACGTCATCCGCGCCATTCGCGATGTCTGCAGCAAATACAATATGGCGCCGCAGACACGCGTCGCGGCCCGCATCCGGGCCGAGGGCGACACCGCCGCCGCGCTCCGCGCCGGCACGGATTTGCTGACCACCATGGCCGGTCTGGAGTCGGTCGAGATTGCGGCGAATATGGCGCGTTCGCCCGATGCTGCGACGGCCGTCGTGGGCGCAGTCGAGATCTACATTCCCGGCGTTATCGACGCGGAAAAAGAGCGTGCCCGTTTGACCAAGCAGTGCGAGCAGCTCCTCAAACGCATCGAGGGCTCGCGGCGCAAGCTGGCCAATGATAATTTTCTCAGCAAAGCCAGCCCGGATATCGTGCAGAAAGAGCGGGACCGCCTAGCGGAAAGCGAAGCGCAGATGGACCATGTTGAGGCGGCGCTGGCAGCGTTGGGGTCGTAAAGGTACGGAAGCGGGAAGGCACGGATGACGAAACAGGCATCTAGGCGGACAAGCCCTCATGCTGCCGCTGTACCGGGGTCAATAGCGATTCTAAACGACCCCAGAGCTGATGACGGCCTTCGCGATTGTGCGACGAAAAAAGCTGCAGGGGTTCCTCTGGGGGCATCGCGAGCCCGCGCTGGACCTCCTGCACATGGGCGGCGCGCTGACTGCGCTTGAGCTTATCGGCTTTGGTCGCCACCGTCACCACGGCCACACCGGCCTGCAACAGCCATTCGCGCAATTGCTGATCCTGTGCGGTGGGCGGATGCCGTAGATCGACGATCTGGACAACAGCCCGCAACAGCTCCCGATGACGCAAGTACGTCTCCACCATTTTCTTCCAGCTCGCCTGCACCTGGTGTGGCACCTTGGCATAGCCGTACCCGGGCAAGTCAACCAGCATGAAGCGCTGGTTGATGACAAAAAAATTAATCGCCTGGGTCTTACCGGGTGTCGCACTCGTTTTGGCCAGGCCACGGCGGAGCAAGAGCGTATTGATGAGCGAGGATTTACCGACATTGGAGCGCCCGGCAAACGCCACTTCGGGAAACCGTTGCCGGGGATACTGGTCCACTGCGACAGCGCTACGGAGAAATTCCGCGGAAGCGATCTTCATGCCTCAAACCCATTGATCACCAAGCCCGTCGGTAACTTGGGATAAAAATAGGTGCTTTTTTGCGGCATGCGTTCCCCCCCCATCGCGACCGCGACCATCTGTTCGAGGGGCGTGGGCCGCATCATAATCGCCACATCACACGTGCCGCTCGCCACGGCTTGGAAGACGTCATCCCCAGCCCGCGCGTACGTCACGGTCGGCTGCGCCTCCGGCACCAAGGCCTGCAGGGCCGGCAAGAGCGCATGATGCAACACGCTGACGTCAAGCTGCTTCCAGGCATCAGACGCCTCTGCCGGTGTCACCCGTTCACGCGACGCCGCAAGCGGCACGCGCAGCAGATAACAGCGATCGCCGCCAGCGTAGCACGCAAACGGACTGACCTCGCCCTCGTCGTCGTATAGACGCGCGGCAAGACGCGCCTGCCACTGCTCCAAGCTCTGCCCGGCACGCTCATCAACCTCGATGTGCACCCAATCGCCCAGACGCCCAAGAAGCTCCGGCAGTGACGTCACAGGGAAATGCTGCAGCAATCGGTGCGTCGGCAAGGCGACGACGCCAGGATCGTAAATATTGGCACAATACATCATCACGTACTCATAGGGCGCCGCGGCACCCGCCTGCGGATCGCTCAGGCGCAGTGCGTCACGCAAGGCCAAAGCCGTCTCATAGCGATGATGCCCATCGGCGATCACCAGGGCCTTGTTGCGCATCACCTCTTGCACCTGGGCAATGATCTCCGCATCCGTCATCACCCAGAGCCGATGACATCCTTCGCCCCAATGCGCTACCTCGAGTGGTGCCGGCTGCGCGCACACCGGCGCAAAAAGCGCCTCAAGCGCGCGGGACGCATCGAGATACACGGCAAAGATCTGGCTCAAGTTGGCCCGGCATGCCTGCCAGAGCTGGAGCAAATCGGCCTTCGGCCCGGCAAAGGTCGTCTCATGCGGAAAAATCACTTGTTCCTCATAGTCGGCAAGCCGCACGCGGCTGATAAAGCCGCTGCGCGTCAGAGGCGTGCCATCGACCACAAAGTCCTGCTGATAGAGATACAGCGCCGGTGTGGTCTCCGGCAGGAGAACTCCGTCCTGGCGCCAGTGTTGCAAGGATGTGGCAGCACGAGTAAACCGATTATTGCAGGCGGTATCATTCTCGGCTTCCGCCCCGAGAATTAAATGAATCATATTGTAGGGACCGGAAGCCAGATAGGCTTCCCGTTCTGCTGCACTAATGACATCGTAGGGCGGCGTCATCACCGTGTCGAGGGCCGGCACGCGCTGCGGATTATACCGCAGCGCCGCAAAAGGCATGATGGTGGTCGGCATCGCATTCTCCCTCAGATTCCATGGCGGATTGAGCGCTGTGAAGTGCCTTCCATTCCGCAATCCGCAATCCGCAACCCGCAATTAGCCACGAGAGCCTGGCGCCGTGGGGATATCCGGCGCCTCACGGACGTTCAGATTGCGTCGCCGATTTTCTTCCGCCCGGCGATGGACGATGGCAGCTAACTCGTTATACGTATAGTCCGGTTGGGTGTCAGACGCCGCGGGCTGGCGTGGCCGACTCTCCGTCCGGGTCACCGCCATCAGGAGCTGCCGCACCGCAATCTCGCCCACAAAGAGGCAGAGCGCCAGGATCGCAAACCACGGCCAGTAATCCTTCAGCGCCGTCAGGCTCTGGCCCGGGGTGGCGAATAGCATCTTCCCGGACTCCTCCGGCACATCCGGGCGCAGCACCTGCCCGCCGGTGCGTTCGGCCAGGCGATTCAACAGGCCATAGTTAATATCCAAACCCAGATACTCCGGCGAATACGGCACCGCCACACCCACGGTCTTAGGACCCAAGGTCTTGCCCTCGTGCTTCCCGACCAGAGTGAGGAGGTACTCGCCTTGTCCCTGCATGGCAAAACGTCCGGCATAGCGGCCTGGCGCCGCCTGGGCAAAGGCGATCGGGACGGTCTCCCGGTTCGGCGTCAGGACTTTCCCTTGCAACGCCAGTTGGTTCACAAAACGGTCCCGCACGTCGTACACATCGGCCCGGACCATGCCGTAGCCTTCCTGCACATCGGCCTGCACGTCGAACGTCTCCACGGTCCCCTTACGCTGAATCCAGCGTACCAACTGCGCCGTGAACTTGGGGAATTCGTCCCAGCGCACCCAGTCTTTGCCCCAACGTAGACCCAGATCAGCCGTAAAGGCGGCGGTGCGGCCCAGACCATAGCGCTGCACGGCCAGAAGCGGATCCTCCTTCGGCGTCACCAGTAAGAGTTGCGCCGCCGGCTTGCCATAGGTGACCACATAGCCATACAGATTTGGCGCTTGCGTCATCGGCAGGCCGCGCAACAATTCGTGCTCCGTTTGCAAGCCAGGCTGGAAGGGCTGTTCCTCAATCAGCCCACGGGAGACGAGAATCGTCTCCGCCGTGAAAATACGCGGGATAAACAGTGGATCGTCGGTGTAGTAGTTGCGCCCTTGGCCCCAATGGGCAATCGCATCCATCAGGGTGCGGTCCGCATCCTTGCCCAAGGCCACCGTCGTGACCGTGATATTTTGTGTCACCGCCTCCTTCATCAGGGTCTCAAAATCGGTATGTGCCGTCAGACCGTCGGAGAGCGCGATGAGGTGTTTTTTGACCGCTTTGACGTCCTTCAGGACACGCAGACCTTCCTGCATCCCCTTGAACAAATCGGTGCCGCCACCATGCGTCAACGCCGCCAGCCGGCCGGCAATCTGCTCCCGCTTCCCCGCCTCGCTCATTGGCACGGCCCATTCCCAGTCGGCGTTAAAGGCGAGCAGCCCCACTTGATCGAACGGATTCAGTAACTTCATCGCTGAAAACGCCGCGATCTTGGCCACCTCGAGTTTGGTCGTGCGGTCATCAAAGCTCTGCATCGGCCGTGTATCATTGATACTGCCACCCATGCTGTCCGATTTATCGATGACCATGACGAGGCTGAGACTGGGAATCGACATTTTCGTCGGGATATCCATATCGACCGGCAACAGCTTTTCCATGGGCGTGCGGTAATAGCCTCCGGCGCCAAAACTCTGCTCGCCCCCGAGCATGAGCAGCCCGCCTCCCATATCGCGAACATAGCGCTCCAACACCTCCATCTGAACCACGGAAATGCCAAAGCCAGGCACGTTATCAAAAATCAGCGCATCGTACTCGAGATAGCCGCTCAACGTATGCGGTAAAGCGCTCCAGGGCTGCGCCTGCACCGCTAAGCCTTGTTGCCGCAGCGCGCCGAGCAAGGGCTCAGCGGTTTCCGGCTGATCGTAGAGGAGTAAGACGTTCGGAGCGCCGAGGACTTCGGTAAACGTCCGCCAGCGGTTATTCTCCGGCAGGGTGTCCTGGGGACTGTTGACGACCACTTGATAGAGATGCACCCCTTCTTCCGTGGCCTGTTGCATGAACCGCATGCGGTTCTTTCCAGGCTGCAACGCCACCTCTTGCCGCCCCACAAAGGCGCCCCCACGAAAGAGTTCGATGGAGGCTGGGGTCACCAGCGTACTGACTACGATGGCCTCCACCTGGTACGGGGTACCGGCTTTCACCTGCGCCGGTACCACCAGCTTTTCCACCCGGACCTCCGGGGCGCCGGACGTCTGCCCGAGAGGGAAGGCGTAAATCTCGGCGCCGAGAGAGCGGGCGATCAAAGCCGACTCGGCCGCGGAGCCGACATTTTCATTGCCATCGCTTAATAACACGAGACGCCGGGCGCCATCAGGTGGAAAACTCGCCATGCCAATCTGGATCGCCCGCGCGATATGGGTTGCCGTGCCATCGACCTCAGAGGCAATCTCGGACATGTGAAAGTCAGTCGAGACACTCTGTTCCAAAGACGCATCGGTTCCAAAGACCACGAGCCCGATCCCATCCTGTGGCCGCTTGTGCGTCACCATCGTCCGCAGCAGATCCACAGCCTGCTGGCGGACAGCCGTGGCCATGCTCTGCGACAGATCGAGCAAGAAGACGACGTTGGCCCGTTGATATGCTTGGGTTAGGCTCAGCCGCACCAAGCCGCCCACGAGCAGCAATAAAACGACAACCCGTAAAGCGATGAGCAGCCGGCACCGGCCAGACGGCAAATATCGTGGCGTGCGCCGCACCCAATAGACGACCAGGGGCAGCAGCACCAGGACGGCGAAAAAATAGGGATACAAGAGACGAATCTGCACGATGAACTCCCTAAATGACTTGAATGCGGAATGCGGAATGCGGAATGCGGGATAAAAGAAATCTGGCCTCGATCGTGTTGTCGGCCATCAATGGCGACTCGGTAGCGTTTAACCCCTTCCACCCTCACCCATCAAGGAGAAGACAAAACAACGCAGGGTAACAAACGGGAATGGCTGACGCCATGATCAAGGCCGGCAATCTTGTCCATTCCGCATTCCGCATTCCCCATTCCGCATTCGTTATGTCCACCGATTTAGTCACGGCACCAAACGTACCACTCACCAAGCAGAACCGCGACAGCCCCCAGCAAAAGATAAGGCCACAAGGGCGTTTCGACCACGCCCGCAGGCTGCAGTCCCCCACTGCCGGCGGAGGGATCAAGCGATGGTAAGGCATCCGCAGGCGCGATGTTCGATTCGGCCTCGTCCAGCAAGTTCACGGTCAGATAGCGCTTGGATTCGCCAAAGCGCAGAATATACACGCCCACCCGTTGGGCGTCCGGAAAGAGCCAGGGGTTCTCTTGCACCTCGTACACCCGCTCCTTCCCTTGCGGATCTTGCACCTCGACCCGATCTATTGGGGTATCAAAAAAGAGGGGATAGGGTGTGCCAGCCTGCACCTGTCCGGCGGCAAAACCATCGGCTTCCGGGTTGACCCACCGCAAGACATTGTTGATCAAGACCGGAAACGCCACCCGCATCGGCAAATCGGACTGCATGAGGTCGAATCCCAGCGTCACCACGCGAAGCCCCGGGTCCTCGATGACCCCCAACAGCGAAAATCCCTCGGCATCGACCAGACTCCGCGCTCCGGCCTGTGGCTTCAAGGCCAGTGAAGTTTCGATACGCAGGTCGGTCAGATCGACAAACTGTAAGAGCGGATGCTGGCGCTCCCAATCGATGACCTGGGGCTGCTCCACGGTGCCTTGGGTCTGGAGCCGCTCATCTTGGGGGACGGTGTTGATCAGGAGATAACTCCCCCGCTGTAAGGGCGGCGGTTGCACGCCATTGAAAATCAACAGCTGATTCGCTTCCAGGAGTTGGGGTAACATGTCCTGCGAGACTTCTGGGGCCACATTAACCTGCACCCTAGGCAGAGAGGTGAGCAGTTGTTCGAGAAAAAAGTTGCTCTCCCCCACCAGTAAGATCCAGGTCTGCGTTTCCGCCGCCAGCACGCCATAGGCGCGGTTATCCAGATCCAGTGCGTCCTCCAGAATCAGTTCGGCCTTTGCCACCCCCTTCAAAGGCCCCTTGAATGCCGCCACGACGACTTTTTCCTGCCCTGGCCCCAGGGAGAGCTGCTGCTCCAGCAGGGTGCGGCACCGTAGGGTCAACTGCAACGGTGCCTGCCACTCGGACGCGGCAAAATTCTTCACCGCAAGGAGCACTTCGTACTGTTGTTCATCATCATGTACCTTGCGAAACGCCAGGCGCGTAATCCCCACATTGTCCTCGCCTCCCGCTACGCGGATATGTCGGATACGACTGCGGGGCAGGTCGAGGTCCGCGATCTGGCGATAGGCCCCATCACCAATGACCACCACCTCTTGTGTCTGCCGCCCCTGTGTAAACGATAAGGCGAGCAGCACCGCTTCCCGCATGTTACCGGGCGCTTCCGTTGCCTGCAGGCTCGTGATGGCCTGCCGCAACAAGGCTTTCTCCTCGGTAAAAAATGCGACGACGCGTGGCTGCCGTCCGGCGGCAATCAGCGCCATGCGGCGCCCACTCGGCAACGCCTGCAACACCTCCACGGCGCGTTGTTGCGCCTGCTCAAAGCGTCTGCCTTGCAACGTTTTGGTCAACATGCTGGCGCTGATATCGAGCACCAACACAATGTCTTTACTCTGCGCCACCGCTTTGGTCAATGCCGGATTGGCCAAGGCCAATGTGAGGAGCAGAGCCAGGAGGATTTGCAGCAGTAACGGCAGGTTTTGCACCAGACGCCGCAGCCCCAGACCGCCGTGCGCCTCCCGCAGGACCTGGTCCCAAAGAAAGAGCGTACTGACCTGCACGTCCCGGCGCCGATACCGTAAGCTATGCAGCAGTAGGATGAGTGGAATCGAGGCCAGAAAAACAAAAGCGGCAGGATTGAGCCACGTCATAAGAGCTTCCCACGGCTTTTCATGTTAGGACACCTCAGTTCCCGGACAAAAATCAGCTACCTCATTTTTCCAGAGGAAAAATATGAATTTAATTCGGTTCGGGCACGTATTTGAGTACGGCATCATCGAGCGCATTCCGTATCAACATTGACGTCCAGGCATGTCAACATCATTGCACAAATAAACCGCGCCGCAAATACCGCAACACCAGATCCTCGAAGGGTACAACGGTGCTGGCGCGTAGGTACTCGATATTGCGCTTGGCGCAGAACGTCTCAATATTGGCAAAATAATCGGCCACTTTCTGCCGATATAAATCGAGCAGACGCCGATTGACCGTCAGTCTTCGCTGCTGCGCACTTTCAATGTCATGCAAACGCAAGGCACCGTCAAGCTGCGGCTGCACCTCCGATTCATCCACGAGCTGAATGAGCAGCATATCGAACCGGTTGTAGGCCAGGGCGTCAAGTCCCCGCTCGTAGCCGCCGGGATCGAACAAATCACTGATGATGATCGCCAGGCCACTCTTGTTACTGTGCATAGCGTAATTCTGTAGCACCCGATTGAGCGCGGTGCCGCCCCGGCATGGCAGCGTTTCAAAATAGCGCAACAGCGGAAAAATCTGCTGGCGGCCACGTTGGGGCGGCTTCGGCATGCCCAGTTCGTCGGCAAACGCCACCGCCCCGACGCGATCGAGATTGCTCAAGCCAATATAACCCAAGGCGGCGGCCACCCGTTTGCCGTAATCCACTTTGGGCGGCGTGCCTAATTGCATCGACTGACTGGTATCGAGCAGGAGGTGAATGGTGAGGTCCTCTTCCGCGGTGAAGACTTTGAGAAAGAGCTGATCGAGACGGCTGTAGGCATTCCAATCCACATAGCGAAAATCATCACCGGCATGGTACGGGCGATAATCGCTAAATTCCAGGCTCATGCCCCGGCGCAGCGTCGTGCGCTCCCCCGTTGTCTGGCCCCGGAAGACCTTGCGCGCTAAAAAGCGCAACGTCTCCAGCTTCCGCATGAAATCAACATCGAACAGGGTACTCTCCATACCGCACCTCAGGAGGGCAGCCGGGCCTCTCGGGGCGACTGCGCGGGCAAATGCTCCAGCACATCGCGCAGGATATCGGCGCTGTCGATGCCTTCGGCTTCCCCCTCGAAATTCAGAATCAGCCGATGGCGCAGGCATGGAATCGCCATGGCCCGAATATCCTCGAAGCTGACATTCGGCTGGCCGCTGAAAAACGCCCGCACCTTGCCCGCCAACACCAGGCTCTGCACCCCACGTGGGCTGGAGCCATAGCGCATGTAGCGTTGCACCAATTCCGAGACGGGCGCGGCGCCCGGATGGGTCGCCATCACCAACCGCACGGCATAATCCTTGATGTCCGAGAGAATGGGCACATCTCGAATGAGCTGTTGCGCTTGCAGAATCGTCTCCGTATTCAACACCGGCTGCGGCGCCGGTTCTTCGCGCTGCGTGGTGCGATCGACAATGTCGCTGAGCTCCTCAAAAGACGGATAAGAGACCTGGAGCTTGACAAAAAAGCGGTCCAGTTGGGCCTCCGGCAGCGGATAGGTCCCATCCATCTCCAGCGGATTCTGCGTGGCCAACACCAGGAAAGGACGGTCCAACCGGTGCTCGGTCCCGGCCACCGTCACCGTTTGCTCCTGCATGGCTTCAAGCAAGGCCGACTGCGTCTTGGGTGTGGCGCGGTTGATTTCATCGGCGAGGACGATGTTACTGAACACAGGACCCGGCTGAAATTCGAAGTAACGACGCTCTTGCTCATCCTGCAACACAACCCGCGTGCCAATGATATCTGCCGGCATCAGATCCGGGGTAAACTGAATGCGTGAAAATTGCAGGTGCAACGCCGCCCCAAGGCTTTTCACCAAAAGGGTTTTGCCGAGCCCGGGAACCCCCTCCAGGAGCGCATGACCACTGCACAACAGACAGGTCAGTAATCCCTCGACCACGTCCGTATGGCCCACAATGACCTTGGCAATCTCCTCACGCACCTGCTGGAAATTCTCCCTGAGGGCTGCCGCCTGTTCCTGCACATCTAGACCGCTTTCGCTCACTCCCGTATCTCCTGCACCGTCATACCAATAGCGAGAAAATATTGCTTAATTTGCTCACGATACCCACGCGGAATCCGTTCCTGTGTCAAGATCTCCTCGGCCGCTTGCCGATACTGCACCACCGCTTGCTCGCGCGTCACCCGGGCTTCGTTGTGCAGCGGCAGATGGCGGGCATAACCGAGCCGCATGCGGCCCTCGCCGCTCTTCACCTGGACTTTTGACGCCGGCTGTCCCGACTCGCGCAGGCGCCGCTGCCGCTCGCGCTTCGAGTGCCGTGACAAGCCATGGTCTTCGCCAAGACCGGGCAGGGTAAAGTCTTCCATACCCGGCATATCCTCGGACATCGTTTCTTCATCAAAATCAAAGGGCTGGCCCGCCTCCGCCAATTGCTGCCCCGGGGAGGGCTGCGGGGTGGCTCGGCTCTCGCCCGAGCTGCCGTCCTCTAAGGCGCGGGATGAATACTGCAGCGCCCGGCGGGCCCGTTCGAGGTGCTCCATTTCCTCCGCCACCTGTTGCTGCTGAATGATATCCTGCAAGAGCTGGCGCGCCGCCGCGACATTGCCTGCCTGCAGATTCTGCAGCAGTTGGGAGAGTTCGGCCTGGTTGCCCAACTGCCGGCTCAGACGCTGAATCCCTTGCTCCGCCAGTTGCTTGGCCTCGCCGGGTAAGTGATCGCCCCGCAGGAGCTGCAAAATATTCTGCAACTCTTGTTTCACACTCTTTCCGGACGCCAGGACGTCTTGCACCGCCATCACGCCGGTGTCACTCATCAAGGCGCGTTCGCGCAGCTCCTGCTGCATCCGCTGCAGATACTGGGATAGCGTCGAGATGCGCTCCGAAGCCTGGCCGCTCTTGCCCCCTTCACGTTGCAAGCGGCGCCCGAGCTGTTTCATATGCCGCGCCAGGATTAAGCTCCGATCGAGCTGCTCCTGCTGGGCCAAGTCCTCTAGCCGACGCCCCCAACGCTCCAGCCGCTTGCCCTCTTCCGCTACGTCTTCTGCCACGTCTTCCTGCGCCAAGTCGTCAAAACTGAACGGAGTCATATCGACACGAGCAACGGCGATCAAGGCGGCGACAAACAGCGGGATGCCCCACAGACGCCGTGGCCAGCGGGCCGGAAAAACCAAGCGGGCATCGACACGGCGGGACGCTTTTTCAGCTTCCATAGTGAGCACGGGCACAAACCGATTATCGGCCTGCTGCCGCATGTACTCATAAGCGGTGCTCAAACAGTCCTGCAAGCCCAACACACGATCCGCGGTCATCAGAACGGCCAGGGGCGTCACGCGCATCCACCAGGCGATCACGGCCCATACCAGGCACGCGAGTCCCCCGATCACTGCATAGACCAACAGCAGTGATACCGGCCAGCCGGCGAGCTTGATGAGGACCGTTGCCAGCAAACTGCTACCGATAGCTGCCAGCAAGATATCCGCCGCCAAGGCACGGCGTTTGAGCAAGAGATACCGCTGCTGCAGCTGACGGCCTACCGCTTCAAAATGATGATGCTCTGCCACCCTCGACCTCCCCTCCGGTAACGCCGGCATGTATGGCTTGGCGTCGACTCCACCGTGCGCGCACGGTGGCGATTATATAGAACAGCCCCCCGAGAAGCAAATGCAGCCCGACCGTCACTACCCATCCGGGGACCTCAAGCCCTGTCAACATCACGCTCGGTAACGCGTGGCGTTCATGCCACAGGCTCGCATCGACAAAGGCCAGTACGGGATTACAGACCGGCAGGATGAACCCACTCACCAAAAGAAACAGCACAAAGAGACACCGTATGAGGAGATAGAGGAGAAACTCATCCCGTTCGAGACAAAGCAGCAAGGCCACCGCGACCGTCCGATAACTCCCTACACAGATCAAGATGATCCCCGCTCCAGCCGCCAATGCCGCCAGTGACTCCCCGGACACCCCTGCGGCCAAGACCAGCAACGGCAGCGATAAACCCCAGAAAAAGCCACACTCCAGAAACCCCGCAGCGAGGTAGCCCCGCACAAAGGTGTCGGCCCTGAGCGGCGCCAACGCCAGCCAGTCGCGCAGGCTCATATATTGCTCGCCGAGGAGCTTGCGCGAGCCCTGACTCAAGTTGATATACGCCAGCATAATCAGCGTCGCCCCGCCAAGGGCGTTATACGTAAACGGCAAGTCGCGAAGGTTCAAATACGCCTCTTTGGGCCAAGTAATGAACAGGATGATCGAGAGGATGATCAGCACATTCAGGCCATGCGACCAGCGCGTGCTATTGCGCCCGAATTCTTCCAGGCCACCGTGAAAAATCGCATTGTGAAAGGCGCGGCGAAATGGGAGCCAGGCGTACATGGGTTCTCTTACTTGTCGTTATCCACGAGGCGGCTGACGACAAACGTCATACCGCGTACGGACGGTGTACCGGGAGGCGAGGCGAGCACGGTCGCTACGGGTATCCACCCGGCTAGAAATGGCGTCTCACTGATCTCGGAGAGATGCCGTTCACCAAAATAGCGCTGTAAAAGGACTTCCTGCAGATAGGTCGTACGGGAGCCGTCGGCCATCGGCCGCAGCTTGTTTTTTAACGCCTGCCAGACCGTTTCGTACTGGCTCTGAACCGGTTGCAGAGTGGTGTAGAGATCTTCAAAAATTTCTTTTCCCGGCTCTACCGTGCCCAGGGGAAACACACGCCCTTGATAGATCACAACCATGCCATGGACCGGCACATCGCCGCGGTTGCGCGCCCGGATGGTGACGCCCGTGGTATGGCGTTGGGCCTCCACCTGCAGCGGCGCCGACACCATGCTCTCGACACTCAAGACCCGCAAGGTCCACGGTTCGAGTCGAATGCCGCGGAGCACGGCCTCCCCGCCCATGCTCATCTGCAACGCCTCCCCAGCCTTTCCGGCGCCCCGGTGAAAGGTGTGCCGGATCACGGTCGCCGGATGCCGGAAGGTGAGTGTGAAGTCTCCGCCACGGGCCGTAAACACGCCCAGATACCCTCGCATGCGGGCATAGTCCGCCTTGGCGAAGACCTCGACGGTTGACAAGTCGTACAGCATCGCCGGGTCACGCAGCCCGCGTTCCGGAAAGACGGTGTAGGCAATGATGACAGCCCCCAGCACGGCGAGGCCGGCATATGCCCAGCACCGGACCAGCCGCGCTTGGCGCTGCCGCATCCACCAAAACAGCAATGCCAAACCGCCACAATAGGCGAACAAGATACCGCTGAGCAGCGTATGCGACGGGTATGCCAGGATCGGCCGGCCGAGCAGCTTGATCATGGGATGGGCATCGTCGAGTAAGCCGAGCTCGGCAAAAACACGGCCAAAATCGATGGTATCCTGCGGTTGCAGGATATCTTTCCACAAGGCGGTATTTCCCTGCCAGGTATCGAGCGGCTGCGCGGCATAATCCACGGCCAAGAACACCACCCGGCCGCGACCCAGCCGCCGTTGCGCTAGGAGCGGCGCCGCGGGGGCCCCCACGAGTACCTCCCCCTCGGTCAGACGGGCCTGCACGGCAACGAGGGGCGTCGGCTGCAGCGGCACACCGTAGTGGCTGGCCAGCACCGGCAAGCCCTGGCGCTGCTGCAAGCCCGTGACCTGCACGGGCAACATGGCCCGCAAACGCGGTTCCTGTAACAAAGCGTACTGGGAATCACCGGCCACAACCATCGTGCCACCCCGGATGACCCACTGCTGCAGGGCGGCCCATTGCGATTCGGTGGCCGTTTGCATCGAAACGCCTTTGAGCACCACCGCCGTGACACTGTCGTAGCCACTCCAGTCACGCGGCAATTCGGGGACGCGCAGGTAGGCCACGCGAGTATGCCGTTGAAACGTCGTCGCCAGGAAATCGAGGCTGAGATCGCGCGTGAGGCCGACCATGATGTGCTCGGCACTTAAGGCATGGCGCAGGTCGAGATGTTGTTGGGCCAATATCGTCTGGTCGGATCGGACAAAAACCTCGATCGGATGGGTGATGCTAGTAATCGGCACCGTAAACGAGAAGCGTTTGCGGGAGCGACGTGGCAACGGTGCCGGCCGCACAAACGTCGTCACGTGGAGATCTTTACGGTATTCACTGCCACGCCAGACGCGCACACCTATCGTACCATACAGCATCGGACCGGCATTGTACAGGCTGATGAGCACCTGGTTCCACTTTTCCAGGCGTACCGTACCCTGCAATCCCAGCTGGGCTTCGATCGTGACCTGGGCTACAGCCTGGAGAGGCAAGCATCCCAGGCATAGGAACCATACAACAAACCAAAAGCGCCCCATGGGCTGTCCTGCTAGCAGATTCTTTGCCTCATTGCGCCGTGTCACTATGCCTACCTTACCGAACCTAGGCAGGCGGCGTCAAGCCCGATCTGTTATTCTTTGTGTACCAATATGATCGCCTAATCCGGGCACCCCGCTCACACTACGGGCTGCCCGGACAGCACGGCTCAACGCTTCAGCCAGCACATCGGCCGCGACAAGACCCAATAGCGTCGGGTCAGCCATCTGTGCCCCGGTCGATACGGCAAAAACCGTATCGCCATCAAACAGGGTATGGGCCGGCGAGAGGCTCTTGACCAGCCCATGCTGCGCCAATTGCGCCAGTTTCTGGGCCTGCGGCTTCGTGAGCTGTGCATTCGTCGCCACCACGCCCAGCGTCGTGTTGCCGCCCTCCTCCGCGCGCAGTCTTCCGCCCTGCCGTAACTGCGCGGCCGTATCGGCCAACACCATGCTATCCGGCGCCTGCCGGGTTCCCGCCAGCAGGACCCCGGTCGCCGCATCCCTGACATCGCCAAATGCATTGCACACCGCCAAGGCGCCAACCCAGACATCCGGGGGCAGATGCCGGCTGGCCGTGCCGACCCCACCCTGCATGGCCTGGGCCATCCCGAACAGCTTGCCCACCGTGGCGCCGATGCCGGCCCCGGCATTGCCTTCCTCGACCGCTCCGGCAACCGCCGCCCGGCAGGCGGCATAGCCCATAGCGGCATCCGGGCGCCGGCTCGCCGAGCCCATGCCCAGGTCAAAAATAATCGCCGCCGGCACGATCGGCACCCGAGCCACACGCGTGGAAAATCCGATGCCCTGCTCTTCTAAGGCCTGCATGACGCCACCCGCCGCATCCAGGCCAAAGGCGCTGCCGCCGGCCAGCGTAATGGCGTGAATCGCTGGCGTCAGATGCCCGGCGTGCAACGTCGCCAGCTCCCGTGTCCCGCTCGCCGAGCCCCGCACGTCAACCCCGCCCACCGCGCCGTCAGGAAAGACGAGAACCGTGCAGCCGGTGAGGGCCTCCGTATCCTGCGCTTGTCCCACCAATACGCCCGGCACATCGGTGATGGCTTGCCACATCGCAGCCACTCTCCTTTTCGCTCATATATGAATCTAAAACAATGCATTATCCTGATTCGGTTTTACGGAATGCAGTTGGATTGGGTACATTTTTACCATTCCGGTAGACGGCGGCCCGTAGCCCCACCCGCCGCTACTATACCTGAAGCAACCCAAATTGGAAATGGACATGATACGCATCTAGACAGAATGATCTTTAATTTTGTTTCGGACTTGTCTGAAGGAGGACATATGAAAATTCTTGTCACCGGCAATATGGGTTACATCGGGCCAAGCGTGATGCGGCAATTGCGATCCTCATATCCGGAAGCCCACTTGGTTGGGATGGACGTGGGATTCTTTGCCAACTGTTTAACCAACGCCCGATTTCTCCCCGAAACTCTGGTGGATGAACAGCTTTTCGTCGACATCAGAGACGTGACGCCCGAGCATGTAACAGGCGTGGATGCCATTGTCAATCTCGCCGCTATATCAAACGATGTCATGGGACAGATTGATGAACATATCACACTCGACATCAACTATAAAGCCGGGATTAACCTGGCTGCCATGGCCAAAACCTGTGGGGTGAGAACGTTCGTCTTTGCCTCCAGCTGCAGCGTTTATGGCGCCGGTGGTGATGACGCCAAAACCGAAGCATCCGCCTTAAATCCTTTGACCGCATATGCGAAATCGAAGATCAAAACGGAAGAAGGACTGCAGCCCTTAGCCGATGAGACCTTCAACGTCACCTGCCTGCGTTTCGCCACCGCCTGCGGCATGAGTGAACGCTTACGCTTGGACTTGGTCTTAAACGATTTCGTCGCTGCGGCATTATCCACCGGCAAAATTACCGTGTTGAGCGATGGCTCACCGTGGCGTCCCCTGATCAACATCAAAGATATGGCGCGGGCTATCGACTGGGCCATTGGCAGAGACCTCGACCCTGGCGGTCCGTTTGTGGTGATCAATGCCGGGTCGAACACCTGGAATTATCAAATCAAAGATCTCGCGGAAGCGGTCGCCACCGAAGTGGGGAATGTGAGCGTCTCGATTAACACGGACGCGCCGCCCGATAAGCGCTCCTATCGCGTCAATTTTGACCGCTTTACGTCGCTCGCCGACGGGTATCAGCCCAAAATGGACCTCGTCACCACAGTGGCCGAGTTACGATATGGTTTACAAGCCATGCATTTTGACGACAAGGATTTTCGAGAGTCGAATCTGATTCGTCTTAAAGTTTTAACCGGATACAGAAACAACAACCTGATAAGCCCCGATTTCAAGTGGGTCAAGAAAGCAAAAATTTAAGGAGTGAGAACGTCACAATGATTTTCCATGAAACAAAAATTCTCGGCGTCTATATCATTGAGTTGGAAAGAAGAGAAGATAAGCGCGGATTCTTCGCAAGATGTTTCTGTCAACATGAATATGAAGCGCTAGGATTAAATCCCCATACCGTACAGCATAACCTCTCATTCAATTATGATAGAGGTACATTGAGAGGTATGCACTATCAAATCGATCCGTATCAGGAAGTGAAGATTATACGCTGCACGCGGGGCGCCATTTATGATGTCATTGTCGATCTTAGAAAAGACTCGCCAACATATAAGCAGTGGATAGGCGTCGAATTAACGCAAGACAATTACAAGATATTTTACGTTCCCAAAGACTTTGCCCATGGGTATATTACTCTGAGGCCACAGACGGAAGTACAATATTTGGCGTCGCAGTTCTATCAACCCAATTCTGAGAGCGGACTCCGCTATGATGACCCAACTTTTGGGATTGTATGGCCGATTGAGGTGAATTGTATGTCTGACAAAGATAAAAATTGGCCGGAGTTTGCATCATGATTATGATTGATACGGCATTAAAACGACGGTATGCAGCGGGCGACCCCGTTAAGGTTGCCATGGTTGGCGCCGGCTTCATGGCGCGCGGCGTGGCCCAGCAGATCGCCAAGTCGGTGCCAGGTATGGCGCTCGTCGCCATCGCCAATCGCCATATCGACAACGCCCAACGCGCCTATGTCGAAGCCGGCATTGAAGATATCCGAGTGGTGCAGAGCACCGGCGACTTGGAAGATACGATGCGCGCCGGTCAATACGCCATCACCGACGACCCGGCGGTACTCTGCCGGGCAGACGGAGTGGATGCGGTCTTAGAAGTGACCGGAGCGGTCGAATACGCGGCGCATGTCGCGCTGGATGCCATCCAACACCACAAGCATATCTTGCTCATGAATGCGGAACTCGATGGGACGGTTGGACCGATTCTGAAAGTTCATGCGGACCGAGCCGGCGTCGTCATCACCAATGTTGACGGGGATCAGCCTGGCGTGCAGATGAATCTGTACCGCTTTGTGCAAGGCATCGGGGTCAAACCGGCCCTCTGTGGCAACATCAAAGGCTTGCAAGACCCGTATCGCAATCCCACAACGCAGGAAGGTTTTGCCAAACGATGGGGACAGAAACCCCACATGGTGACGTCGTTTGCCGATGGCAGCAAGATTTCGTTTGAACAAGCTATCGTCGCCAATGCGACCGGCATGCGCGTGGCGCAACGCGGCATGTTCGGCCCGACGGTGGAACCCGGCACGCCGATCCGTGAGGCGATCAACGCCTATCCGCTCGACGCGCTGGTCGACGGCCCTGGCATTGTCGACTATGTGGTGGGGGCTGAACCGGGGCCCGGCATCTTCGTGTTGGGCACGCATGGTGATCCCGCGCAGCAGCATTATCTGAATCTTTATAAATTGGGTGAAGGGCCGCTGTATTGCTTTTACACGCCCTATCATCTGTGCCACTTTGAAGTCCCGGCCTCCATCGCCAGAGCGGTGCTCTTTGAGGATCCAGTCATTACGCCGCGAGGGGCGCCGTGCGTCGAGGTCGTGACGACGGCGAAAATCGATTTAAAGAAGGGACAGAAGCTGGATGGCATCGGCTGGTATATGACCTATGGGCAATGTGAAAATGCCGATATCACCCGCCAAGAACGATTATTGCCGATGGGTTTAGCAGAAGACTGCGTGCTTACCCGCGATATTCCCAAAGACCAGGTCTTAACGTACGATGATGTCGACTTGCCGGCCGGGAGATTGTCTGACCGGCTGCGCCAAGAGCAGGATGCGTATTTTCGGACTGCAGAAAGTTCAGTGGCGCTTTCGCCTTTCGAAGCTGTTACAATCGCGACCTGAGGACAGTTGAGGGACATGCGAAGCCGGGCTCCTCATCAGAGGTAAGTGTTCGGCGGAATGCAGACACGCGATCATGCCACCCGTCCCGGCGGTAGAGCAGTGCAACCAGATAAAACGTATCGACAAAGTAACGGCTCATGTCGATCGTTTCGGCGTACCATAGATGTAATGATCAACCTCAGCGGCAAGATCGGTCGGTAAGTCCTCTAGTTCCTCATCAGGAATTCGACGGCTGGCTTCAATCATCTCTTCCCAGATGGGTTTATCGGGTTCGATGGCGGACGGGCTAGCGGACCCTTTCATGTCTTTGCCACAACCACCCTTTGGCTGGCCGTTGGCAAGGCGACGCGTTCGTGCCTGCAACCCTTCCAGCGCTTTGGCAATGAGGGTAGAGATCGGCTTTCCGGTCTCTTAGGATAGGGATTGCAGCAAGTCTTTCTGTTGGGTCGTGAGTTCGAATGGTGTTATTTCCATATCTAAACCCTATCAAGACGACGAACCCGTCGCAAGCCGTGGTCTTTCATCGCCCCCCGAGGGGCGCTAGGTATCGGAGACTCCTCCCGTGATGGACGTCACGGAGCGCTTTATCGCGGCCTATCGCCCACCACTGGAAGATGTCCTGTGCGAAGGCCGTGCAAACGGTTCGCCGACTTATGATGAGCGACGACGGAGGTAATCTGCCGGCGAGAGGATCAGGATACCCTCCACCACGTGACCATAATAGGGTCCAAAATCGCGGAAGTCTCTGCTCAGGAGGTGCGTCGCTTGGGCATCAATGGCGGCGAGCAAGATCGGGTGGTCTTGTTCAGGAAGGGTCACACCCTCTGGGAGTGGACGGTTGACGAAGCTCGCGATGATCCGCATCGTGCGGGCGAGCTGCTCCAGACGTTCCCGCTGCCTGGGTTCCTGGAGGTTCACCCGAGCCTCTTCGAGCGCATACAAGGAGGTGAGCCGTTCGACATCGCCCAACTCCCACAGGCGGCGGAGGCCAGCCTGAGGGCGATACGCGGCGGAAAAGAGGATGTTGGCGTCCAGAAATAGGCGATCCATCCCTTAGTGCCCGTCGGGTTTGGCATGTGGGATGTCATCGGGATCCAGGCCCATCGTGCGGACCTCCGCCCTCGCCTGGGCGTAGTCTGCCGCATCGACAGCGTTGGAGAGCAGAAACTCGGCCCGTCGCTTCAGTGTGTAGGTTTCTACCGGCAGAGCGACCGCTGGACGCAACAGGATGCCCTCGTCCCGTTCTTCTGCAATTACCAGGGTGCCTTCTTCCATCCCAAACCGCCGGCGAAACGCCGCCGGAATGACAACTGTACCCCGCTTGCCGACCTTACACGTTTCAGTGCTCATGTCATTTCTCACGAATCTCTAATTTTCTGAATATCGGGCATGTTGCACCTATTATGGAGGGCATTTGGAGGAGCGTCAAGGATAGCGCGCCGGAGGTCTCACCGCGCAAATGGCACATCTCGATACTCTTCACCCGCCGTTGTTAAGCGGAATGACTATCACACGACCATAGAATGCCGTCTTGACAGAAAAACGGAATAACGGTAAGATAGAATGAGATCTCCTTTACTGAGAGAGCAGAAAATGAAACAGCAAATGAAAACAACACTTTACCTCCCTGAAGAGTTGCACGCGAACGTTAAGGCAGAAGCTGCACGGTTAAGAATGTCTCTGACAAGATTTGTCGTGCAGGCCCTTGAGCACGAATTGTGCCGAGTTCAAGGTAAAGCAGAGGGATCAGACGATGAAAAGACATCTGACTAACGCTCGTCGTGATGGTATTTGGTAAATAGATGAATCGCTTAACGTTAATTTATCTCTTCTGCGGCTGTGGGGGAGTTAGCGCAGGCTTCGTATTTCCGAATGAGGACAATGGCAGCTGGGAAATTCTTGCAGGGCTCGATAATGACCTCAACGCCGTAACTACATTTAGGGCTAATTTTGGCGAGGACAAAGGGTTTCAGGCCGACCTAACAGAAGTCAATCCAGCGACCTATCTCGGTGAATTCGGTCTTGCTCCTGGCGACTTTGACCACCTCCACGCCTCTCCTCCTTGCGAAGACTACGCCGTCAATAATTATGTCAACGGCCGTCGTACTGATCTCAGATTTAGAGTTGCTTTAGCATGGGTGGAAGCCCTTTTACCAAAGGTAGTAAGCATCGAAAACGTGAGGAACTTGGAAATTGTCGCTGATATGGCCTGCCTTAGAGACGTCCCACTCCGGATCAATAGGCCGTCCGAATTTGCGTGCTGAACCCCTCGATATATACCAGTTCAACAAGCTAGAAAACGTTTTTAATTGGGTAGACTTCACAGCCCCACCAAAAACCAGCCGCTTTGAATCCTTGACCGCCCTTAAGATGCTGTAACTGAGGGCGATGCCTTCCCGAACCATCTCGCCATATTCATCCATACGAGCGTAGTGGTTAAATTCTCGCTCTTGCGGTACAACGGTGCCGTCGCGGAAGTGGATCTGGGGACGCGGTAAAAGTCTCCCAGAGCCGCGAGCGCGGTCTTGTCCCAGCGCCCGGGCCGTTCCTAGCATAATACGTTCATCCAGAATGGCCTTAAGTCAAGCCAACTCCTTTCTTGATGAAGCAGTTACGCCGATTGCCTGAGACCGACTCTCCTCTCATGATGAGGGCCTTCATTCCCCCCACTGACAGGAGAAGCGCTCAGGATCACCACCCGGCTGCAACGCCTCCAGGCCGACTGCGCCGCCCACCTCCTATCCGAGGCCATTCTGGCGGCGTGTGAGGCGGTCGGCTATACCGAGTGGCGCGACCGCCTCCTCCATCCGGTCGTCACCGTCCAGGCCTCTCTGGGGCAACTTCTCCCTGGCCATGCCGCCTGCCGTCATCTCCCGCACTGAACGGGTGGCTACTCCAGTGCCTCGGCCTCCTGCCCGGCTCCTACCCAGCTGCCTGGAGGCGTGCTGGACCACCTCTGCGAACGCGTCGGCCAGTCGGCCCGGCC
>CBCXVS010000069.1:0-2142 GCA_965178525.1 uncultured bacterium | reverse complement strand
CCCTCATGACAAAACCCCCTCATGTGTTGGGTCAACCGTTGATACGACCAGCAGTTAGAGCTTCACTTCATGCCATTCCCGTTCATCCACTCTAAATTGCACGACGTCCAAGGCGCTCTTCTTCATGTGTTCGTATTCGCTGCCCGTCAGGTTGGGATGCCAGGGCCTGGCCAGTATCATACCTCTATTGGTCGGGTCTTCTAGGGCTGCTCTTGTCATGGGGACGCCGTGATAAGGAAAGTCGAATTCGCTCGCTAAAGGTTCCGGTAAATCTACAGCGACAATGCTGTTATTGAAAGTGAGAAGGAGATGGTCTTCGTCTACGACGAACTCGGCGCCTGGAATTTCACGAACAATGCTGGTGTGCGTACTCCCATCGCTGCCGCTGACGGCTAATTTTTTTCGGCTGCTTGAGCTGTCTGACGGCTCCACATCCAAGAAGTATAGCGCCCGTTCTCCAAATACACGCTCTTGCAACGCCTGCCGAACGTCCTTCCAATCAGGATCAATCACATGCTCACCGGACTTTACGCGATCGACGTCTCCTAAATCTAAAATGAGCGAGGAAATTCCATAATAACGGTGCACGAGCGTCACCAGCTCCTCATGTCGAGCCGCGATTTCTTGCTCAACGCCGCGGTCACGAGTTTGAGGATCAGCATAGTCGGCCACGGATTCTAAGAGCCTCTCCGTCTTGTCCCTGAACATTTCGAGGACTAACTCCACCGGGTCTTCCTCTCGCAATCCGCTCGCCGCTTGCTCAAACACTTCTTTCTGACGGCCCTCGAAGTAATCCAGCGCGTCCAGATATCGAGCCAAGGCTTCGGGAGCAGCTAAAACCCATAGACCTTCCTCGATGTCTGTTAAAGATAGAGCGTTTTCAGGAGTAAGGGAATCAGCCACGACGTATCGGCGGCTAGCGCCATCGAGACCATCCGCTTCCATCAACTTGCCCCGGGCGACCATTTTGTTCATGATTCGGTGGTACGCTTGCACTGTGATGTCGTCGCCGAGCCTGTCAGGGGCTTGCAAAGCCTCCCACGTCTCACGAACTGTGGCGCCCTGCGAAGGACTTTCTCTTATAAAGCGAATGACTGCGGCCTCCCGCGACCTCATCTCAATCTTTGGTTTCATTCGTCTTACTCCTCAGCACCTCAGCCATCGCTTTTTTACCGTACCAGCCTCGGTTCTGAAGGTCGCCCCATATTGGCGGAGTCGCACCGCCGTGGGTCGTCTCCCGCCTGCGCACATCTATCATGGTGGCGTGCTTTATCGTCTCGGCAGCGCCGGTAAGAATGCACGTGCCTACCGGTAATTTCGGCATCGCCTTTACAAGTTCCGCAGACGCGTCGGAGAAAACGCCGTGGAGGGCGTCAAGTTGATCCGGTTCTATGGCGTGCAAGAATCTGGTAAGCAGCCTTTTCAGTATGGACCGGTCCACGTCGCTTGGGCTTTGTGTCGTCAGAATGAGACCCATCTTAATATGGCGCCCCATCCTGGCCAGCTCCCTAAGCACCTGAGTCGTCACGATGTCTTCGTTGTGAGGGGCGACCAAGTGGAACTCATCTACAGAGAGAACCAGGAAAGGAAGTCTGTCCTTGGAAGCGAGTCGTTGCAAATCACGGGCGACAGACGCCGTAATTAATCTCAGATCGCTCACAAGCAGCCCTCTACAGTCGATGTTGATAAGACGGCCTGGCGTCAACTCCTTTTCCCAAGGAAACGGCATGCCTATGTAAGGCAGGCGCTCCAAGCTCTGCGCCCTGAGTTGGGCTGGACGCCAAGTCGCAGCCTTCATTTCCAGTTGGGGAGCGAGTTCCTCGATCTTAGAACAGAGGTCGGACACCGCGAAGTGTTCACCTCGCTGAAGCGAGCGTTCCTTCAGGAGCTGTTCCTGCGAAAAGTGCACCAAGGTTTCAATGTTTGTGCCCTTGTTGATTGCTGGAATCGCGTCTATGACGTCGTAACCTGTCAGGGCGCTTAGGGGCAATGTGAACTCACCTTGTCCTGGACGCAGATTAACGCCCCCGAGTTCTTCAGTCGCTTCAGTCATTTCCCCGTTGATGTCAATAGGGTTGTTCCCCAATAGTTAATGAGGTAGGCTATCCTCCCCCAAACGATGGAGGGAGCCCAGCCAGGTCA
>CBCXVS010000068.1:0-27718 GCA_965178525.1 uncultured bacterium | reverse complement strand
CGTTTCAGGCTTTTGAGTTTTTATTTCAACAAGTTGTCGCCGAATCACGGGAGGAACTTCGGTCTAGCACAACGTTGCCGCAACGACGCTGGCGTCCTCGGGGATATTCGGAGAATCTGCTAACGGCCGTCTGGACATTACGAGCTGGCGGGAAAGATGAATTCCTTCGCCAACCCGAGAAACTTGATGACAAGCTGCGATCGTTCTGGATTACGAACCCCCTCTCCGGCCGTACACCTGTACACGAGGACTCCCCGGGTAATTACACCATGACGCCACAACAGGCTGGAAGTGTGTTTCGAGTATACGGTCTTTATGGAGAGGTCATCCTCGAATGGAACATTCTCGACAAAGAACGTGGGCAACCTCAGATCAGCCAGCGGGTCAAAGGCATTGGCAACATAGCTTGATGGTCTACTCAAGCCTATAGGTAAGGGAGTTGCAATGGTAACATGTAGGAGAAAGAGAAAGGTACGGCGTCGTCATCTATCCCTATAAGTCGAATGATGTCTGAGAACGCCGTATATCGGGCTAGGAAAGTCGAGAACGCGGGTCCGGTGTCTCATTTGAGACGCTCAGTCACTCACCTCAGGATGCATACGGCTCCATTGCTGCTGATCCATCAGAGTCAGCTTCGAGACCAAATCCTGATTAATCGCGCTCTGGAGGGATTGATACAGCATCGGATGCTCAACACTAAGGTGTCGCAACGTCTCCTTATTCCAGTAGATATAGCATGTCTCCTCCATGACGGTCGTGGTTGCATTGGCCATGTTCCCGGTCACCAAGCTCATTTCACCCACAAAATGCCCACTCCCGAGCTGCACAACCCACTCGTCATCACGGGTAACCGCGACAGTACCGGCATAGAGATACATCAGCCGATCGACTGGCTCATCCTGCTGTGTCAAGAGTGTCCCCTGGGAAGCGATGGCCCACTCTCCATATCGAAGCAGAGGTTTCAGATCTGCCAAAGCAAACTGGGAGCAACCCAACTGCTGATAACGTAACCTGCCGCCTATGACGATTCCCGCACTGGTAAGAACCAGATTTTTGATGATGTCTTGTCCCTCGACGGTCAGGCCATAAGGGAAATGCGTCCAGCACACCTCGGGCAGAAGTAAGAGTGGCAGCAGCGTTCCGGGCAAATGGAGGAAAAGCAAGAAAAGTGCGAGCCGGAGCGTCGTGTGCCAGAGCAAACATAGGCCAATGGCGATTTCCCAATACCCCAGTAGCGGAACAAACCAACTCGAGTTAAACACGGACCCCAAGGTATGGGTGATCAATGGCTCTGACGGACTTAAATGCAAGGGTTTGAGCAGACCAAACCAGATAAACACCATCGCCAAGGACAAGCGTAAGAGGAGTAGCCCGTGTCGTTCCATCCAGCCATAGAGCCGAATTTCACCTGTCCGCCATGAAGCGGAAATATTTTCCCTTGTGTACATATTTCTCTCCTAATGTATGACATAAGCTCCCGCGATGTCTCGCTCTCTATCCCATCGGTAAAGGCTCCGGTGAACATAAGCAGCAGGGTCTCGTCATACATTAGTGCCCCTATTATGACTGGCAGCGATCGGTTTTGACCACAGCTAAACAGACCAAAGAGACTTAACCACGCAGGAGCATAGCCAGTAGCAGGATCAACACAGCGAGCGCCACCGTTAGACGATGCAGGAGTTGCGACACACGTTGCAGCGTCATCAGTGGTGGCGGCAAGGTTAAAGCCTCAGGAGATACAGCGCTCAAGAGGGCAATCCGCTTGGGCCGTACGACGAACTGCTGCACGGCTTGCAGGCCGATCATCAAGGCCACGAGCAAGAGTTTACCGCCTAAGATGCGGGCAAAGGTCAGGGGCAGACTCGCGCCGCTTGTGGTCGTCGCATATAACAGGTTCATGACATTATAAAGACCGGTCAACAGGACCAGACCCACGGCCGGCCACATCACCGTCCGGAAGCGGCCTTCGAGGCTCAACCCGATGCGCAGACGTTCCCGCACGGATGTGGCGCGGGTGAGGCCTGGGTGTACGACAAACAATTGAAAAAGCAGGCCGCCAATCCAGATGACAGCGCCAAGGAGGTGGAGCCACAAGATGAAAATACGGAAAGACATGCGGATGACACTACCGTCTGCTACGCCTGGCGGCAATAGCGGCGTCTACTGGGTCCACATCATCCCTCCTCACGGCGCCATTCCTCGCGTGCTTGCGGCCTGATAGAGTCTGTCGGATCGAAAAAGTAGTCGACGCTCAACCAGACGCCACGGCTGCGACGGAAAAGCAGAAGAGGGAAGAGCAGGCTCACGCTTCCCCAGAGAACCAGATGGTACACCAGGGCAATATCCGTCAACCATTCCAGCACAAAATAACCGACAAGGACGATGCACACCGTAAATACATAGTTCAGATACATGGCCCCGAGGAAATAGCCCTGTTCCCGTTCAAAGCGCCAGTGGCATGTGGCACAGCGCTCGTACGTGGTCAGCCAACGGCGGAAGAGCGTACATTCCCCACAGCGTGGACACCGCAAACGCCATCCGCGCCAGACTAATCGCAGGGCACGCCGAAGACTGTGAGCGTCATGCATGAGGATATCATTCTACAGAGAGGCAAAATACAGCATGCCAGGAGGCTGGTTGAGCGCTCCGCCAAAGGAACATCATGACGGCTCACGGAGCAACAACTTCACATGGCGTTGAAGGCGTTGAACGGCGTCATTATCCTTGGAGTCGTAGTACTGCCGGATATAGCCTTGGCGATCGACCAAGACCAACCGGCCACTATGCTGAATGGCCTGCTGCCCATCCTCGCCCTGGCGATGCTGCCCATGATGCGCCAGAGCGATTGCAGGCTCTACCAACCAGCGGACATCGTCAACCACCTGCCAGATACGTGGAACAAACTGCCGCCAAGACGTCTGGCTCGCATCACGCGCGTCAATCACCCCAAGGTAAAAACCCTTGCGGGCAAGCCGATAGATAGACGCTTTGTCTCCCGTGAGAAAGAGCCAGCGCTGCGGATGCG
This sequence comes from uncultured bacterium, assembly GCA_965178525.1. Lineage (GTDB taxonomy): Bacteria > Tectomicrobia > Entotheonellia > Entotheonellales > Entotheonellaceae > CBCXVS01. The sequence goes on along the minus strand of CBCXVS010000068.1, from coordinate 24,693 downwards.
CGCGGAGTTGTGTGGCATATGCCGTGAGCACTTCGGGAGTATCGCGGATCGGATCAACCGTGATCGACACCAAGCGGACACGGTCTTCGGCGGCAAACACCTGCTGCAGTCGGACCATGCGGCTGCTACTTAACGGACACGCCTCGACGCACTGGGTAAACACAAAGTTGACAATCCAGACTTTACCGAGCAAATCAGCTTTCGTCACTTGTTGCCCGCTGCGCTCCAGCAAGGCAAAATCCGGTACCTCGCCAATCGGACGCAACATCTCACGCGGTGCCAAACCCGCAAGACCACCTCCCCAGAGAGCCAATCCCCCAATGCCAACCACAACAGCCAGCACCAGCCCGGCCAATCCCCATATCACCGCCCCCGAGCCTTGCGCCTGCGCCGGACCATCTGCATGAGTTGCCTTGCCTGACATATCCACGAATGCTTATCCTATCCGTCCATATTCACTCACATACACCTGCGGCGTCAATGCCCACTGCCGTGTGTCTGCTCGGAACGTATCTCCGACTTCCGTTCAATAGCGCCGAGATCCGGCATCAGCATAAACACGAGAAAGCCGCAAATCAACAGCGGGGTAAACGCAATCACAAGAAGTGTGATACGCTCAAACCGCAGATGCATAAAATACAACGCCACGAGGGCAGCTTTGCTCAGGGCCATGCCGACCAGCAAAATGATTTTGACCAGGTGCAGTTCAGGGGCCTTAATCCACAACGCAACGGCGACTTCAGCAATCGTCAATATCAGCAGCCACACCCATATGCTCCCGTATCGGGGCCCCTGGTGGTGCTCAGCCATATCACAACTCCCTCTTTGCGTTTAAAGCAGATAAATGAATGTAAAAACCATGATCCATACCAGATCGACAAAGTGCCAGTAGAGGCCCGCCACTTCCACGAGATAGGCATTGTGTCCGGAGTAATAACCGTTACGGCCTTTGATCCAGAGACAGAACAGGTAAATCACCCCGCCCGTCACGTGCATCCCATGAAAGCCCGTGATGATAAAAAAGGTGGTGCCGAACAGAGGCGACCCATGCGGATTGCTGGCGAACCCTAAGCCGCCTTGAATGAAGTGGGTCCACTCATACGCCTGCAAGCCAAGAAAAATCAAACCTCCCACGATCGTCAGGCCGATCCACAGACGAAAGCCCCCCGTATTGCCTTCCTGTGCCGCTGCCAGACCCCAGACCATCGACACACTACTACAGATCAGCAGGAACGTCATAAAACCGGACAAGGCCGTGCCCAACTCGTCCGCCGGAACCGGCCAATCCCCGCTGCCAAAGCGCACGGCCCCATATGCAGCCAGCAGGGTCCCGAACGACATGGCGTCCCCTGCCAAAAAGACCCACATTCCGAGCTTCCCCCAACTCTCCGGCGTTAGAGGCGTTTCATAGGCTTCGACCCCGGCATGTGCTGCCGCCGCTTCACTCACTGTTCACCCTCCTTACGTACCCAGGGATTCTGATGGCGATATACGGCCAGCGGCGCCCTTCGGCACGCTGATGAGCAATATACAAGATACTCCCTATCGAACCACCAACCAGAAACGGCATCGACAGGAGAAAGATAATACTCTTATTCAACCCACGCGCTAGGGGATCATCCGCCCCCCAACACGTCGCACAGGCCCAGGACACCACCGGTAAAATCCCGATGAGTATCACGACAACAATGGCCAGCCTCCAGCGATTTATACCCTGCCCTTGCATAACTCACCCTTTTCCAATTCCGCATTCCGCATTCCGCATTCCGCATTCCGCATTCAAAAGAGATAGACTAACCCATACAGAACCGGCCAGAGCCCGACGACATAATACCAATACATGCCGCAGACGGCCGCCCCGGTATAACGCCGTCGGCTAAATCGCCCACGCCTGGCACGCTCTAAGACGCTCATGAGCCAGATGACAGCCCCCAACACATGCAAGCCGTGGCAACCAATCAAGACATAAAACGTCGCCCCATACACGCCTGACGATAAGGTCAGACCGAAGCCGATCAACTCTATCCACTCATACCCCTGAATCGCCAGGAATACCACGCCCAACAGCAACGTCGTCAGGAGCATGCGCACGCTGTGCCGCTGCATCCCGGCACGGATCGCCTGCTGTGCTTGCCACATCGTCATGGCGCTATAGAGCAAGAAAAGCGTATTGATCCCCGTCACCACGACGGGCAAGCGGGGAAATGTCGGTGGCGGCCAAGTGGTATTGGCAAAGCGAAAGACCAAGAAGGAGCCGATCAGCCCGGCGAAAAACATCGTTTCCGCGCCCAGAAACATAATCATGCCCAGGCGCGCATTGCTAATCGGGGCGCCACTCGACTCATCGTCATCGCCATGCGGATCGCCATCATCAGGCCCATCGGGCGGTTCCGAGTCAAATGGCGGCGGTCCGCCCGTGAGGACACCGATCTCCTCGGTCGCATCGTCGGTATGCTCGATGACGCCATCCATTACGTCCTGCGCCATGGCTTACTCCCTCTTGCAGCCGCCGATCCCTGACACACCTCAGCGCAACAACATGCGGCTGACAGCGACCATACATAGCCCTACGAACACCACAACCAACACGATAACCACGCGGCGATTCTGTCGCCGTAATGCCGTCTCGTCCATGTCAAACCGCATTAGACCACCGTAACCTTGTCGAGTGCCATCACAGCATACACCACTGGTAAATAGACCAGCGATGCCCAGAGCATACGCCTAGCCGCTTCAGTTGAGCGAGAGATAGCGGCATCCAGCCCAAAACCGAGGAAGCCCAGGCCCAAAATACACGCCACCACAAAATAGACGGGTCCGGCCAATCCGATCAGCGTCGGCAACAGTCCCACCGCCAAGAGCGCCAGGCAGTTCATGACGACCTGCTGTCCGGTACTGCGCCCATCCGGATGCAGCACGGGAAGAAGCCGGAAGCCGGCACGGGCATAGTCCTCACGATAGAGCCAGGCAATGCTCAGCGAGTGCGGCAATTGCCACAAAAAGAGCATAGCGAACAGCACCCACACCTCACCATCCAAGGAGCCACGCGCTGCCACCCACCCAGTGACCGGCGGCAACGCCCCCGGGATGGCGCCAACCACACTGCACAAGGATGTCTTGCGTTTTAGCGGCGTGTACCACAAGAGATAAATCGCAGTCGTGGTCGCCGTGGCGAGAAACGCTAAAGTATTCACCGTCATAGCGAGATAGCCCAAACCAACGGCCACGCTCACGCATCCGGCGCCAAGGACCGGGGCCGGATGTAAACGACCATCCGGTAAGGGGCGGGATTGGGTCCGCTCCATGAGGGCATCTTCGTGACGCTCCATATACTGATTCAGCGCCAGCGTTCCGCCTCCGGCCAGACCCACACCGAGGAGCAGATGCAGCAGACGCATCCAGTCCGGCTCGCCGCGCGAGCCCATATAGAAACCGACAACAGCCACGGCCAGCACCATGACCACGACACGCGGCTTCCCGAGCGCCAGGTAATCCATGATATGCTGACGCACAGACGCCTTTTCCATACCCCATGTTACGGTCCGTAGCGTCATCATACCGTCACCTGTTCCGAAACGCGTTTCGGTGGCCGCCGGGGTCCAAGCGGGCTCACGACCTGATACGCACGCAAGGCCAGGAGCAGGCTCATCGCCAAGACCGCAGCTCCAATGGCCACATGTGCGGTCATCGGTATCATCGCACGTTGTGTCCAGATCGTCAAGGCGCCCAGAGTGAGCTGCACCAGCAGCAAGCCGGCCAGAGTCAAGGCTGGACGCCACAGACGTGGCTCAGCGCGGTAGTCGGTCATGACGCGTAACACCGTCCAGCCGACCGCCACGGTAACTGCCAGCGCACCCAGGCGATGAAGAAAGTGAATCACCACCCCTTGTGACGCCAGCGGTGGGACCACGCGTCCAAACGCCAACGGAAAATCCGGGATGGCTAAGCCGGCTCCAGTATGCCGCATCCAGGCGCCGAGAATCAGCTGCAAAAAAATCAAGCCGATCATCCAGCGCGTCAGGAGATGTAAGGACGGAGTAGCAGGCTGCACCCACCGGCCACGGTCGGTCTGCCAGCCCGGCGCCGTACACACGGCTACCGAAACCGTCAGACAGAGACACACCTGCGCCAGACAGGCGTGCGCCACCGACACCACCGTGGGTAATCGTAACAGGACCGTCAGACCGCCTAACAACCCCTGCACCATCACCGCCGCAAGCGCGATCCATGCAAGCCACCGAACCCAGGGCCGTGGCTCCCATTGCGATAGGAGCACGACAAGCGTCACGGTCAGCATCCCCACAAACGCGGCAACCATGCGGTGGCCATGCTCGAACAATACCCCCCCGACCATGGGTGGAAACACCTGTCCGAACGACAACGGCCAATCCGGCACGGCCAGCCCGGAGCCCGTGCTCGTGACCAGCCCGCCCACGACAATCAGCAGCCACGTGGCGCCAGCCGTCAGCATGGCAAATCGGTGTACCCCGCGTGGCGCTTGGGAAGGATTAGCCGGGCACACCTTCCCAGCCGACACTAGTGGCCACCTCCCGTGGCGCCACCGGCCACGGCTTCGACATACCGCGACTGCGGCAGGTAGTCCTCCGGCACCAAGGGCGAGCTGTACTCATATGGCCCGTGATAAACCACCGGCGTGGTGTCGAAATTGCCGTGTGGCGGCGGCGAGGGGGCGTCCCACTCCAGCGTCGTGGCCTGCCACGGATTGCGCTCCGCCCGACGGCCCCCAAACAGCGAGACAATGAAATTGATCCCGAAGAAGATCTGCGAGGCGCCAAGCAGGAAGGCGCTCACCGTGATAAACGTGTTCATCTCCTGCCACGATTCCAGGAATTGGTACACCGTCGGGTTATAGATACGCCGCATATGGCCTCCGACACCCAGAAAGTGCATGGGAAAGAAGGTCAGGTTGAAAAAGACGAACGTCAGCCAAAAATGAATCTTGCCCAACCCTTCATGCATCATGCGGCCGAACATCTTCGGAAACCAGTAGTAGATCCCGGCAAAGACCCCGAAGATGATCCCGGCCACCACGTAGTGGATGTGGGCCACGATGTAGTAGGTGTCGTGGATGAAAATATCCACGGCCATCGAGCCCATGAAAATCCCGCTCAGGCCGCCAATGGTGAACAAGAACACAAAGCCCAGGGCAAACAACATCGGGGTGGGAAAGCGCATCGAGGCGCCCCAGAGCGTCCCGAGCCAGTTGAAGGTCTTGATGGCCGAGGGAATGGCAATGAGCATCGTGGTCAGCGTAAAGGCCGTGCCGAGGGCGGGATTCATGCCGCTCTGGAACATGTGATGCCCCCACACCACCCAGGACAGAAAGGCAATGGCCATCATGGAGTAGGCCATGGCGCGGTAGCCGAAGATCGGCTTACGGCAAAAGACCGGCAGGATTTCCGAGGTCACGCCCATGGCTGGCAGCACCAGAATGTACACTTCCGGATGGCCGAAGAACCAGAAAATATGTTGCCACAGCAAGGGCTCCCCGCCCCCTTCGGGCAGGAAGAAGTGGGTGCCGAACATGCGGTCGAAGAACATCATGGCCAGCCCCGAGGTCAGGACCGGCAAGGCCAGGAGCAACAGAATGGCGACGACGAACAGCGACCAGATGAACAGCGGCAGGCGGAACCAGGTCATGCCCGGAGCACGCATATTAATGATCGTGGTGATGTAATTGATCGAGCCCATCAAGGAGGAGAACCCGAGGATGAAGAGGCTGATGAGCCACAGGTTGATGCCCCAGGGCCCCTCCACCCCGGCGTAGTCCGGCACGGCGGCTAACGGGGCATAACTCGTCCAGCCGCCGCCGGCCGCACCACCGGGTACAAAGAACGACAGCACCATCAAGATAAACGCCGGCACCGCCGTCCAAAACGAGAGCATATTGAGAGTGGGAAAGGCCATGTCATTAGCGCCGATGCCGATCGGGATCACGAAATTGCCAAAGGCGCCCACCATGATCGGCATCACGACGAAGAAAATCATGATGGTGGCGTGCATGGTGAAGAGGGTGTTGTACGACTCCGAGGAGATCGTGCCACTTGGCGCCAATTTCGCGAGGATATTTTCGCCGTCCCACACATCCTCCGAGAACCACCCATAGATCGGCAACGGTTGTTCCGGGTAACCGAGTTGCCAGCGCACCATCATGGCCAACAGGCCACCGATCACCAGCATGGCGAGACCGGAAAACAGAAACTGTCGCCCGATCATCTTGTGATCGAGCGAAAACAGATAGTGGCGGACAAAGCCTTCTTGGTGATGCGCTACATGTGCGGCGGCGGACTCACTCATAACTCTTCCCTTTCCTCACTTAAATGCGGAATGCGGAATGCGGAATGCGGAATGGGCAAGAGGTCTTTGATTCCGCATTCCGCATTCGTTAGGCCCCTTTTTCGGCCTTCCACGTCTCATACTCCTCGGCTGTATGCACATACAGCCAGCCCTTCATGCCGGAATGACCCGGGCCGCACAGCTCAGCGCAAGGAATCTCAAATTTCCCGGTCTTGGTCGCCTTGAACCAGGCGATAATCTCCCGCCCGGGAAGGATGTCCTGCTTCAGCCGCAATACCGGCACGAAAAAGCTGTGAATGACATCCGTCCCTTGCAACTTGACCAGCACGTCTTTGTTCACCGGCACGTGCATGTCACCATCCACCTGTACATCGTCGTCGGTATCGAATTTCCCATCCGGCCCCGGATAATGAAACTCCCAGGCAAATTGCTTGGCGATCAGCCGGACCTCGACCTCCCCTTTGGGCGGAAACATTTTGACCTTGGCCCAGGTCGATTGACTCACGAGAAAGAGGATGATGAACACGGCCGATGGCACCGCCGTCCAGATCAATTCCAGGCCGATGTTCCCATGCGAATAGATCGCACGCTTTCCGGGTTTCGCGCGGTATTTAATGATGAACAGGAGCATCAAAAACGTCACCAACAAAAAGACGATGCCGGTGATGTAATAGATCACATAGAAGAGCGTATCGATTTCCTTGGCGTAAGTGGATGCCGGCTCCGGCAACCAGGCTAACATGTCCCAAAACATCAGCTCTCTCCCACTTCGCTGGCCGTGGCCTCACGCGCCTGGCCGTTCGCACCATTGGCGCCATTTTTCTTCGTGACATAGAGCGCCGATAACAGAATCCCCCAGCCGATCACAAAACCAATCCCGCCGAGGTAGTAGGGGGCTTTCGACGCCTCCGGTTCCAGGTAGAGGTTGTACCACGCCGTGACCGTGCGCTTGCCGCCGCCATGCTCGCCGTTCGACCCATCCCAGACCGTCATGCTGAACGGGATGAAGGTTCCTTCTGCAAACTGGATCTCCGCCTCGGCCTCCTCTGTCTGCAAGGCCCGCTGCATGACGACGCGATACTGCCCATTATCCACCACACCCTGGCCCGCGATGCCCCCAGGGTGGTCACCGAGTTCAAACGTCTTGTAGCCCGTGGTCTGCACCTTCACCGTCTTGTTGGTATCATGGCGCCAATACCACAGGTCGGTCGGATTCGACGCATCGCCCATCAGGAAGTAAGGCCTTTCCATGCCCGCTAAGGGTTGGGACGGAAACTGCAACGCGGCCGCATCGGCATAGGTCTCCTTGTCATCGCGCTCGCCCGGTTTGCTTTCGGTCCGGTCATCCCACTCCAGCCGGAAGGCGATCTCCTGGCCATTGTGCATCGCCTGCACGCCCATGCCGACGACCGTTGGCGTGAATAGGCGCGGCGCTTCGATGACCTGGCCGACCAGCGGATAAACATTCTGCGGCGCCGCAGCCCAGGCGGCGTCATCGGGACTGCTGGGCAGGGGTCCTGACGTACGCTTGGCCGCCAATACCGACTTCACCTCCGGCTCCTCGGGGTGTGTCCATAACGACTGCACGTAATTCACCACGTGCCAGAGCTTGGCCCGCAGCTCCCGCGCGAACGCTTCCTCCTCCTGGCGCTCCTCCGGGTCCTCGAGGGCGCGCGCCGCGGCCAGGGGATCAGGGTCGGCAAAGGCCGGCATGGGCGTGCCGTTGATGCCCATCACCACATTGCGGAAGATATCGCGCCGGCGGTGGCCACCGCGATAGGTCCAGGGGCGGGTCAGGTTGGCCGGCCAGATGCGGTGGCCCCAGTCGTCTTCCAAGCCGTCGAGCGCCTGTTGGCCGTTGCCGCGCCCCGCCGTGCCATGACAGGTATGGCACTCAAAGTCTTGCTCGAAATATTGCTTGCCGAGCTTGGCGCTCGCCTCCGAGAAGGAAATTTCGCCGCTGTAATCGATGGGCGACCCCGGTTGGTCTTCGCTGAAGACCTCGGCAAAGGTCTTGATGTAATGCACCAGTTGCCACACCTGTGGCTCGGAAAAAAAGCTGCACCACTTGGGCATGGAGGAGCCGTGCAAACCCTCGCAAATGCTGCGGTAGATATCGTCGTCGGAGGGCAGAATGTTGCCGTCCTCGGTTTCGTGGCGGGTGCGGAATTTGTACACGCCGGAGGTGAAATCGCGCGGCACCGGATTGACGTAGTCGGTGGCCGGGCCGATGCCGTCGCCGCTCTCGCCGTGACAATGGGCACAGCGCTTCTCATAGCGTTTTCTCCCTGCTTCGACATCCGCCTCCGACTGCGCCAGCGCGGTGGCGGCCAGCACGCTCCACAGCACGAGGCTGATGACGGCAGCAAACACGATCTCCGGTCTCATCTGTCGCCTTGGCATACACGCCACCCACAGCCTCCTCTTAGTGTCCACTACCGCCATGATCCTCTTCACCCCATGTCCGCGGCTCATGCGGTATCGCATCGTACAAATACAAGATCACTTGCCAGATGGCTTTCTCACTCAGGAAATTCTCCCATACTGGCATGGCCGAATCCCACGGCGTCGACTCGCCGGGCAAGCCGGGTCCACCCTTGGCAATGCGCCAGAACAGGAAGGACTCGGTGAGCTGGGCGATCGTGCCGGAATCCTGGAAATTGGCCGGCGGCGGGTTAAACCCTTTGGCAAAATGGCCCTGGCCGGCCAAGCCGTCGCCATGACAATAGAAGCAGTTTTGGTAATAGACGCGGCGGCCCTCCGTAATGTTCTCGGCTAAATGCGCCTCGTCCGCCCGCAACGGATTGGTGGGGATGTCCTTCAAGACCATGCGCTTGCCCTTGAAATTCACCGAGCCCGGCGGCGTTGGGTGAATGACGCGCAGACCGCCGGGAGCGGCCGCCAAGCCAGATGCCCAACTGGAGAAATACCAGCCAAGCAGCAACGGTACCGCGAGGAATACCGCGGCGCGTAGCGGTTTGGTGATGGCTGTGCGTCCTAACAACACCTCACGAAACGGGGCCACAAACGCCTCCCACGTCTGTTCGCTCGACGATACATACAGGAGGATGACGATAATCATCGTGAAGATATACCACCCATAGAGCTGACCTGGGATCGCAGCCGAGACCATGGGCACGACGCCACTAAAGACGATAATGGACACGAGCAGGATCAGGATCGCCTGGAGATGAATGGGAATACGCGGTCTCACGGTTACACTATCCTCTCAGATCAGAACGTCCGCGGTCCATTTACTGACCCCCTTTGAGCGAAGCTAAATAGTCCACTAACGTGTTGAGATCCTGTAGAGCGACCTTCTGGTAAAAGCCTGAGCCATCTAAGGTGCCCTTCATCAGGCCGGGCGGATACGGTGGGTTGCCCTCAGCCAACGTCGCATCGGGTCGCAAAATCGATTCCCGGATATAGCCGACGTCTTGACGAGCGCCAATATCCCACAGGCTAGGTCCCAACGTGCGCTCCGGTGCATCGAACTTATGGCAGGCGATACACCCCCACTGCTGCACGAGTTCCTCCCCACTTTTCCCCGATGCTTCGGCCATGGCTGCAGATGCCAGAGCGGCCGCGCCGGTCCCCTCCCCCCGATACTTGGCGAAACGCGACTTGCCATCCACCGTCACATCACCCCCGAGAGACTGCAAGAAGGCCACGACCGCCACCACCTCCAAATCATTTAACTGATGGCCGAAAGGCGGCATGACCGGCTGGAAGCCCTCGACGATATAGGCTTTCGGCTCATGCAGAGACTCCACCAGATATTCCGCCCCATTGGCCGCCGTGCCTTGGTAGCCCTCGGCCTTGATACGTTGGTCGGCGCGGGTCCCGATGCCATCCAGATTGGGACAGCGCTCACTGGCATGACAATCGGCACAGCCCTTGCCAGAAAAGATCTCGCTCCCCAGCTTGGCAAAATCCGCCTGAGACATATCCTCTGAGAGCTCAATGTCTCGGGGCGGATCCTTGCGCTGTTGCGGAATGCTATTGCCCACGTAGAGGTAAAAGGCAATGATTGCAATATTAAAGGCAAAGACCTTCAGGAATACCTTCATGGCGCTCGCTCTCTTAGTCTGCACTCACCGCGGATTCCGGCTCCCGTTCCCGTGCAGGCCGTAATGCCGGTTCGAGCAGGGCTTCGTCCTCCGCATGACCCTGCGTGCCAAGATGCGCCAGCCAGAAGATAAAGCTGACCAACAACATAAAGGCCAACACGATAAACGAGACGATCCAACAGGCAAAACCCAATGTGGGCGTGAAGGCGTCTGAGGAGTAATCCCGCAGCGTGCCGAAAATATGCCAGTGCGTCCGCAGCCCAGAACGGACGTAACCCATTAAGCCCATGAGCCAGGTAAACGAGGTCGCCAGCATGAACAGAACATATGGCGCGCGTTCGGGAATCTGCCCCCAACGGATTTCACCCACAATCGGCGCGCCACGGAAAATCACGATGTCAATGGTCGTGTTCATGAGGAGGACCAACAAGACGGACGACACCATGAGGATCGAAAAACCAATCCGCACGATGGCTTCCACCATATACCCATAGACGCCGTAAAACACGACGAGAATAGCCGACATGGCAAAGAGCAAGGCCTGCGCCCAGGTGCCACGGTTGGCAAAGGTGAGGCCGAGTGCCAGCAGCACGCAAGCCCCTTCAATGAGGATTAAGTGCGTCGGATTCCCCAACACCCTGAGCAGAACAATCGAGAGCACACCCACGACGACCAACATAATTTTCGACCCGGCACGCTGCTGTGAGATCGGCAAGGGCGTGCCTTTATTGCCACGCCGGTACAACAAGAAACTCAGGAGGGTGGCGAGAATCATGATATTGGCCACGGTATTCTTCGCCGACATGACCCCGAAAACACCCAGCAACGGATGGTGCGCCCCGCCCATCTTGCGCGCTTCTTCCAGGCTCGCGACGAGACTGTGCGGCGTCAGCCAGACGAGGAAACAGACCGTCAGCACGCCCAACAAAAAGGGAATAAACTTCCGATAGCGTTCCGAACCGGGGATACGCTCCATGCCTAACCAGAGGTAGTAGTTGGCGCCGAGAAAGAGGGCGCCGATGAGCACGGCCTGCAGGATGAAGAGCCAGGAAAAAATCCCGCCCATCATGGTGATCCCAAGCTGCGAGTTATACTGGTAGATTTCCCGGCCGAGCCAGTAGCCAGCAAACGGCAGCGGAATCAAGCCGATGACGGCAATGAAGTTGCCGATGTAGGCCATCCAGTCGTAGTGGGCGCGCTCGGCGGAGCCCCTTGGGGAGGCGAGGAAGCGGAAGGCGGCGTAGGCGGCGACGACAGAGCCGCCAAAGGCGATGTTGGCAATGAAGCGGTGCAGGTTGACCGGCATCCAGGTGAAGTTGTTCATGGCTTCCCAGGTGGTGCCCTTAAAAATCCCCGTGTCCACGTCGATGCCCACGGGCGAGGTCATGAAGGTGGCCCAGGAGTTGGCGATCATCATGAGGATGAGGCCGAAGTAGTTGAGGAGGATGCCGAAGCAGATGTGCATCCATTTCTGGCTGTGCAGAAAGCTCGTGCGGCCGGGCAGCAGCGCGTGCACCAGGAGGCCGATGAAAAGCAGGATGGCGAAGACATAGGACATGGGGAAGGTGGCCGCGCCTGTGCCGCCGAAGATCGCCTGCAGAATATTGCTGAGCAAGAGCACGCCGGGGTAGAAGACCAGGATGGAGAGCAGGGCGGTGCCCAGGATGGCGCCGAAACGGCGGGAGTGGCCCTGCAGGGCGTCCCAGCCGTAGTAGTAGAGGTACATGCTGAAGCCTTCCCCGAAAAAGAGAAAGACGTAGAGGACCATGGAGGGGAAGAAGATCTGGGCGAGGAGGTTGGTGAGCGTGGGGTAGAGGCCGATGAGGAAGAAGACGAGAATGCCGCCGAAGGTGGCGGTGGTGGAGAAGGCGACGCTGAGGAGGCGCGTAAACTCATGCGCCAGGTCATCATACCGCTTGCTCTTGGTAGCGGCCCGCATAATCTCGATGATCAAAATGAACAACGGCACGCCGACGACAAAGGCGCCGAACATCAGGTGCAGCTGCGCAATCACCCAGACGGCGACGCGCCGGCCCACTAGGGGGAACTCGCCGTAGACCATGTCTTCTTTGGCCGGCAGTTGCGCCTCGACCGCGCTGGCCACATCAACTACGACGCCCAGTAGCACCAAGCTCGCCCATAGGGTGAGCGCCATGGTGCACAACTGACCCGTTCCCCTTATGACTTGCACACTTTTACCCCTCTGTCTGCACGTGGTTGACGTGATATATGGTCTGTAACCTCTTTGCGACGCGGACCCGGTTCGCCTACTCACGAGCCTAGTCCCCGCACCTCGCCTGCCCGCACACTTCGTCTAGGGGGTCAGAGACTGAAGTCTGGGTGAAAAACAACCGTGGATCGGCAAGTAGGTGAGCCTGGACGCTTCTATAGCTCCATACTATAGCGGGTAACGCCCGCCCCTGCAAATCCTAAAATGACGAAAATGGCTGACAGAGTTCGGGACGAGTGATTGAACTCCCCCAAAGAAAAAGGTATCTTAAAAGGACCGCTAGCGAAATGCTCATCCCAGGAGACATTAGCTTATGTTGCATGTGGATGCATCAATGACGAATGGCACCATCAGCCCCTTTGCGCCCCACGCCATCGACCAGGAGAAAATTGCCGCGGGCGTCCGGATGATCCTCGAAGCGATTGGTGAGGATCCGGAGCGTGATGGCCTGCGCGACACCGCTCCTCGGGTGGCCCGCATGTATGCCGAGGTTTTTCAGGGCTTGCATCAGGACCCACGCGACTTTCTCACCGCGCTCTTCGATGAAGAACACGATGAGATGGTGCTGGTCAAAGACATTCCGTTTTTCTCGATGTGCGAGCACCACCTGTTGCCGTTTCATGGCAAAGCCCATGTGGCCTATCTGCCGAGCGGGAAGGTGCTGGGTCTGAGTAAGATCGCCCGGGTCGTAGAAGCCTTTGCCCAGCGTCCACAAGTGCAAGAGCGCCTCACGTCGCAAATCGCGGATCTGCTGATGGAAAAACTCGATGCGTACGGCGTGGCCGTGGTGATGGAGGCCACCCATACCTGTATGACCATGCGTGGCGTGAAAAAATCGGGTTCGTCAGCCATCACCTCGGCGATGCGCGGCACGTTCAAAACCGATCAGGCAACCCGAAGTGAATTCATGTCGTTGATTTTAAGAAAGTAGCTCTCAGCTCTCAGCTCTCAGCTCTCAGCTAGAAGACAGCGAGGCAGCAGTGGATATGCTTCTCTGGATTTAGGTGGCCACGCGGACGTTGCTTTGGGATACACAGTCTGGCTTGGGAACAATTCTTAGCTGACGGCTGAAAGCTTAGAGCTGACAGCTAAAAAGGATTTCCGGTGCATCGTGACACAATTCGGTTGTGCAACATGCAGTTTTACGGACGTCATGGGGTGAATCCGGAAGAAAAGGCTCTGGGGCAACGCTTTGAGGTCGACGTCGATCTCTTTGTAAATACACGTGCGGCCGGTGTGCACGACGATCTGCATCGTACCATCAATTATGCTCATGTGTACCGTGTGGTAAAACGAGTGGTCGAGGAGGCGTGTTTTGACCTCATCGAAGCGCTGGCGGAAAGCATCGCTACCCAGGTCGGCCAACAGTTCGGACCCAACGGCATCCGCGTGTGTGTGCGGAAGCCACACGTGCCGATCAGAGGCGTCCTCGATTACGTGGCCGTGGAAATCGAACGGACCCCGGAAGCATGGCAGTCACCTACATAGGACTCGGCTCGAATATCGGTGACCGTGTACAGCATCTGGCGCACGCTTGCGCCACACTGCATCAACACCCGGCGATCACCGTGCAGGCGGTCTCGTCGCTCTATCACACCGCCCCTGTGGGGTTCACAGAGCAAGCGTGGTTTCTCAATGCCGTGGCACGCCTGCAGACGACCTTGAGTCCGCGCTCTCTGCTCAGTGTGACCCAGGCGACGGAGCGGCGCATTGGCCGCACCCCCACGTTTCGCTGGGGACCCCGCATTGTGGACATCGATATTCTGCTCTATGATGCGCTGCAGATGGAAACCCCATTTTTAACCATTCCCCATGCCGCGATGCAAGAACGCCAGTTCGTGCTCGTCCCCTTGTACGAGCTGGCGCCGGAGCTACGGCTCCCTTCCGGCGCATGGCTGCAGGACGTGCTGGCCGCTCTGCCGTCGCATGACAGCATCCAACAGATCGGTCCCTTTCCCCCGTTCGCGCATGGAGTCCCATCATGAGCCATCAGGAACATCGGCATCAGGCGCCCTACAGTGTGCGGTGTGCCGTCATCACCGTGAGCGATACTCGCACACCGGACAACGATACAAGTGGCAAATATATGCAGGAGGCCCTGGCGCGTGCCGGCCATATCGTCAGCGCTTACATGATCGTGAAGGACGAACCAGAGGAAATTCGCCAGCTCCTCACCCATCACATACAGGCCCCGGATACCGCCGCTGTCCTGCTCAGCGGCGGCACGGGCCTGTCAAGCCGCGATGGCACCTACGAAGTGGTGCAGAGTTGTCTAGATAAAGAGCTGACTGGCTTTGGCGAGTTGTTCCGCATGCTCAGCTATGAGGAAATCGGCGCCGCAGCCATGATGAGCCGGGCCACCGCCGGGGTCGCGGCCGGTACTGTGATCGTCTCCATGCCGGGTTCAAGTGCCGCTGTCCGCCTGGCCATGGACAGACTCATCCTGCCGGAATTGGCGCACATGACACATATCGCGCAAAACTAATGCGGAATGCGGAATGCGGAATGCGGAATGCGGAATGCGGAATGCGGAATGCGGAATGCGGAATGGTTACTGCAGCAGTTGCGAGCGGACAACACGTCAGGGGCAACGCAGCTTTTAGAGCTGGCAGTGGAGATCCTTGGGAATTTCGCTGACGAATCACGGCTAACGGAGCAAGACGATTTTTATCAGGAGCTGGTTTCGATCGTGCATGCTGTTATCGCCGCACAGCCGTCTATGGCCGTATTGATCACGCTCGGTCAGGACGTCCTCACGGCGTGTCCTGCCAACCTGCCGCCATCTATGGTTCGGCAGCAATTGCGGCAGGCTCTCAACACGTTTCGACAACGTGCCCATCAAGATATCGAAACGCTGAGTCAGCAAGTACTTGCCGTGCTTCCCTGTGAAGCGACGATTCTGACATACTCCAACAGCGGCACCGTGATCGCAGCGCTACAGCAAGCGCATGCATGTGGGCGGGCGAAGCGCGTCATCCTCAGCGAGTCCCGGCCCGCTTATGATGGACGGCTCCAAGTCCAAGCGTTAATCACCAGTGGAATAGCCATCGAGTATAGCATCGACATGGGACTTTTCGAGCGGGTAAACGAAGCGGATGTCGTCCTGGTGGGAGCCGACGCCGTCTTTCCCCACGGCGTCATCAATAAATTGGGAACGCATGCCCTGGCACAGGTGGCCCACCGGCGCGGGCTTCCCGTATACAGTCTCTGTGCCTCAACGAAATGGCTACCCGCCGCTGCCGCCGACCGGTTCCATATAGCCGAGCATCCCCGTCACGAGGTATGGCCGGACGCACCCGAGATGCTGTGTATCACCAACCGCTACTTTGATACGACCCCCCTCGACTTGTTCAGCGGCATCATCAGTGAACGTGGAATCGCGACGCCTGATGCCCTCCGCAACGATCTCCAGCAGCAACAACTCATCCCAGCACTCCGCCAATTTCCAGCAAGCCCGCGTCTTCACAGCTGAGAGCGCCCTTGACCGTCCTTGCAGGAAAGCAAGGGCAGTCCCTGCAAGGACGCTTGACAGCTACTTCCCACATCCCGCAATGAGCACCGTACACTCACCCCGCACGGTCCGATTCTGCAGGTCCGTCAGCAACGACGACGCGGTTCCCCGCAGAACTTCCTCAAAACGTTTGGTCAGCTCGCGGGCAATCACCACACGGCGTTCTTCCCCCAGATAGGTAACAATCTCCTGCAGCAGCCGCGCGACCCGGTGCGGCGATTCATACAGCACAATCGTGCGCGACTCATCCCGGAGCGCCTCCAACCGCTGCCGCCGCCGACCGCTCTTCAGCGGCAGAAACCCCTCAAACACGAAACGGTCTGTCGGCAGCCCCGCCACGGACAGCGCGGCGATCACAGCCGTCGGTCCGGGAACCGGGACCACTGGAATGTCATGCGGCAACACCGTCTGCAGCAGATAGTAAGCGGGATCGGAAACACCAGGCGTCCCCGCATCCGTCACCAGTGCAACGCTCTTCTCATCCTGCAGCATCGCCAGTATAGACGGCGCCTGGCGCATCTTATTGTGGTCGTGATAGCTTACAAGCGGTCGAGCAATACCATAATGCGTCAATAACTTACGCGTGTGGCGCGTATCCTCCACGGCAATCGTATCCACACTCCCCAAAATCCGCAGCGCCCGCAGCGTAATATCCTCAAGATTCCCAATCGGCGTCGCGACCACATACAACGTCCCCGCCTCAGCCGTCGCTCCCGCAGTATTACCCCATTCTTCCATTCCGCATTCCCAAGGCTCGGCCCTGAAAGATCGCCTGCATTTCTAGAGAATAGACGCCTGCAGTATCATACACGTACAAAGGGGGAAGGACGGTGAGGGCATCGCGACCATCGCGTACCGCCTCAATCAAGACCATCGACGCCGGTGTGTGCAACGCCGAGTGCACCAACCGCATACGCCGCGGCCGCAGCTGCACCGTTTCCAACTTGGCGCACAGCTCGGCCAGACGCGAGGGATGATATACCATGACGAGCAGCCCGCGACGGCAGAGTACATGTCGTACGGCCTCAAGCAATTGGCATAAGGTCAAGGTCAGCTCGTGCCGCGCCACAGCCTTTTCCAGGTTGGGATTGAGGCGTCCCCGGCCAACCTCACGGTAGGGCGGATTACAGACCACCGTGGCAAAAACGCCAGCAGGCAAGAGGCAATGCATCCGGCGTACATCAGCCTGGACAATATCGACCCGATGCCGCAAGCCATTTTGCCACACATTCTGCTGCGCCAGGGCGGCTAGGGAAGTCTGCAGTTCCACCCCCACGATACGGCTTTGCGGCATGCAACGCGCCAGGAGGAGAGCCACGACGCCGCAGCCGGTGCCGAAATCCATAAGCGGACTCGCCGCTGTGGACGGAACAAAATCGGCAAGCACAAAAGCGTCAAGCGAAAAACGATACCCTTGCGGCGACTGTTGCAGAGCTAACTGCCAAGCACTTCGCATGTGGAGTGCGGAAAAAGAATCTTCATTCCGCATTCCGCATTTACAATGTTCGCGCGGGAGACTTGGATGAGACCTGCAAACGGATCAGGGCCCGCATCAACGCCCCACGGGCGCGCTCGAAGTCAATATCGTCCTCATGAATACGCCGCAGACGGTCCTCGGCACGGTCCCGCGCCGACTCGGCACGGGCGCGATCAATGTCCTGGGCCACCTCGGCCACCTCGGCAAGAATCGTCACCTTGTCGTCATTGACTTCCATATAGCCCCAAAAGAGGGATAGATAGTGCTGTTCCGCGCCCTGTCGATACATCAGCTCGCCTTGCCCCAACGTCGTCAGCAAAGCCGTGTGGCCCGGCAAAATGCCCAGATAGCCAAGATCGCCGGGAACGTTCAGCTCATCTACCTGCGCCTGCAGCAAAATGCGCTCCGGGGTGATCATCTCCACGTCCAGCGGCACGTTTAGACCTCCCCTCGCTGCATGGCGTCCGCCTTTTCGGTCACCTCATCGAGATTCCCGACCATGTAAAACGCCTGCTCCGGCAGGTGATCAAGATTTCCGGAGATGAGTTCGCGGAACCCGGCAATCGTCTCACTAATCGGCACGTACTTGCCGGGCGTGCCGGTGAACTGCTCGGCGACATGGAACGGTTGTGACAAAAAGCGCTGGATCTTCCGCGCCCGCGCCACGATCGTCCGGTCTTCTTCCGAGAGTTCGTCCATGCCGAGAATAGCAATAATATCTTGCAGTTCCTTGTACCGCTGCAAAATACCCTGCACCGCCCGCGCCGTATTGTAATGCTCCTCACCGATGATACGCGGATCGAGAATCCGTGAGGTCGAATCGAGCGGATCCACCGCAGGATAGATGCCCAACTCAGCAATCTGCCGTGACAACACGGTGGTCGCGTCTAAGTGCGAGAACGTCGTCGCCGGCGCCGGGTCCGTCAAGTCGTCCGCCGGCACGTATATCGCCTGCACGGACGTGATCGATCCCTTTGTGGTGGATGTAATGCGCTCCTGCAATTCGCCCATCTCCGTGGCCAACGTCGGCTGATACCCAACCGCGGAGGGCATGCGGCCGAGCAGCGCGGACACTTCCGAACCGGCCTGGGTGAAACGGAAGATGTTATCGACAAAAAGCAGCACGTCCTGGCCCTCTTCCTCCCGGAAGTACTCGGCCACTGTCAGACCGGTAAGGCCGACACGCAGACGCGCGCCGGGCGGCTCGGTCATCTGGCCATAGATCAAGGCCGCTTTGTCGATCACGCCGGATTCTTTCATCTCCAGCCACAAATCATTGCCCTCGCGGGTGCGCTCACCCACCCCAGCAAAGACCGAATACCCGCCATGCTCACGGGCAATATTACTGATCAGTTCCATAATGATGACGGTCTTGCCCACCCCGGCGCCGCCGAACAAGCCGGTCTTGCCCCCTCTGGTATAGGGCTCGAGCAAATCGATCACCTTGATACCGGTTTCCAGCATCTCCGTCGATGTCCCCTGCTCCTCCAACGTTGGCGCCTCACGATGGATCGGATAACGTTGTGAGGTCGACACAGCTCCCAACCCATCCACCGGCTTCCCAACCACATTCAGGATACGACCCAACACCTCCGGACCGACGGGTACCGAAATCGGCTGCCCAGTATCTTCAACCGGCATCCCACGCACCATGCCATCCGTGGGCTGCATGGAGACCGTCCGCACGGTCGATTCGCCCAGATGTTGCGCCACCTCGACCGTGATCGGCTCATCACCATCTTGCGCGATCGTGAGCGCATTATAGATGGCAGGCAACTGGCCGGGGTCGAACTCGACATCCACCACAGGCCCGATCACCTGCACAATTTTGCCCGTACTCATACGCCCTCCTCTCTATTCCGCCTTCCGCCTTCCGCCTTCCGCATTCGTATCAGCCCTGCAGGGCATCGGCGCCGCTGACGACCTCGATCAGTTCGGTGGTGATCGCGGCCTGCCGTGCGCGGTTGAAGGTCAGCGTCAAACTCGCAATCATCTCCGAGGCATTGGACGTGGCCGAATCCATGGCCGTCATGCGGGCGCCGTGTTCACCGGCAAACGACTCCTGAAAGATCTGGAAAAGTTGGATCTCGATCTGCTTGCGCAACAATTTATCCAACACCTCTGGCGCCGACGGTTCATAGAGATAGTCAAACGGCTCCTCGGGATTGGCCTCAGCATCATCAAGCCCGCTCATCGGTAGGAGACGCAGCACCGTCACGTGCTGCGAAATCGCGGAGTTGAAGCGGTTGTAAACCACCAATACCTGACGGTATGCCTCCTCCTCGTACGCCTGCAGGAGCTTGGCTGCGATCTCCTGGGCCTGATCATAACTCACCTGGCGGATGAACATCTCGATATACGTCTCGCGCATACCAACCCGGCGATAGGTCAGAAAATCCCGGCCTTTCCGGCCAATAGAGACGACATCGACCTCCCCCGCCGCACTGAGCTCACGGATCTGCTCCAACGCCATGCGCTGCACGTTGGAATTGAACCCGCCACACAGGCCGCGATCCGAGGTCAACATCACCAGCAGCGTCTTGCCTTCCTGCCGGGGCGTCAGCAACGGATACGCCGTTGCGCGCACCCGCGCCTGCAGATGCTCCACGACATACCCCATGCGCTGCGCATAGGGACGCGTCGCCATCACCCGGTCCTGCGCCCGCTGCAGCTTGGCGGCAGACACCATCTTCATGGCGTTGGTGATTTGCTGCGTACTCTTGACACTGGAAATGCGCCGCTTAATATCGCGTAGGCTTGGCATGGCTACGCCGCTCCCACTCTATCGAGGAAGGTCGATTTGCACGTATCAATGGCACGACGCAACGTCTCCTCGCTTTCAGACGTGATTTCTTTCTTATCCAGAATATCGCACACAATCGGCGCGTGGCGGGTTTCCATGAACTGTGTCAGCTCGCGCTCGAAATCCCGGCACTGTTCCGTAGGCACATCATCCAAATAGCCATTGACGCCAGCAAAAATGCTCATGACCTGCTGCACCGTCCCACGCGGTTCATACTGATCCTGTTTGAGAAGCTCGACCATACGCTGCCCGCGGGAAAGCTGCGCCTGCGTCGCCGCGTCCAGCTCGCTACCGAACTGGGCAAACGCCGCCATTTCCCGGTACTGCGCCAGATCCAGACGTAAACGGCCCGCCACTTGCTTCATCGCACGCGTTTGCGCCGCCCCCCCGACGCGCGACACTGAGAGACCGACGTTAATCGCTGGGCGCACGCCAGAGTAGAAGAGATCGGATTCCAGGTAGATCTGCCCGTCTGTAATCGAAATCACATTCGTGGGAATATAGGCCGAGACGTCACCGGCCTGCGTTTCAATAATCGGCAGGGCCGTTAGAGAGCCACCGCCCAGATCCTCATTGAGCTTGGCCGCACGCTCTAACAAGCGTGAATGCAGGTAGAAAACATCACCCGGATAGGCCTCGCGGCCCGGGGGTCGCCGCAGCAGCAGGGAGAGCTGACGATAGGCCGCGGCCTGTTTGGAAAGGTCATCATAAATGCAGAGCGCATGGCCGCCGCGGTCGCGGAAATATTCGCCCATCGCACAGCCGGCATAAGGCGCGACATATTGTAGCGGCGCCGGGTCGCTCGCCGTGGCCGCGACGATGATGGAATACTTCAGGGCGCCGTATTCCTCAAGGATCCGGACCACCTGGGCCACGGTGGAACGCTTTTGCCCAATCGCCACATAAATGCAGACCACACCGGGATGGCCCGAGCGCCACTCCGGGTCGCTGTCCCAGGCTTCCCGCTGGTTGATAATGGCATCGAGGCCCACAGCCGTCTTGCCGGTCTGGCGGTCTCCAATGATCAGTTCACGTTGACCGCGGCCGATCGGCACCATGCTGTCGATCGCTTTGAGTCCGGTCTGCAAGGGCTCGTTCACCGGATTGCGGTCGATCACGCCCGGCGCGATGCGCTCGATCGGACTGCTCTGCGTGGTATGAATGGGTCCCTTGCCATCGATCGGCTGGCCCAGGGCATTGACGACGCGGCCGATCATGGACTCGCCGACCGGCACTTCCATAATGCGGCCTGTGCGCCTGACCTCATCGCTCTCTTTAATTTCGGTGCTCTCGCCGAGCAACACCGCACCGACGTTGTCCTCTTCAAGGTTCAGAGCCATGCCGTAAATATCGTGTGGGAAGAGCAGCAGCTCTCCGGCCATGCACTTATCTAAGCCATAGATGCGGGCAATACCGTCCCCAACGTTGATCACCGAACCGGTCTCGGCCAGCTCGACATCGGTGCCAAAGCCTTCAATCTGTTGCTTGATAATTTCACTGATTTCCGCTGCTGTAATCTCTGCCACGATGCTAATACCTCCCCGCCAGTTCTTGCCGCAGCCGGTTCAACTGCCCCCGTAGACTCCCGTCGAGCACGGTATAATTAATCCGCACGATCAACCCGCCGAGGATGGACGCATCCACGTGCGTCTCCAGGCGGACGTCCTTTTGCGTCATGGCCGCCACTTTCTGCTCAATCGCCTCATACTGCGCCGCATCCAGTTCGACAGCCGTCGTCACCTGCGCGTTGATCCGGCCAAGTTGCTCGTTGGACATCCGCTCATAATGCGCGTAAATCAAATGAAATTGATGCAGACGACCTTTTTCGAGCAACAACAGGATAAAATTCCGCACCAGCGGCCCGGGCTGTGTACGATCCAACACCGCCGTCAGCAGATGGGTCTTGGCCTCGACGGCGACGCCCGGATTGCGTAGGGTGGCCTGAAGATTCGGATTGGCGTCGAACAGCGCACGATGGTGCTGCAGTTGCTCGCCAATCTCGGCAACGGTCCCATCACGCGTGGCTAAATCAAGCATCGCTTTCGCATATCGCCGCGCAACTCCTGTGCCGTTCAATGTCTTCCTCCCCTGTCTGCAAGACGCGGACCTGCAGGACATCGTGCCGCCCACGCACGGCAGCGCTCGCGCGGTATCCCTATGATCTAGCGTCACGCGCCAAGAACGCAATCGGCTTATCCCCGCAGCAAACCGAGCAATCGCTGCAGGTCGTCCTCGCCCTGGTAGGTAATTTCGATTTTGCCCCGCTTGCGGCCCGGTTTGATCGCCACACGCGTACCAAAGCGCAGATGGAGCGCTTGCTCCATCTCCTGCAAATGTGCCGGTTTCGCCGGCTGTGCCGAGGCCTGCCGCTTCTGCGTCCGGACTTGCGCCTCGGTCTCTCGCACGGAAAGCCCCTCGGCGATCACCTGGTCGCGCAGCTGTTGCTGCTCCGCCTCCGACTCCAGCGCCAACATGGCCCGGGCATGGCCCATGCTCAACCGGCCCGCCTCGATATCGGCCTGCAAGGTCATGGGCAGCTTCAGGAGCCGCAAGACATTGGACACGGACGAACGGTCCTTGCCCACGCGCCGCGCCACCTCATCTTGCCGCAGTTGGAATTCGGTTTGCAAGCGTTGATAAGCGCGGGCTTCCTCCATCGGGTTAAGATCTTCGCGCTGCAGGTTTTCGAGCAGCGCCACCTCCAAAGCTTCCTGATCATTGGCCCGCTTCACCAATGCCGGGATCATCTCGAACCCCGCCATTTGGGCCGCACGCAGCCGGCGTTCCCCAGCGAGGAGTTCGAAGCCCTCCGCCCGCCGCCGCACCACGATCGGTTGAATGACACCCTGCTGCCGGATCGACTCCGCCAGTTCCTGCAAGCGTTCCGGGTCGAACTGCTGCCTGGGCTGATAGGGATTCGACCGAATTTGCCCGACTGGGAGGGTGGTCAATTCCGCTTCAGCGGTGAGATTCGTCCCCTCAAGAAGTGCTCCCAGCCCCCTGCCCAACACGTCTCGTGCCACTGCTTAAGAGCTCCTGGGTGAATCGGAGATAGGCCGCGGCGCCACTGCTACCGATATCGTAGTGAATGATCGGCTTGCCGTGACTGGGCGCCTCACCGAGCTTGATATTGCGTGGAATCACCGTGCTGAACACGGCGTCTCCGAAGTAGCGGCGCGCCTCATCCGCTACACGACGGCCCAACAAGGTGCGGCCATCATACATGGTCAATAACACCCCGCCGATTTCCAGAGGCGGGTTGAGCTTCTGCCGCACCAATTGCACCACTTGAAGGAGCTGTCCCAGCCCTTCCAGGGCATAATATTCACACTGCAGCGGCACAATAACGGCATCGGACGCCGTCAGGGCGTTAATCGTCAACAACGCCAGGGACGGCGGGCAATCAATAACGATGTAATCGTACACCTCCGCCGCGAGCGGCCGGAGCACGCCCCGCAGCCGCTGCTCCCGCTCTTGCAGCTGCAGGAGTTCGACCTCAGCTCCTACTAGGGCACGACTCGAAGGCAGGACATCCACCACCCCATCCACCACATCGGCGCTGACCGCCTGGGCGCCCTCGACGGTGCCGATCAAGGTATCGTAGACGCCATGAGCGGACTCGGCAGGGTTGAGACCGATGCCGCTCGTGCTGTTGGCCTGCGGATCGAGATCGACGAGGAGCGTCCGCTGTTCCGCCGCGCCCAAACAGGCGGCGAGATTGATGGTGGTGGTCGTTTTGCCGACGCCACCTTTTTGGTTCGCTATGGCAATGATACTACCCATGGTTCCCCGCACAATCTTTGCATGAACCAATTCGTTGCGTTTTGTACCATGCGACGGGATTATACGGGGTTCGGGCAATTGGCCGCAAGCTGGAGGGGTATATTTCCGGCGGAATTCGGCTACTGCCCAATTGCGGACAGTCCCTCTCGTCCTCTCACAGCGGAGCTAGTGGGCTCCGCACGCTTGGCCGCCTTTCAACATAGAGCCGTTCAGTGCGAATATAGTGCTTGAGACGGGTCCTGTACCGGACTCGGTCAAGAATTTGTTTGTTTGGGCTCCATGCATGCCACATACTGAGAAGTGCATAATACACAACGCGCCAGGGTATCTAAGTTCGAGAGGGACCTTCCCAAAGGCAGGTATATCTTGCGTTTTGGCGTAAAGACAGACAAATGATCGGGTAGGGGCATCATGTCGCCATGACCCCCCCCCCTCAGAACCGTGCGGGCGACTTTCATCGCACACGGCTCAAGCAAACCGGTATCCTTCATGACTTCCTCC
>CBCXVS010000067.1:0-27990 GCA_965178525.1 uncultured bacterium | reverse complement strand
TGAGAGGAGAGTCGGTCTCAGGCAATCGGCGTAACTGCTTCATCAAGAAAGGAGTTGGCTTAACTTAAGGCCATTCCCGTTGAACCCATCTGATGTGCAGATTCATGGGTGTGAATGGCGACGGCTACCGACGATGTGACCTCCTGCCTATCCGGCACGTCCTCGAACGATTGTGAACGATGCTCGGCATCTCGGATACAACGTACACACCAGAGGGTCGTCCGTTGCAGGCCGTTGGCTTGCACAATCTCCACGGTGGTAATGGCACGACGAGCATACCACTGCCGGCAACTGGTGCATCGGGCGAACTGTTTCACGTTGATTCCTCTCAGAATGCATGACAGTTGACCAAAATTCTTGTATGGTCCGCTTTTACCAGTGGCCAACCGTCTATGATGTGAAGACCGAATAGTCGTTTAGATATGTTTAGGTATTTATGTCCGCATGGCGCATGCAATACTGGAGTCTCAAGCTTCTGAGTCTTGCGGGTCTCACCGTGGTCGTGTTTGCCCTGCCCCATCTCATGTTGGAATCACCTCTGGAGTTGTATGCGAGTTGGTCAGCCTCAGCCGATCAACAACAACGTCTCGTTGCCAGTTATGGCCTCGACCGCCCACTCCTGGGCCAATACACGCGCTGGCTGCACCGAATCGTCACGGGACAATGGGGTTCCTCACGTCGTTTTTCCAACCAATCTGTCTGGCAGGATGCCATGCGAGCGACCGGCCGAACCCTCGCCCTGCTCGCCTGGACCCTCGTGCTATCGATCTGGTGGATCGGACTCTGGTGGATGGTCCGCCGTGTCTTGCCGTGGCCTTTGCACCCGCGTCGTCACGATATCCTACTGCCCTTCATCGCTGTCTTGCCGAATTTCGTGGTCGCTCTACTTCTGCGTGACGTCCTGGTCTGGGAATTGGGCTGGCTCACCCTGGCGCACATCCCGGCTTTTGCTCCCACTTACCTCTATAATCCGCTCTACATGTTTTTGCCGGCGACGGCGCTCGCACTAACGCCCTGTGCCATCTGGAAAGCGACGCGGCATCCGCTTGCCACTCCGGCGTCTCGGTCACGTCATGGGGATCAACGTGAGCGTTGGGAACGCTTTTGCTTGTGGTTTCGCCCTTTTCTCGCCGCCCTGCTCCTCCAGGTCTTCCTGACCGAGAATATCTTGTTGATGCCAGGTCTTGGCACGTTGGGGCTGCGGGCGTTGAAACAGCGTGACATCCCGATGCTACAAGGCTTTTTGTTGTGCGCGAGTGGGCTCTATTTCATGTTACAACTGGTGCTGGATTGGGGCGCGCGCTTACGGCAACAGGGCTATTCGCCTTTGGCAAGTGTGTCGCTCACCGGCATCCCACAGCGCCCCTCCCGCCGCGGCCTGCACCGTGGCGTCTTTGGTCTCGTCACGCTTTTGGCCGTCGCCGTCTGGGCGTCGTCCCTCTCGCCCTATGATCCGACCGAGATTCATAGCAGTGATCAGTTGCTCACCCCCGGCTACCGCTACATTTTAGGGACCGATTTTCTCGGGCGGGATGTGTTCAGCCGGACCGTTGAAGGATTTCGGAGTGCTATTCCGCGCGCGTTGCTGGTGACCGTTCTCGCCGGTAGCCTGAGTGGTCTTCTCCTTGCCCTGGGACTCGTCTTGCCCTCTGCCTTGCGCCGCAGCGTACACGCCGGGCTGACCGTGCTCTATGCCATCCCGCCTTTTTTGCTCATGTTTATCGCCTTTCTGGTCGTCGAGCACCATGATTGGGCCCTGGATATGGCCTTGATCATCAGCCTCCTGCCGCTTGCGGCGCAGCTGCTTGCCAGCCCGGGACCTGTCCTGGACCGTATCACCAGCCTGGCACAACTCGGCGGACAAGCATTACTCCTTGCCGCGGCGTTCGGTTTTCTCAATATCGTCCCGGACTCTTCCATGCCGACATGGGGAAGCGATATCCGGTTCGGCAAAACCTATGGCCAGAGCAATCTGTGGATCTTGATTGCGCCATCGTTGGCCCTGGTGTGGAGTCATTATAATTTTCATCTGCTCAGTCATACGTTTCCCTCCCTCTCTCCCCCAAGCCTGTTGCGGTCTTACGCTAGGACGCCGGAACACGGCGGCGCGACCAGAACAGCCAGAGCCCGATGAGTACCATCACAATGCTAATGACGTGCGGCATTCGGAAAGGACCGAGATAGAGGTCATCGGCACGAAAGAGGGAGGTCAATGAACGCACCACAGCATAATACATGAGATAGATACCTAAGAGTCGTCCGGGAGCCCACGGTTTCTTCCGTAAGCTCCAGAGTAGAATAAAGCCGAGGAGGTTCAGGACCATTTCATATAACATGACGGGATGCAGCGGCACGGCGCCGAACTCACGACCCGCAATACTCGTTGGTGGGAATGTCACACCAAGCCAATCCGGGAAATGCCGGAGCCAGTCCGGCAACAGCGGGGATCGTAGGGGATAGCCATGTGCGTCACCGTTCATAAAATTGCCAAAGCGGCCGAAGGCATGGCCTAAGCTCACGGCTGGGGCGAGCATGTCATAGAGCGTCAGTGCGGGCATACCGGTTGTATAAGCAAACCATAACGTACCCAGGAGACCGCCAATCAAGCCGCCGTGAATCGCCATACCCCCTTCCCAAATAGCAAAGAGCTTCAGGGGATTTGCGCCATAATAACCCCACTTCAGGATGACATAATAGAGCCGTCCCCCAATCAAACCGCCAACAAACGCATAAAAGGCCACATCGACCATGCTTTCCGGCGGCAGACCCCGCCGTTTCGCTTCGATGCGGAGCAAGACGATGCCGACTAACAACGCCAAGACATACATCAGACCATAATAGCGAACCGTGATAGGCCCCACCTGAAACAAAACCGGATACACAATCACCTCCTCAAGAGCCGTTCCTCGGTTTCCGCCCCTCTATGGACGGCATGCTGCAATGCGGTGAGGCCTGCCCCCGGGGGGCGGGTGGCAGTTGCAAAAGGTCGAGAATATGCGCAATGGCAGTCTGCTCATCCAGATGTGAGAGATTGAGCCAGGAGAGACGAGGCCATTTGCGAAACCACGTGTGTTGTCGCTTTGCCAACAACCGGGTCGCTTTGATAATCGCGTGTACGGTATCGGGCCACGCAGCCTGCCCATCCAAATAATCCAGCAACTCGCGGTAGCCGAGGCTGTTCATCGCGGAACAGGCGCGCGTATATCCCTGTGCGACCAGGGTCTCCACCTCTGCTAACCACCCCGCCGTGAGCATGGCGTTGGTGCGGGTTGCAATCCGAGCGTCGAGGTCCGCCCGTTCACGTGTCAGCCCAATGGCAACGTAGGGATAGAGCGGGCCTTGACGTTGGTGTCGGCGGCGGCGCGCCGAAAACGTCTCACCTGTGAGGAAAATCACTTCTAACGCCCGAACGAGACGAATGCGATCATGGGGGTGGTAGGTCGCAGCGGCATCGGGGTCCAGCCGCTGCAGCCAATGATGCAAAACGGGGGCGCCATAGCGCTCTGCTTGCGCGCGTAACACCTGGCGCAGTGGCTCATGCGCCGCTGGCGCCGGCATGAGACCGTAGAGTATCGCCTGCAGGTAGAGGCCACTGCCTGCCACAATCAATGCGCGCTTCCCCCGTTGGTGTATATCGTCAAGCGCCTGCCCAGCAGCCATGGCAAATTGTGCCGCGTTCGAGCGCTGATGCGGTAGCAGCAGATCAAGTAAATGATGCGGAACTTGCGTACGTTGATACGGCGTGGGTTTCGCCGTGCCAATGTCCATATAGCGGTAGAGTTGGCGGGAATCGACGTTGAGCACCTCAGCCTGCAAGGCTTGGGCCACAGGCAAGGAAAGCGCGGTTTTCCCCACGGCTGTTGGGCCAGCCAGTATGGCTAACGGCTCCATCATGGGTCATCATGCCATAGAAGCAGAATGGCACGGCAAGATTGATCACTGGTCAACCATTTCTCGCAGTTCTTTGCCGGCCTTAAAGAAAGGAACTTTTTTCGCCGGAATGTGAACGGCATCACCCGTTTTCGGATTCCGCCCTTCACGAGGATTCCGGCTGCGAATGCGGAAGCTGCCAAAGCCGCGCAATTCCACTTTATCCCCTTGACTGAGGGCTTCGGTAATGCTACTGAAAAGTATGTTAACAATAACCTCAGTCTGCTTCTTGGTCAGGTTGACTTTTTCGGCAACATTGTCAACAAGCTCTGCTTTTGTCATGCATCCGGCTCTCCTGCTGGGGGATTCATCACGCAGCACGTCGCAAACCTTGGGGATGGGCAAAGTATCACGTTTTACGTATTGTGTCAAGTATCATCCCAATATCTGGGAGACCGGCTGACAAAGAGATAGGACTGACGATCGTTACTGCGATCTCTGAGGTGAGATGAAACCGCTCAAGCAGGGCCTCTAGAGCACCCCCTCCAGAGCCCCCGCTATGTCATGGCATTGAATCATGCCCCACCGCGCCGTGTGCGCTCAAACCGGCGACACCCCGCGGCGTAGCTCGCCACGTATCCTCTCAGTCCACGGGCTCCTGTTGGTCTTCACGCTCGGCTTCGGCCAGGGCCGATCGCAAGTCCGACATTTCCTCGGCCACCATATCGCCAAGCGTGATCGTATCGGAGACATCGTTATTGAGCTCTTGCAAGGCATAGGCATGCTCGTCATCCTCAAAAGCCCGGAGGCTGAGCCCAATCTTGTGCGTCTCTGCGTCGACTTTAATGATTTTCGCTTCGAGCCCTTGCCCGACACTCACGATCTCTTCCGGATCCGTCACCTTGTCACGGCTAAGTTCCGAGAGATGAATGAGCCCCTCCACGCCATCCTCCAACTCGGCAAAGGCGCCGAAATTGGTCACTTTGACGATCGTCACCTGCACATCTTGGCCGACCTGATACCTCTCCGGCACCAGCGTCCACGGATCCGGCTGTAGCTGCTTTAACCCGAGGGACAAGCGCTCATTATCCTTATCGACATTGAGCACCACCGCATGCACGCTCTGGCCCTTTTTGAGCACTTCCGATGGATGTTTGACCCGTTGTGTCCAGGATAAATCAGAGATATGAATGAGACCGTCAATCCCCTCTTCGAGGGCGATAAACGCACCAAAATCCGTGAGGTTGCGGACTTTGCCTTCCACTTCTTGCCCCACCGGATAACGCTCGTCCACCGTGCTCCAAGGATTCGGCTCGATTTGCTTCATGCCCAGCGAAATGCGCTTGCGCTCTTTATCCACACTGAGCACGACCGCATCGATGGTGTCACCAATATTGACGATTTTTGACGGATGGCGCGTCCGCCGTGCCCAGGACATTTGGGACACGTGCACAAGACCTTCGATACCTTCTTCCAACTCCACAAACGCGCCGTAGTCCGTAATGCTGACGACCTTGCCCGAGACGCGCTCGGCATCGGGGTATTTCTCAGCGACATTCATCCAGGGATCCGGGGCCAGTTGCTTCAGACCCAGCGACACGCGCTCGTGCTCTTGGTCGAACTTGAGCACCATCACGCGCACCTGATCCCCAATGGCGAAGAGCTGCGACGGATGATTGACCCGTCCCCAGGACATGTCCGTAATATGCAGCAAGCCATCAATGCCGCCAAGATCAATGAAGGCGCCATACTCGGTGATATTTTTCACCACGCCTTCGATGACCTGGCCTTCGGCCAACGAGGCCAAGATCTTCTCTTTGGCTTGTTGCCGTTCCGCTTCCAGGAGGACGCGCCGGGACAAGACGATATTGCCCCGCCGTTTGTTGAGCTTGATAATCCGCATCTGCAGCTTTTCGCCAATAAGCTTGTCCAGATTGCGCACGGGGCGGAGGTCGATCTGCGAGCCGGGTAAGAACGCTTTGAGGCCAATATCGACAGTTAACCCCCCCTTAATACGAGCGACAACCGTCCCCTCGACGACCTCATCACTGTCATACTTCTTGCTGATATCGTCCCAGATTTTGATACGATTGGCCTTTTCCTTCGAGAGGATAACCTGGCCTTCGCTATCTTCTTTCTGTTCCAGGAGGACATCGACTTCTTCGCCAACTTCCAAATCTCGGCCGCGCTCGGGAAATTCATCCAGGTCGATCACGCCTTCGGATTTGTATCCGACGTCCACCAGGACGGAATCGCGCCCGATGAGCACCACCCGGCCCCGCACAATCGCGCCCTCTTGAATGTGCTTCAGGCTTTCTTCGTAGAGCAGTTCGAGTTCTTCCGGGCTCGTGACATCCTCGATCGCAATGGCATCATCGTCCGCGCCACGCGCCGTCGCCGATGGCTCTACAGGCGCCATCACCTGAGCCGGCGTCTCTACTTGTGGCGTTTCTTCCTGGACTGGTTGATCAGTCATCGGTGTGCAACCTCCTGGTTACGACAGGGTCAACGAACGCGTACAACGGCCCCATCCACATCTGCTCGTCTCGCATCTTAGGCCCGCTCGTCTTTCTGTAGGCGTTACGGGTGAATGTCTGATAGCATAAGTTTGACGACATCATCAATAGTCAAATCCGTCGTATCGATCACATGCGCCTCGGCAGCAGGTCTCAACGACGCCACGGCACGCGAGCGGTCCTGCGCATCGCGCCTCGCCACCGCGTGCTGCACACAGGCCAGTTTAACCTGGTGCCCGGCACGCCGCAGTTCATCCCACCGCCGCTGCGCACGTTGCTCCAGGGACGCATCGAGAAAGAACTTCACCGCCGCATCCGGAAAGACCACCGTCCCGATATCACGGCCTTCCATCACCACACTGCCCTGGCAGCGCATGCGCCGCAACTGCGTGGTGAGGACGTCACGCACTGCCGGCACCAGCGCCACAGCAGAGGCCGCGGCGCCAACGTTCTCGCCCTGGAGGTATGGCGTAATCCGCTGGCGGTTGACCCACACCTCCGCCTGACCGTCATCAAATGTCAGCTCGATGTGGGTCCGCTGCGCCAGCTCCACGATTGCCGGCGTGGCATCAAAAGGGATGGCAGCGGTATGGACAGCCCAACCCACAGCACGATACATGGCCCCCGAATCAACATAACAATAATCTAATCGCCGCGCCAACCGTTTCGCCACTGTACTCTTGCCCACACCGGAGGGACCGTCAATCGCAATGACCCTATGCGAAGGTGGCGTTGTCATCATGGCCGTTACCACACCCTTCTGCTCCCCGGCCTGCTCGCCTGCCGTGCACGCCCGGAGAGGCCACGCGTTGCCAGACACGACCGCGTTTCCACAGCAAAGCGCAGAGGGAAGCGATCATAAGGCCGGGGAAGATGTGAAACTCCAGTGCGTGCAGTGAAGCGGGACTCCGATAAGAAGAGCTGCATAATGCGTGGGAAGCGCTGGTTAATGAGATCATACCTTCACGATTCGGATGCTGATATGGTAGCATGGACCCTGCAAAATGCGCAATCTTATTCTGGCTCATGCATTCCTATCTCTCATGTGGAGGCATTGCCCATGGCCACCGTCCTTCGGCCGATGTCCAGGTGACCCTCTTGAGTCAACCCGGCTGTCATCTGTGTGAAGAAGCCAAGGCCATGTTACAGCAATTGTCTACAACCTACCCGTTGACGATGCAGGATATTAACATCACCAACCATGCCGGGCTCACGCGTCGCTATGGTGACGACCTTCCCGTCATCTTCCTTAATGGGTGCCGGGTGGCGACGTATCACATCAATCCCGCGCTATGGCTTCGCGATTTACGGCGTGCGCGACGTCGCCAACGACGCGTTCGAGCGTGAGCCGCCGTGCCGGGAGTCGCCTACGGCGTGGCGCCTAACTGGGCATGAATGGCGCGGGCCGCATCCGCATCACGAGCAATTTGCGCCGTTAAGTCGTCGACCGAAGCAAATTTGCGCTCATCGCGAATCTTCTGCACGAACGCGACGCTAATCGTCGCCCCATACAAGTCAGCCGCAAAATCGAACAGGTGGGCTTCCACACTCAAGGCGTCATTGGCAAAAGTCGGATTGTACCCGACATTGGCCACCCCGGGATGGACCTGGCCTTGCCAGACGACCTGTACGGCATAGACCCCAGTGTGTGGAATGAGAGCGTTGATCGATTGCACGTTGGCCGTGGGAAAGCCGATCGTGGCCCCCCGGCGAAATCCTTCTATCACCGGTCCCTCAATGGCATAGAAACGCCCGAGAAGACGCGCCGCGTCCTCGACCTGCCCGTCACGGATGAGCTGGCGAATCTTGGAACTACTCACGGTCATCTCAGCTTTCGCGATGGGCGGTACGACCGTGACACGATACCCATAGGTTGCCGCCGCTTCTCGTAACAGATCGACCGTCCCGGCCCGGCGGTGTCCAAAGCGGCAATCATAACCTACCACCAACTCGTGGATACCGATCTGCTCGCACAACACATCGCGGATGAAGTCCAGGGGTTCCTGGCGGGCAAACGCATCGGTGAAGCGTATGCGTAACCCGACCTGTACGCCCAAGGCGCCGATCAAACGCATTTTTTGCTCGAAGATCGTCAATAAAGGCGGCGCGTGTTGGGGAGCCAGAACCTGCGCGGGATGCGGATCGAACGTAAAGACCATACTCGTGCCTGAGATGGCCTGCGCCTGCGTCACCACCTGGTGAAAAATGGCCTGGTGGCCGAGATGCACCCCGTCAAAATTGCCCAATGCCAGGACGGGCTTGGGATGCGCGACATGCTCGAGAGCGGCAAGACTATCCACAATGTACATAAAAAATCCCGTTTGCTGTCGAAACGCATCGCCGATGTGATCGTTGATTGGACGGCTACTATAACAACGCCCCGGAATAGCCGCAATAGAAAAGCAGCATGAACCCGGCCGTGTAGCCTAGCTCGCACGATGTTCGGCGCTTGGCGACCGGGACGCCGACCGCACATTTTGCAAAAAATACTTGACTTCTCCTGGAACTCCAAGTACTAAGAAAGAGTATATCCTGCCAGCTGCGGCAATTCTTGGCCAGGACCAGCATTGACATTCTCACAGGTCGTCAGGCCGCCTCCTGCAGTCGTGTTGTGATCCGTGAGGGCACGTAGCGGTGGCACCTGGTTCTTCTATGCCATGTCGAGACAGCACACAGCCCTCCGAGCCCATCCCGGCCACCCTGATTATGAAAGGTAGGTATGAGTACACAGTATCGTTCCGATATGCGTCTGCAAGCCCCTCCGTTAGCTACCCGTAAACGCCGGCGTGTGCTGTGGCTCCTGCTCTGCGGCAGCCTCGTTGTGGGGGCGCTGTCACCGGTGCAAGCCCAACGCCGCCAAATGCAGCTCTCGCTCCGCGAAACCACGGCGTTGGCTTTGCAGCAGAATTTGGACATTCAAATCGTTGGCATCACGCCACGTATCCGGGAAGCGCAAGTGACGGAGGAAAAAGGGATTTTCGACGTCGAGGCGCAGGCCAGTCTACAAACCTCTTTCGACCGGTTGCTGGATACCAGCCCGGCCCATGCCAGCCGGCGACGGGTCGGCGGTCTCGTCGGCAAGGAGAGCACGGATGAGCATGAACTCTCCTTTGGGATCACGCAACTCACCCCGTTTGGCGGCACCTATGAGGTCACGCTCTCGGAGATCTATGAAGAGACTCAACGGCGGATCATTAACAACCTCGATAGTCCAGGCAGGCAGGTTGATTTTTACACGACCGAGCTCGAACTGAAAGTCATGCAACCCCTCCTACGAGATTTCGGCTCCACCGTCACTCAAAATCAGATCCTCATCGCGCAAAATAATTTGGCCATTTCGCAAGAGGACTTTCGCCAGCAAGTGATCGTCTCGACCTCCCAGGTGCAGCAAACCTATTGGGATTTGGTGTTTCGCCGCGAGGATCTCGAAGTGCGGCGGCAGCAGCTGGCGCTGGCCCAACGGCTGCTGACCCAGGTTCGCCGGCAAGTTGAGGTCGGCACCTTGGCTCCGATTGAAGTGTTACAAGCCGAAACGGAAATCGCCCGCATTCGACAGACAATTATCATTGCCGCCAATGCCGTGCGCAACGCGGAAGATCGGCTCAAACGGATCATGCATCTCAGTTTGGTCGGGGAGTTTGCCAATGTCGAGGTGCTCCCGACCGACACGCCGAGTTATAGCCCTCCCCTCCTCGATCAGCAAGCCGAAATCCGCCAGGCGCTCGAACAGCGTTTCGATCTCATCCAGGCGAAGCTCGAACTCGAAAACCAAAATATTACGTTGATCTTCAACCAAAACCAGACGCTGCCGACGCTCGACTTTGAAGCCAGTCTGACCCTGAATGGCATCGACGACCACCTCGGTGGCAGCTTCGATCAGCTTGGTCAGGGGCATTCTCGCTGGGAAGTCGGCGTGGTCTTTCGGTATTCCTTGGCGAATCGCCAGGCCAAAGGCCGCCTGCAGCAATCCCGCTTGGCCATCAAACAGCAGCTCCTGAGCATCAAAAATCTCGAAGAGACGATTCTGGAGGAGGTCCGCATGGCCGTGCGCGATGTCCAGGCCAGTGCCGAGCTGGTACAGGCATCAAAAGCCGCGAGCCGGCTGGCCGAACGACAGTTGGAAGCGGAGGAGAAAAAGCTGAAGGTCGGCTTGGCAACGGTGTTCACTGTTCTCGACTTTCAGGAGGACCTGTCTGTCGAGCGTTCCGCAGAGATTCGCTCCCTGACGGCGCATCAGCAAGCCCTCGTCAGACTCGAGGAAGTCAAAAACACGCTCTTGCAATCTTATAACATCGTTCTCCAGAGCGACGGACCGCGTTTACAATAGGAGCACGGCCCGCGAGTTGCATCCGCTAGGGACGGTTCGCTATGCTTGCACCTAGGAGGTATCCATCAGGATTCTATGCGTTTGTTAGGTCTAGACGTAGGCGATCGCCGCATTGGTATGGCGCTGAGTGATGAGCTCGGTTTGACGGCCCAAGGGCTGCCGACCTTAGAACGTCGCAATATCCGCACTGATATGGCCAAATTGCAGGAACTCATTACCACGCATCAGGTGGGTGGTATTGTGGTGGGCATGCCACGGAATATGGATGGCTCGTACGGTGAACGCGCCGACATTACCGAGCACTTCATCCGGACCCTGGAAGCGGCGTGTCATCTGCCCTGCATCCGCTGGGATGAACGCCTGACCACACGCCAGGCTGAACGGGTGCTGCGCAGCGCACAACCGCACCGGCGTAAGCGCAAAGCCGTACGTGATATGATCGCGGCACAGCTCATTTTGCAAAATTACCTCGATTATCAACGGGCGCGCGCCTCTCGGCCCTGCCACACACCAGCGGACCCGGCAACATGAGGGAAGTGATCTTGTCCGGGGACGTAGGAATCGTATGGGAAGTGACGTCGGAGTGAAAAGCGCTCGATATCGCGTTGTCAAAGGGCTTGGGACCACCGTTGGCATGCTCCTGGTGCTGGGTGCGCTGGCCACGTATTATCTCTGGCTCTATTATCACACCCCGGCAGCGCGGGAAGCGGAAGAACGGGTGGTGACGATTGCTCCGGGTACCAGCCTGGAGCGGATTGCCAATATCCTGACCGAGGCCGGACTGTTACGTCATCGGGTCATGTTTGTTTTGTACGTGCAGTGGCTCCGCGCCGGACCGCATTTGCAGGCCGGCGAATATGTCCTGCGGGCCACGATGTCGCCAGCCCAAATCGCCGACATGTTGCGTCGCGGCCAAGTCCGGCATCACGTGCTCACCATTCCTGAAGGGTCGACCGTGCGCGATATTGCCAAGCGGGTTGCCGCCAAAGATTTTGGTGCCGCGCAGGTCATCCACAGCCTAGCGCACGATACCGACTTTATTGCCTCGCTCGGACTCACGGCGCCATCGCTGGAGGGCTATCTGTTTCCGGATACCTATCACATCCCCCGCCGTCTCGGCGAACGTGCGCTTCTGACGCTCATGGTACGCACGATGCAGGCGAATTATACGGCGGAGATCGCACAGCGCGCCGCCAGCCTCGGCCTCTCTCAGCATGATGTGCTCACCCTCGCCTCGCTGATTGAAAAGGAAACGGGGCGCGATGACGAACGCGAGCGGATCTCAGCGGTGTTTCACAACCGCCTGCGCCGCGGCATGCGGCTGCAATGTGATCCGACGGTGATCTATGCCCTCGGTGACCGTTTTGATGGCAATCTCCGCAAACGGGATCTCCGTATCGACTCGCCCTACAATACCTATCGCTATGCTGGCCTGCCGCCAAGTCCGATCGCCAACGCCGGCCGCCGCGCCCTTGAAGCGGCCGTTGCCCCCGAAGCCGTCGACTATCTCTACTTTGTCGCCACGGGACAAGAGGGGCGGCACACATTTTCCACCACCCTGCAAGCACACAACAAAGCGGTGCGCACCTACCAACTCAAGCCTGCGAACCGCTAGGACACGCTGGCAGAAGTCCGTGCGTGGGATCCTTTGTTCCTAAGTGGCAGCGCCAGGCCAGCGGCGACGCAGCCAATCCCATAGGCCCGGCAAATCGAACTGCGAGGTATCGCGGGCCGTCCGCCGCAGGAGCCATAACATGAAGCCGCCCATAACGAGATTCGGCAACCAGGCGGCAAGCAGTGATGGCATCTGCGTTTCCTCCCCCAAGGCATTACCGGCAGTGAGAAAGAGGTAATAGAAAAAGATGGCCCCAATGCCGAACACATACCCTCCGGAGCGGCCCGAGCGGGTGCGGACAACACCAAGGCTCGGCCCTAGACCGGCAAACAGGATGCAGGCAAATGGTAGGGTAAAGAGCTTATGTTGGTACAAGATCAAGGGACGCGCATCTTCTCCCGCGGCTTGACGCCGCGCGATC
This sequence comes from uncultured bacterium, assembly GCA_965178525.1. Classification (GTDB taxonomy): domain Bacteria; phylum Tectomicrobia; class Entotheonellia; order Entotheonellales; family Entotheonellaceae; genus CBCXVS01. Next base: position 15,241 of record CBCXVS010000067.1, on the reverse strand, counting down.
TCCGCGCGCAGTTGAGCGGGAAAGAGTTCGCGCGGCCGCGTGGGCCGATTCACCCGGCGGGCTAACGTCGTATCCAGATTGAGCCGGACCTCATAGCGATCGAAGCGAAGCAAATAATAGCGTTGGCGTTGCGGTTCGTAGCGATGCAGCCGCCCGTGCCGAAGTTGCAGGACGACCCGCAGGGAATCGTCTTGGGTCAAAATGTTGCCCTCACGCGCCGTGATCACCTGCCCGGGTTGCGTCCGTGTATCGGCAATAAAGATGCCTTGCAAGCGTCGCTCGGCGGGATACGTCTGTTCGACATACACCACCAATCCCTGGAACGCATCATGAAATTCACCCGGACGCAGATGATACTGCGCCCGGCTGCGGGCCACGTCAAAAAACAGGCGTTTTAGGCCTTGAAATCCCCACGGCGACACGTACATCAAGACCACACTGGAGAGCAGATACATCACGGCCGCCAGCGCCAGGAGCGGCAACAGCAACCGATAGAAGCTGACGCCGGCAGCCTTTAGCACCACATACTCGCTATCCGTCGACAAGCGATTAAACGCGAGCGTACAGCCAATAAAAAACGCGATCGGCAGGGTTAAGCCGCTGACCGTCGGTAGCATATAGCCAAAGAATTGCAGCACCGTGAGCCATTCGAGGTGGCTGTGCAACACTAAGCCGGCTAACCAAAGCAACTTATCCAGAAAGAGGACAAATGTTGCCACGGCAAACGTGATGCCAAAGAAGGGCCAGAATTCTCGTAGAATATAGCGGTCAATCATACGCACAGGATATGATCTCAACCATGAGAAGCGAATGACCTGCCAACGCTGCAGGCGCACATCCCTATCGCCGCGCCGCCACCGGCGGGCCCCATATTGTCTCATCAGGCCTTTTATATTACAATCATGACCACCATACGCCCCCCCGATGCGGACAGGGCGGCCGGCACGCTGCACCCCATCCGTCGGAATCCGACACTGCCCTCCCATTGTATGAGGACCTCGTAAGGATGATATCAAAAACACTGCTGTTGGTTGAAGATAGCTTCACCATCCAGAAAGTCGTTGAAACGACATTCACCGCGGCGGGTTTTCAGGTCGTCGTCGCAAACGAGGCGCAGGCCGGTCTGGACCAGCTGACCAGTGTGTCACCCGATATTGTCTTGGCCGATGCGTCCATGCCGGAGATGGATGGTTTCCAACTCTGCCAGGCGATTCGGGATACAGCGGGGTTTGAACACGTCCCGGTCTTGCTCCTGACTAGCCGTTTTACCTCGTACGACGATACCCACGGCCAGCGCGTGGGGGTCACCGGTTATCTGGCAAAACCGTTTGATTCTTATACGCTCCTTGCCTTGGGGCAACAACTCATTAGCCGCACGTCTACGTCTCCTGGCGCCGATGTGCGGCCCGCAGACGTGTTCAGCCCGGAGCGCGCGGCTGACGACGCCTTGGGGCTCGCGCCGACCGCCGACGCACGCCCTGATGAGCCCGCGGCGCCATCATCGGCTGCCGCTATCGAGCCAGCCAACATACCGCCAGGGTATCAGACGTTAAGTGCCAATCTCGCACACATTGTGCAGGAAACGATCCAGTCGCACCTAGCGACACTTCTCGATGCGCTCACACCGCATCTTGTGGAAGAGGTCCGTACACTGGTCAGCGCCAAAATGCCAGAATTGCTCGAAGCCCTTTTGCAGCAAGAAATCGAAAAACTGAAGCACGCGGTGGCGCAAGAAAGTCAGGGCGATGCACCGGCTCCTGGCGCCGCTTCTCACCCTGACTAAGTCTTTGTAAGCGCTACCTGCCCGGTTCGAGCGAGGCCGCGTGCCGCCGCCAGCCTCGGAGCCATTTGCCATGCACATCGACAGGCTTGACCACACCATCGTACAACCGTTGCTAACAACGGCAACTTTTGGCCGTACGCTGCACATTCTGCCACAAACCGGCTCAACCAACGATGAGGTCAAGACACTCGCGCTGCAAGGCGCGCCCGAAGGGACCGTCGTGCTCGCCGAGGAGCAGCTCCGTGGCCGAGGCCGGCAGGGGCGTGGCTTTGTTTCGCCTCCGGGTGTCGGCATCTATCTCTCGCTCCTCCTCCGCCCCATCGTGGAGGTGAGTCGGCTGCCGCCACTCACCCTGCTCGCCGCCGTGGCCGCAGCCGAGGCTCTGAGCGCGGCCACGGCCCTTCCTGTACGCCTGAAATGGCCGAATGATGTTGAAGTTCATGGCAAAAAGATCGCCGGGATTCTCACCGAACTCGTTGTCCATCCGGCACAGCCGACCGTCGTTATCGTCGGTATCGGCATCAATGTGAATACGACGTTGAAACAGTTGCCGCCGGCGTTACACTCGCTGGTGACGTCACTCGCCCTGGCGGCCGGTCGCGCTTTCGATCGCCCGTCGATCATTGCGGCTCTCCTGCACCAACTCGAGCACTACTATCAGACCTTTCAACAGATCGGGATCGCGCCTATTCTAAAACGCTGGCTGCACTATGGTCCGATCCTCGGACGCCAAGTCCACTTTACCCACGACGATGCCACCCACGACGCGACGGTCGTCGGCCTTGATGAGGACGGTGCGTTGCGCGTACGTCTGGCCGATGGCTCCCATGAGCGTCTGATCGCCGGGAACGTCGTCTTCCTCTAAACCTTGATCGCGATGTCCGACGCTTGACATCTGCTCCTAATGACAGTATACTTGTGTCCCCACGTGTGATGTTTCCTGTTTCTTATATGAGGTTGCATGATCCGTGGAATGGGCCTGGAAGCGCCATATGCTGGGCGGTTAGCTCAGTTGGGAGAGCGCTGCCTTCGCAAGGCAGAGGTCGGGAGTTCGAATCTCCTACCGTCCACTTTAGCCCCAGGTGCTGCGATTTCAAATATGGGCGATTAGCTCAGCGGGAGAGCACTGCCTTCACACGGCAGGGGTCACTGGTTCAAACCCAGTATCGCCCATCCCTTCTTTCGATGATTTAGCGCAATTCTGAGTTTTCTGATCACCCACTAAGTCTCTCGTAAGTCTGTTATAAGTCCAATTTGACGACGCCCGTCTACACCGTGAACAGCCATTGCCTTCGACTCCCCCATAATCGTACGATTTCGAAGCTCTGAATCAGGCCTACTTTGCGGCAGGCACACCCATTACGGCATCATTCTGGCCGTACGTCTCCGCCTCAAGAGATGGCACGACGTCTGCTGCGTCTTCTCAATCATATGACAGCTGAGGAAATCCGGAATCAAGTGCGTTACATCTGAGGGAAGGAACCGGAGCGTCTCAGGGGGCGTTTGAAAAATGTCACGATGACGACCCGACCCCCTGACATCGTCCGGGAGGTCGAGAACCTGCGTTACCCAGAGACAGTCCTGCCAAGCTTGTGGCTACCCATCTTGAGGTTCAGGGATAGTCGCGCATCGAGCGCGGAACCGCCCACCTGCCTCCCACAGCGGAGACGCAGACCCTACACACATCGGATCATGGTATTAGTGTGGTGCGATTGCTGTGGCGCGGAAGTGATGGCGATGCGGTATCCCAATCGCATTGTCATTATGGACCGGCGTCACGGCCAGCATCATATGGCAGTGATTCCCCTTTCCCCTTCCCGTTCAGTCCGCTCATGACGGCTTGACCGTCCCTTCAGGCTGCACGTCAGCCCCCGCAGGCAGCGCGACTGCCCTCTGAGATGCCCGCGTGTAGCCGAGGCTGGGGCTTGGCATAAGCCCCAGATGCTGGTTCCTGACTGGAGGCCAATATCGTGCAGCAACCAACCCAATGGACCCCTTTGTCCACGACCAACCCCATTCAGCGTCCTCCACTGGCCGCATCTCCCATGCAGGACTGGCATGAGGTGGGGATTGTGCTGCCCCCAGGCGCGACTGGCAACGTCCGCACCCGCTGCCCCCAATGTTCCGCATCCAGGCGCAAGTCACAGGAGCCCTGCCTCTCGGTCCAGGCCGACACAGGTTTGTGGTATTGCTGGCACTGTGGGTGGAAAGGAGCGCTACACGGCCAGTCGGCGGATGTCAGCCGGCCGGCTGACCGCCTCGCCCGCCGGCATCAGGCCACACCTCGCCAAGGATTGTCAAGGGGATTAGCGGTCAAACGCATCTGGCAAGCCTCACGGCCCAGTGCCGCTGGTGATCCCGTCGACCTCTATCTGCACCAACGCGGCTTGGCCTTCCGGCCGCTCAGCCGGCTGCCGGCCGTTCTGCGCTGTCATCCTCGCCTAGTACGTATTTAACCCTGGAGGGGTCGAAAGCCAACCTGGACCCAATCAAAAACTCATGCCACCGGTCACACCCGACGGGCTTCGCGACAGCGCCATCCGCTTGTACCCCGCCACCGATATCCTCGCTGTCACCGAGGGCATTGAAACGGCGCTGGCCGTGGGGCAGTTGACAGGTCTGCCCGTCTGGGCCGCCATCAGCACCTCTGGCATAAAAACGCTGGTAGTGCCCGATGGGGTGCGGACAGTGGTTATCGCCGCCGACCACGACCCCAATGGAGCCGGGCTCGACGCCGCCCGGACGCTGGCTTGCCGCCTCATCGCCAGACGATGCACCGTCAAAATTCTCATGCCCGACACCCCGGGGACGGATTGGGCCGATACCATGGAGGGGTCTCATGTCGAACCTATCCCTTAATGTCGTCATGACCACCCCGGCATTCGCGGTGGCGCCCCAACCGCCGCACCGCACCATTGCCGCCCCCAGCCCCTATCCGGTGTCGGCCTTGGGGCCGGTCTTGGCCCCGATGGCGACCAAACTGATCGAGGTCGTGCAAGCCCCGGCGGCGCTGTGCGCCCAGTCGGTGTTGGCGGCGGGGGCCCTGGCCGTGCAAGGCCATGCCAATGTGGTCATCGATGGCCGCCACCATCCCCTGTCAGGTTATTTCATCAGTCCTGGTGCTGGCGGATCGCCTCCTGACGTGGGCGCAGCGTTATGAGCAGGTCCACCTTCGTCAACTCTATCAGTATGGTCTCAGGGGGATTCGAGATGCCAAAACCGCCCGGCGTATCGCCGAGATCCTCGAAGCTCACGATTGGTTTCAACGGGTCGATGGCGGCTGTGAGATCGATGGGATATGGTACCGCGAGGTATGGGACGTCGCGGTCTCACCTGTCAGCCGAACACTTGACGCACTTACTTGATAGCATCAGAAAGGAGATAACCTGTGCCTCAGATGCAAACGCCTATCGGTGTCCATGATGCCGACGCTAAACGCGCCTATACCACAGTCGAAGCGGCTCGCTATATCGCGATGAGTGAATCATTTCTGCGTCAGGTTCGCATCGAGGGCGACCGTGAGAGCCGTACCCCTGGTCCTCCATTTATCAAAATTGGGCGGGCCGTACGCTATCTCAAACAAGACCTCGATGCCTGGCTGGAACGCCACAACGCGGAGAAAGATGACCAATGAGATAGCCCCTACAGTCCGAAAAGGCGTTTCAGCAGCACCTCATGACCCTGGCCCGATTAACCGGCTGGCGCTGTTACCATCCGTTTGATTCACGGCGGTCTGCCCGTGGGTTCCCGGACCTGGTCTTACTCAAACCCCCTTGGTTGTGCTCTGCGGAGCTCAAAACGGACACCGGCCGGGTGACGCCTGAACAAGCCCTGTGGCTGGATGCCCTCAGCGCGGTTGCAGACGTGCCCGAGACCTATCTGTGGCGTCCTCGTGATTGGGATCGGATTGTAACGTGTTTACAACGCCGTGCCGGGGCTGGCTGATCCAACAGAGGACTTCGGCCCGGAGCCGCCGCCCCACCCCGTCGCACATGTCGATTCCTGGCCAACGGGCGTCGCCTCAATCGGCGGCAACCGGCCATCGGCCCCGTGCCCAACCGGCATAACCAGCATGGTGACCCGACACCCAGATACGAGGAAAACCCGGAATTTCTCCTCTTTTTTACGTGTCCTGGTTGTTCTGTTTGCTATCCCGAAACGGACGTCATACCCCGACGTTCACCCTCGTTTGATGCCCCCGAGCCCGGCGCCGATCACGTCGGATACGCGACGCTCGTGCAACTCGCTAGCCGATGCTTGGACATGGCGGATGGATGGAAGAGCGGATAGGAAGGTCAGTGACCAAAATGGCCCCTGACGTTCGTAGGTGGAATTTCTGGTGCTATTTGAAGAAGCAGATTGTAGAGCGTGTGGTCAGGCGCGCGAACGTGTCGTACGCTAGGCGTGAAGCTGCTATACTGGCAGCCAGAAAACGACACGTCACACGGGTTGTAGGGGGATCGAGATGAAATCCACGCCAATTACAGCTTTTGTTGCCTATGCTATCGAGCTGGTGGGTACCCTGCCATCAACAGACATTGGTGGATTCAAGGTATCGATCTAAGGCGAGCTTTTGTTGAGGTATGACAACAAGTCAGAGGGAAACGAGCCATGATTCAGCTCACCATCGAGATGCCCGAAAGCGCCTTATCGTCCCTACGGCAAGATCCTCATCATTTCGCTCAAGAGCTTCGCCTCGCGACGGCTGTCAAATGGTATGAAATGAGACGCATCTCACAGGAAAGAGCGGCTGAGATAGCGGGTATCTCCCGCAGTGAATTCATCACCGCTCTTGGGCAGTTCGGGGTCTCTCCGTTCCAATATGAAGCGGATGAGATGATCGAGGAAGCCGAGCGTGCCTGAAGTTTGGGTCGTCAATGCGTCACCGATCATAACGCTCGCCAAAGCAGGACATCTTGATCTATTGACAGCACTTGCTGACCGTGTGCTTCTGCCGGAAGCCGTTGTCATCGAGATCTTGCAGGCTCTCGTCTCTGATCCGGCTCGTCGAGTTGTCGAGCAAGGATGGGGGCAACGTGTCTCAGTCGTTAACATTCCAGCTCTGGTGCTGGAATGGGGGCTTGGAGCCGGCGAGACAGCGGTGATTGTCGTTGCCGTGGAACGAGGGGAATGCACGGCTGTGCTGGATGATGCCCAAGGTCGGAAGTGTGCGCGTGCGATTGGCGTACCGATTATCGGAACTCTCGGGGTCGTCCTCCGTGCCAAGCGCATGGGACATGTGGAATCGGCCACCAGTGTCTTGAAAGACTTGAGACATGCGGGCCTGTATCTAGACGACGCAACGATTGCTTTGGCTTTGCGGCGTAGTACAGGGGAAGAGTGGCAACCCTAGGGTTGATCCCGAAGCGGTACCACCCCCTCCCCTTTGATTCTTCACCTTGCCGACTGTGACGTACAACGTGCTTGTCGTATTCGTGATGCTGGCCTGTGATCGCTGGCATCTCATGCCCTACAACATCACCGAACATCCCACTACAGAATAGACGTCGCGGCACGTGGTAGAAGGCCGTGCACGGGGTGAAGTGCGCAGACACGAAACCGGATAGCGACCGAAACTCGAAAAATTCACACTGAGCCCCCGCAAAGCGTCTTCCTCATAGAGTGGGGTGGAGTGGGTGATTTTTCAGGAAATCCCCACGTCATCCCCACGTCATCTTCATGTTTCTCATGTATGGCCGTGTTACAACTTTACGCATGGGCGCCTGAGAAAAATGCTGAGCAGCCAAAACAGTATTCGGCTGGCCAAAACCATACTCGGCACATATGACGTCTCGTTATGGCGCTGACCAGAGGCCGAGATGGGCAATAGGGGACGTCAAGCCAAGTGAACTCTCCGAAAGAGGGAGTATTTCGGAGGTCATCCGTAAGCGAGTGTACCATGGCAAGTCAATCCGGAGATGCAAAGGCTCCAATCTCACTGCCGAAAGGCGGCGGGGCGATCAAAGGGATCGGAGAAACGTTTCAGCCGAATCTATTTACTGGGACCGGGAACTTCTCCGTACCGATATTCACTTCACCAGGGCGCCATGGGTTTGGGCCGCAGTTGACATTTGACATTGCAGTACAGCACGGGAAATGGCAACGGGCCGTTTGGTCTAGGCTGGCAACTCTCGATACCCCGCATCACACGCAAGACGGAAAAAGGCCTCCCGACGTATATGGACGAAGATGTCTTTGTGATGTCCGGCGCCGAGGATCTGGTTTCGCAGCTGGAAAAGGTCGCGAACGATCCCGACCAATGGGACCCCGTCGTGTTCGAATATGGAGACTACACGATCGGTCTTTACCGTCCGCGAACGGAAGGACAGTTTGCGAGAATCGAACGCTGGAAGCACCAAGATGGGGATGTGCACTGGCGGGCGATCACGAAAGAGAATGTTTGAACCGCACAAGCAGCGCTATCAGTCCGCGACGGCCAACGGCGGGGATTTGCCACCCCAAGCGCTGAACGCCCCCAATGTCACCTTGATGGACGTGTTCGGCAACGGCCTGCCAGACGTGTTGCAGACCGCCGAGACGGGTTTTCATTACTGGCAGAATCTCGGGCAGGGTCAGATCGACCGACGCCGTCCCCAACAGGGCGGCCAACCAGCGGTCGTGCTCGGACAGGACAATGTGGCGGTTGGTGACATGGGCGGCGATGGCCTGGCAGATCTCGTGGTCGATGCGCCGCCTATGTCCGGTTTCTATGAAAGCACGCCCGATGGCGGTTGGAAGCCTTTTAAGCGGTTTGAGGTCATGCCCAGTTTCGATCTCAGCGATCCCAATACACGCCTGGTCGATCTGACTGGCGATGGCCTGAGTGATGTGCTGGTGACGCGGGATGCCCATTTTCTCTGGTATCGATGCGTCGGGGAGGCCGGGTATGATGAGCCACGCATGGTCCCCCGCCAACACGACCTGGATATCTTTCCCGATGTCTACTTTGACGATCTCGCCGGCCGCGTGCGTCTGGCCGACATGTCCGGCGACGGCTTGAACGACATGGTGCTCGTGCACGATGGCCACATCGACTATTGGCCCAACCTAGGCTACGGCAGATTTGGGCCGCGCATCACCATGGCCAACACCCCACGCATCGGCTATGACTTTGATCCCAGGCGCTTATTCCTCGTGGACCTCGACGGCACGGGCTGCGCCGATATGGTGTACGTCGATTCCGGGCAGGTGCGTTTCTGGTTCAACCAGTCCGGCAACGGGTGGAGCACGCAACAAACGATACGCGGGACCCCCTACGTGACGGATCTCACAGCGGTGCAGTTCACCGACTTCTACGGCACGGGCACCGCCACCCTGGTGTGGAGCTACGACTACGGCGAACAGCCTGGCGGCAACTACAAGATCCTCGACTTCTGCGGTGGACAGAAACCCAATTTGCTCGTCGAGATGGACAACAATATGGGCGCTACCCCCCGGGTCCAGTACGCCGCTTCTACCAAGTTCTACCTGGAAGACAAAGCCAATGGCATACCATGGATCACCAGTCTGCCGTTCCCGGTGCATGTGCTGGAGAAGACGGAGGTTATCGATCACATTAGCAAGACCAAGCTGACGACAACCTATAAGTATCACCACGGCTATTACGACGGCCGCGAGCGCGAGTTTCGTGGATTTGGACGGGTTGACCAATTCGATACTGAATTCTTCGACGACTTCATGCGTTCAAGCCTCCATGGCGACGCGGCCGTCTTTGACAACAATCAAAAAGGCTTCCATGTCCCACCGGTGGAGACCCGCACGTGGTTTCATCCCGGCGTATATTTCGATCCCGAGCGCAATGTCGACTATCGAGACCTTACACAACAGCCGCCGTGCATACGATCAGGGTGATCCGGAAGCGTTTGCCCTCGACGAGCACGTGTTTGAACAGGCCGACGGCTCCGCAGGATTAGGCGACACGCCGCACGAGGCGTATCGGGCACTGGGGGCGCGACCCTGCGCACCGAAGTCTACGGGCGAGACGATTCAGACAAGTCCGAGCACCCGTATGGGGTCACCGAAAACCGGTACGGGGTGAAAGCACTCCAGCCGAAGAACGAAAATAACCACGCTGTTTATCTCACCATGCCAAAGGACAGCCTCAGCTATCATTACGAACGCAACCCAGCCGACCCGCGTATCGGCCACAGGATCACACTCGGCGTCGACGACTATGGCAATGTCACGGACAGCGTGGCTATCGGATATCCACGGCGGGTGACGCCCGAAGATGTGCCCGAATAGGGGAAAACCCAAATCGTTTATACGCACACGGATTTCATCAACACGTACCGTGCCTCGACGGCAACGGCGCCACCCTACTACTACGCGGGCATCCCGTGCCAAACCCGAGCTTATGAGGTCACAGGCGTTGACTGGCAAGTCGGCCAGAGCCATTTCGGGGAGCAGGTCTTTGCAGGCATCCTGGACACGTCGATCAACGTCGATACGGATTCCTTCATGCCTTATGAATGGCAGCGCGGCGAGACGGACTCAGGCGTACTCCGGCGCATCATTGGATGGACACGCAGCTATTTCCGAGCCGATGCCGATCCCGATCACATTGACCCCATCGGCCATCTCGACCAGCGACTCCCGCTGGGCGAGATGGCGTCTTTGGCGTTGCCCTATGAGGACTATCAGGCGGCTTTCACCAACTCGATGTTGCAACAGATCTACAAAGGGCGTACCGCCGGGGTCGACCTGGCTGGCGAAGGTGACTATCATCCCCATTCGACTCACGCCACCGCAGAAGGTAGCGGAGGCATCGAAGCGTATTGGTGGATACCATCAGGGCGCCAAAACTTTGACCCGGACACATTCTTTCAAGCGAACCATTCCCAGGACCCCTTTGGTAACGTTACGTCCTCAGAATCGGACGCCTACGCCTTGTTAGTGGAGACCGCGAGGGATGCGCTACCCGTTCCCCAGACGAATGTCTTTTCCGCGAAAAATGACTACCGTGTGATGCAGCCATATGAAGTGACCGATCCAAACGGGAACCGTAGTCAGGCCGCCTTCGACACTCTGGGTCTGGTGGTTGGGACGGCGGTTATGGGCGAAGATGCGGAAGGCAATCCGGTTGGTGATTCCCTCGACGGCTTTGTCGCCGATCTTCCCACAGACGTGCGAAACGGGCACACTGACGACCCGTTGGATCTCGATTCCGCCAACGATACGGATCCGCACCCTATTCTCAAAAACGCCACCTCGCGATTGGTCTACGACCTCACACGGTTTGTCGAGACGGGCCAGCCCAATGTGGTCTACACGCTGGCCCGGGAAACCCACGTATCGGACGAGCAGGGGAGACCTTCCAAAATCCAACACGCGTTCACCTATTCGGATGGCTTTGGCCGAGAGTCACAGACGAAAGTGCAGGCAGAGCCTGAGCCTGCCGCGCCAACAAAACCCCGTTGGGTCGGCACGGGCACTACGGTATACAACAACAAAGGGAAACTTGTTCAGCAGTTTGAGCCGTTCTTCAGCGATGACCACCAGCACGGCATTGAGCAACATGGAGTGAGTCCAACGTTGTCCTATGATCCTTCCGAGCGCGTGGTCTGCACGGTCCATCCCAATCACACTTACGAGAAGGTCGTATTTGATCCCTGGCAGCAGACCGTTTGGGACAGCACCGATACCGTGCTACTGGACCCAAGAACGGACCCGGACGTCATCGAATACGTCGAAGATTACTTCCTCAAATGAGGTATACCCCATTGTCAAGACAAAAATGAGGGTAAATTAAGATAGAATGATGTGTGCCTCTCCCGTACCGAAATACACCGCCGCCGGTGTCCGATAATTGAGCGACTGATGCTGCCGCCGCTCATTGTATCGCACAAAGAACGTGGCTAACCCCTGTACCGCCTCTCGTGGCGTCCTATAATCGTGCAAATAGACCTCCTCATCTCAGAAGTGACGGGTGATTGGGGGAGGGTTCTGGGGTGAGGCCCCAACCATGACTTGAAAAATGAAGACTCCCGTACATCTTGGAAGGTGACCAAACCCCAAGACAACACAGGAGCCCAAAACCATGTGGTCTCTCACATGCATTTCCGTCAACGTATACAAGGTGCTCTACAAGTTCAAGCCCGTTTTTCGGTGTGTTCAAGCCCATCATGTTTGGGTGTTTGGCTGGGTGTTGATCGCCCTCATTCTGGACCATGGCAAGGGCACACTGAAAGAGCGGCGTCACTCTCTCCCACCCCCACTTCGGTACTGGACGCTGATGCGCATGGTGGGCTCGGGACCGTGGGATGCCGAGGTGTTGGTAAGGCGGATGAGCCGAGATGTGCTCAACTGGCTGCCCACTCCTGCTGATGGGATCATTCATCTGAGCGCGGACAAAACCCGCCAGGACAAGCGGGGTCGGAAGCACCCGTTGGGGGTGGTGACGCGTGAGAGCGCGCATGCGCCCTATCACTTTGGCTTTGACATGGTGCTGCGGATCGCCAGTTGGAATCGCTACCGCATGCCGAGACTTGTAGATGGGTACCTTGGGGCTGAGCCTGTCGGACCGTTGCAACCTGTGTCGGTGATACCGTGTGAATCTGCAAGCGAGTGACATTCTGCAATTGGTTCAAATCGACATGCTGTTGCACCTCATCGACAACTTGAACTGGCAGGTGGGTCTCATCGAATACGACAAAGGCAGGCCAAAGGTCAATTTGCCAAAGATGCGTGAGTGGCCCCGTATCACAGATAACGATCATCTTAAATGAAACCCTTGAGCCACATCTTGAGCGAGGGCTTGTTGGGCATATTCAAGTTCAGCAATTCGTCCTTCACCGAGAATCGTGAGCGCTTCTTGGCGCGTCATGTCGCCATCGATAAAAAGTCGTTCAACGGTTTGGCGGTACAAGACATTGAGACCGACTTGCAGCGCTTGGGCAAGTATGATCGCCTCACTTTGCCCCATGTGCTGGGTTAAAAACGTCAACTCATTGGCCATGAGATGAGGGGCATGTTCGACCATAACGTTCATATCCTTCCGCCGTCATCGGCCAACGGCATCGCGTCATCATGAGAGGATAACCTCACGGGCAGTTTCATCACCTAGCCTCATGGATGGTCGACCGGCCGGTCTCAACCATCTGCCATGAGAATGATTCCACATTGTATCACTCCAGCATAACCATCAACTTGAATATGAATGTCTCCAGATGGCGTTCAGAGAACGTCAGAGCACAAAATATGGACGGTATTTTATTGATTTTCAATATATTATTTTGTCATCTAGGTATTTCAGAGTTCATGGGCGCCTATTGAAAAACCTATTGAAAAACCTATAAAAATCGCCTTCACACGGCAGGGGTCACTGGTTCAAACCCAGTATCGCCCATCCCTTCTTTCGATGATTTAGCGCAATTTTCCGTCGATTTAGCCGACGTTATTTTGGGCTGTAATGTCACAGAGCGTCATTACTTCTCGCTCCAAGTCGCTACATTAAATTTTTTCGAAATTCACACTGGATCCTGTCTCAATCGGAAATCTAAATGGTGGGAGACTGATCTATGAGCGTATCCCGTAATGTCCTGTCATGTCACGAACGCACTGAGCAACGTAGGGATTCATAGTCGATAATCATTTGCCGCTATATCTGTGCGGCCTCTCCTAAGCTCCGCCATCATCTCGTCAACTGTTACCCTTTGCCCCGTCGTGACGGGTCGAAGCGATCTCGCAGGCGGTGGCCCAGAAAATTCGTTGCCATGACGACAAGTGAGATGGTCAGACCGGGGAACAAGACTGTCCACCACGCTTGGTTCAGATAATTGCGTGCGTCGGAAAGTCTCCACGGAGCAGCAACAGGCGCTCCTTAACGCCGTCGATGCCATGGACCCGGCGTTCGCCCACCTGCCGCTCAAGACGCTGCCCACCTGCACGGTGCGTACGACTAACGCACCATCGAGGCTCGCGAGGATGTCCTGGTCTACTGCACACTGCCTTTGGAGCAAGAGATCGAAGTCACCGGGCCAATTAGGGTGACGCTGTGGGCCACCACCTCCGCCGAGATAGGATGGATCAAGCTCCGCTCGCCCTTGGATCATGAGGGCGTCATTCGGACGACACGCATTGTACGCATGACCTGAGGCTAGAACCAGTGTTGGCGTCACGGTCGATGGGATAACGATAGCCATCGATTTTGTGGCTCAGTCAGCCGGGCTTGCGTTTCCTAGGTGATTGGCGTACAACAACAGCGCATCGGCAACGTTGCTCGCGTGAAGTATAAAGGAGGGGCATATGGACATTGGCTTTATCGGCGTTGGCAATATGGGAGCGGGCATGGCCAACAATCTTCTCCAGGCGGGCTATACCCTCAGAATCTATGATGTTCGGCGCGACGCCGCGGCACCCCTGCTCGAACAAGGCGCGACCTGGGCCGAGACACCCAAAGACGTCGCAGTGCAGAGTGAGATGACCTTCACGTCCCTCCCCGGTCCACCGGAGGTGGAGGCAGTGGCCATAGGAGAGGCAGGTATCCTAGAGGGAATCCGTCCAGGGTCAGTGTATATCGACCTGAGCACCAACTCCCCCACGCTCGTGCGCCGATTGTATGGCATCTATCAAGAAAAAGGTATTCACATGCTGGATGCACCGGTCAGCGGTGGCGTCATCGGAGCGAGGACCGGTCTGCTGGCGGTGATGGTTGGCGGTGACGAAGCCGTTTACCAGCGGGTCAAACCCGTCTTGGATGCGATTGGCGATAACGTCGTCTATTGTGGCAGTATTGGGGCGGGTTCGATTTGCAAGTTGGTGCACAATTGCATCGGCGCCATCACGGGCCAAGCGATTACCGAGTTGTTCACCCTTGGCGCCAAGGCTGGAGCGGATATCAAGGCGCTGTGGGAAACGACGCGCCGGGGGGGCTTTGGGCGCGGTGCCGGCGGTATTCATCGGCTGCCCGATACGTGGTTCAGTGGTGATTTTGAGCCGAATTGGGACAAGGGCTTCTTCGCCACCAAACTGATGCGCAAGGACGTCGGGTTGGCGACGCAGCTGGCCCGGGAATTCGATGTGCCGATGGCCTTAGCGACCCTAGCGGAGCAAGAGTTGGTCGAAGCGCTCAACCGCGGTTGGGGTGATGACCCCAGCACCAAAGTTCGCTTGCTGCAAGAAGAGCGAGCTGGGGTGCAGCTGCGGGGGGATTTTCCATCGGGTCGCACGCGCTTGGAGATCGAGGAATAGCCGAAGGAGACCGTGGTGACCCTCGACGACGTCATTCGCCTCTTTACTTCGCTGACTGATCTGGATATCACTCAAGCGACGATGACATGTCAGCCGTCGTCGAGAAAATCAGCTGACGGGTCATTGGCAAGCTGCGACAACAAGGCGATTTCGAAACCGGTATCGACGTGGCTGTGGCTACAGGTTCGGATTACCCCGAATGGCCTTAAGTTAAGCCAACTCCTTTCTTGATTAAGCAGTTACGCCGATTGCCTGAGACCGACTCTC
>CBCXVS010000066.1:4441-28011 GCA_965178525.1 uncultured bacterium | reverse complement strand
AGATAACGTGCTATCGTTCAGGTATCGACACCGCAATACTGTCGATCTCGACACCAAACCCGTCAGAGGTGTCAAGCCGCAGCGACAAGGTGCTGGTGCCTGTTGGCACTTCACCCAAGACGATCTCCGGGGAGTTCACAAAAATGTTCCACCCGTCGATCATACCCATCGGATCATACCCATCGGTATCTTGCGTTGTGAACGATTGTACAACTTCGCCATCCAGCAGGACCGTTACGGTATCACCCACACCGGTATCATCATTTGAATACCGGACGACGAGGCCGTAGTCGCCCGGTACCTTGAAAACCACCTCAAAATCCGCTTGACTGCCGACGGATGGCAGAAGCAAGGTCTCGTCGCCGATGGCCTCTGATCGTGAACGGAGGAACTCGTCTTCGATGTTCGCAGCATTTTCTCCCTCCACGAATAGAGTGTTCACGAGATTGACATACTCCTGAAGCGCTTGTGCCCATATCGGGTCTTCTTTGAGAAGATCTGTGAGAAAGTCGCCACCGAGACGACGGTTCAATAGCGCAACCGCCATCATGGCGATTTCAAGTGTTCCTCTTACCGGATCCGCCTCGTTGATGAGTCCCGTACCTCGGTCTAAGGCATTCGGCACACCCCATTTCGGGTCATAGAGTTGGTCATCGACGACGGCGGCAACCATGGCGCGCAGGTTTTCAAAGACTTCTTGCGTCCCGAGAGCACCTGCAAGTATCCCTGCTGCTGGGGGAACCAAAACCTGGGTGTCTTGTAAGTCGTCGGGTCCCTCGTCGGGCTCCTCGGCCGGCGATAACTCGAATTCGAGAAAGTTGCCGAACCCATCAGCTACCGGTGTCGCACCGGCCGCGGGGAGATTCAGGTTCATCATAGTCTCAAACCAAGCATCAGCCAATGGAATGATGCTGCAAGTACCCAGTCGTGTTTGAAGTTCGTCAGAGAGAAAGGGTGTGGCTGCCCAAATCTCGAGCGCCCTTCCGAACTTCGGCAGCCGCTCAATCGTTATTCCTGCTGGTGTGGTGGTCGACACAGAACTCGTGATCGTGCATTGCACGATGTTGGCGAACTGCTCGGCTGATATCTGGCCCAACGCCCGTGCTGTCACCGGAGCAAGCCGACTTTCCGAGATTATTCTGTCGACTAGCGACCCTAGCCGCGGATCCTCAAAGCCTCCCAACCTGAAATCTGAACCCACTAACCACAAGGTGAAATCGAACTGTGAAATCAAATCATCAATGCGGCTTGCGAGCATCCCATCCAGATCGTCGATATAACTCGACGCAGCACGAAGACCTGCAACGAGTATCGCATTATCGAGGAGCGACACGATGCGTCCAAAACGAGTGTTAAGCGGCATAGCCGTTGTCGTATCGTAGGCCTGGAAGAGTGCTCGCCCGACTTGGCTGTTGGGGAACACGGACGAATCCGTACTCAGGATCTCTTCAAGAGAAGAAATGGCCGCCGAAAGATAGGACAACAGCCCAGCATCGTCGTAGCCGACTACGAATGAGGCATCTTGTTTTTGAAGCGCATTCGAAAGAACGGCTACAGTGATCAAATTTCCCAGTTGTGCGGGAACAAAGAAATTGGAATTAGGATTGAAGTTACAATTGGAAAGAGTATCACAATTACACGTTGATAATTCGGTAGCTGCGGCTTCGTTGCGCGGCAGCCCGTTGCCGGCGGAATTGGCCACCACACGCAGGAAGCGAATTGCGCCATTCAGGATCGCTTCCGCTGGCGGCAGCACCGCAACGTCAACCTGATCGGCATCCGTTGCACCGCGATCGTCTGTAACCACTAACTGAAAACTGAACGTAGTGGGCGTGTCAACCCGTGGAGCAGTAAATGACGCAACAGCCATATTTGCGGCTTGGATGTGAACAAGAGGGGCGCTGTTGTCGATTTGCATCCAAGTAAAGGCAACAAGGATGCCATCCTCGTCCGTGCTGCCCGAACCATCCAGGGCTACCATGGTTCGTTCAACGACTTCCTCCGCGTCCGCGTCCGCGACGGCGAGGGGCAGTTGGTTGGTCCTATTGTTTCCTAACGCAGCGAATGCAAAACCAACGATGATGAGCACATATCCCAAGCTCATGAGTGACTTACGCACGTTGTCCTCCTTGGCATCAGGACATGGATGACAACCCTGAACCACATGAGCATCCCGCCTGGTCCTCACTCTCCGGACATCTACGACCATGCTTCGGGTATGGTGTCATAAGTTTCCATAAGAATCAAGGTGATGGATAGGTGCTGTATCAGTACCGCAGTGGCGTGCATGATAACGGGTATGCAACTCTATTGCCCGTAGTCTCTGGCGCCTGTGCCTACACCCGGAAAACGGTCTGGTCGGGATGCGCGGGGTTGGGAATGAGCCGCTGGTGGGGGCAATCGACTAGCAAGTCCAACTCTTCAAGCACGGTCACCCCGACGAGAATCTGCGTCCCAAGTACCATCGCATCGCGTGTTACCCGGCGTCCCATGATGTCGATGAGGATGCCTTCCGTCGTGTCTACTTCCTCAACTCGTCCATCGGCATATTGGGCCTCCGTGTGTCCTAGACGGATGAGTCCGATCTGGTCAACAACAAACGGGGGAATGGTCAGCCGCGTGGCCCCCGTGTCGATGAGTGCCTCACCCTGGTAGGTGTGAACGGCCTCCGGGGCGAGTTGGCTCAGTCGGACCATGACCGCCTCACGGGCATTGGTCAGAGTGATCGTGGCATGCACTTGTCCCATGGGCACCTCCTGCTTTCTCAATGTCAAAGTGGGTTAGCACCGTGGTGATGGCAGAACAAAGTCCTCACGCCAGCCAGCGCTTGCGGCGGTGATAATGCTTCACATCGCGGTAACTCCGACGCCCGGATGCGCTGAGCCCGAGGTAAAACTCCTTGACGTCCTCGTTTTCCCGCAACGTCGCAGCACCGCCATCGAGAACGACCCGGCCGTTCTCCAGAATGTAGCCGTAATCGGCAATGTGCAGGGCGACGGTCGCATTCTGTTCGGCGAGAAGAAAGCTGACGCCTTCTTCTTTATTAAGGTGCAACACGATGTCGAAAATTTCCTTCACCAACTGCGGGGCCAGGCCCATGGACGGCTCATCGAGTAGGATGAGCTTGGGGCGGGCCATGAGGGCACGGCCAATGACCATCATCTGCTGCTCACCGCCGGAAACATAGCCGGCTTTGGCATGGCGGCGCTCGCCCAGACGCGGAAAATAGCTGTAGACCATCTCCAGATCGCGTTGCGCTGCGCCCCGGCTATCTTGCCGGGTGTACGCCCCGGTCAACAGATTTTCTTCACAGGTGAGGTGGCCGAAAGGATGGCGGCCTTCCATGACTTGGATGACGCCGCGTTTCACCAGTGTCGACGGATCGAGGCGATCGACTCGCGCGCCGTCATAGGTGATATGGCCTTTGGTCACCTCGCCGCGTTCGGCCTTGAGCAGGTTCGAGATGGCCTTCAGGGTGGTGGTTTTACCGGCACTATTGGCCCCGAGGAGCGCCACGATACCGCCTTCGAGAACATCGAGGGACACGCCTTTGAGCATCAGAATGACATGGTCGTAGACGACCTCGATGTTGTTGACGCTAAGCAGGGTTTTACCCGGTTCGCTCACGATGTTATGTCACCTCTCTCACCCCAGCCCTCTCCCGAGTATACGCTGGCAGAAGTTTCTCACCGGTTTCCTACGTAGGGCGCACGGCGTACCCCCTATCACTCGCGAATCATGAGCCTTCGGCGGCACAATCGCGCGGCGTGATGTTGTTCTCCTTGGCATATGCCGCTGCGGCTTTCTCGATTTGCGGCCGTACGACATCGCGCATCGGCGCGATCCAGTCGCTGACCTTGGTCCACTTGGCGCCGTCCCACTGCTGAATGAAGACCGGACCATTGCCCTCGTGGTCTTCACAGGTCACCTGGAGCGGACGGGCAAAGCCTTCGAGTCCCAACGCCTTCAGCCGTGCGTCAGTCAGATCCAGGTGTTCGAACCCCCAACGGACTTGCTCGCCGGTCATCGCCTGATTCCCGAATTTCGCCATCGCGACGTGGATGGCTTCGGTATCGTACACCGCATTGATGACGCCCCGATTGTAGAGCACCTCACCGAAATTGTTGCCCTGCGCCGCGCTTTGGTCGCCTTGGTAGACGTGCTTGAGAATGGCTTCATGCACCGGAAAATCCATACCCACACCGTGAAAATTTCCCGATTTGTATCCCTTCGCCGCCTCGCCGGCAGGAACCACATCCGCTTCGCTACCGGACCACCACACGCCGATAAAATGGTCCATAGGGAATTTGATGGCCGCCGCTTCTTTCACCGCGACCTGATTCATCACGCCCTAACCCCACAAGAAAATCCAGTTTGGCCGGTAGCGGCGAATCTGCAGCCAAGTCGCCTTCTGTTCCTGTCCCGGGTGATCGACGGCAAGCAACTTCAGGTCATAACCGAGCTTCTCGGCCAGCGCCGTGAGCGTTGGGATGGGTTCTTTGCCATAGGGGCTATTGTGGTAGACGAGCGCGATGGTCTTACCCTTGAGCTTCTCCATGCCGCCTTCTTGCTCGCCGACATAATAAACGCCGATGCCTGACTCCAATAGGTCGTGGGAAAGTTGAAGGCCCACTTGAAGATGCGGCCATCGGCGGCGGCGGTGCGGCCGTAGCCCATGGAATGGATCGGCACCTGGTCTACCCGCGCTTTGGGGGTGAGCTGGTAGGTGATACCGGTGCTATACGGGTTGATCAGCGAGGCGCCGGCCGCGCCCTTGTGTTTTAACTTTTCGTAGCACTCCACGCCGATCTTGGTGTTGTATTTGGTCTCACACTCCTCCCAGGTGACTTTGACCCCATTGAGGCCGCCGTCGCGCGCATTGAGCAGCTTGAGATAGTCGATGTAGCCGTTCGCAATGGGAATACCGTTCGGCGCATAAGGGCCCGTGCGGTAGACCAGCATGGGAATGAACTGCTCGTTCTGTGCCTGGACGTGAGGTGCCAATCCCATCGTGGCAACGACAGCCGCCACGAATAACGTGAATTCTATTTTTGTAGGTCGCATGATTGTCCTCCCTCCTGTGATTAGTACGGAAACGGCCAACGGCGAAGTTTCTCCTTGCCGATTTGCCAGAGACGCGCTAGGCCGTGGGGCTCGAGAATTAAGAAGATAATGATCAAACCGCCAAAAATAATCGCTTCCAACTCCTTCGCCAGATCCACCGGTAGGTCGGCGCCGACCAGGTGGGGCGCATTGGTCAGAAAAATCGGCATCAGGGTGATAAAGCCCGCCCCGATGATCGAGCCCAGGATGCTACCCATGCCGCCAATGATGACCATGAACAACACCTCGAACGACACGGTAATGTCGAAAGCGAGCGTCTCGACGCTGCCGAGGTAGAGAAAGAGCAGGAGCGCTCCCGCGATACCACAGTAGAACGAACTGATGGCAAACGCCGACAGCTTCGTCGTCAGGGGCCGAATCCCGATCATTTCAGCGGCGACATCCCTATCGCGGATCGCCATCCAGGTGCGTCCGATGTCGCTGCGCACCAGGTTTTTGGCGATCAAGGCGAAGACCATAACGAACGTTAGCGCCACGAGATAGCGCACGGGCGCGGTGGCCTCGGGGCCGGTGAGCATGACGCCGAGAAACGTCCGGGGCGGCGCCGTAATGGTGCCGGACGGATTGTAGTTGTAAAACCAGGCCACCCGGTTGAACAGCCACATTAAAAAGAATTGTGCGGCCAGGGTCGTCACCGCCAGGTACAAGCCTTTGATGCGCAGACTCGGCAGGCCGAAGACCATACCAACGGCGGCGGCGAACCCGCCCGAGGCCAGGAAGACCAGCAGAACCGGGGCGTCGGGAAACGCCGTCGTCATCTTGTAGGCAGCATAGGCGCCCACCGCCATAAAGCCGCCGGTGCCCAAAGAGAGTTGGCCGGCAAAACCGGTGAGGAGATTGAGGCCGATCGCAGCCAGCGCGAAGATGAGGAACGGGATCAGAATGGCTTGCAGCCAGTATTCATTGGCGATGAGTGGCACCACGACGTAGGCCACCGTGACGATGACCGCCATACTCCAGCGGTCCTGCACGATCGGAAAGATCGCCTGATCCCGTCCGTATGATGTCTTGAACTGGCCGGTTTCCCGATAGAGCATCGTGCTTATACCCTCTCGATGATTTCTTCACCGAACAAGCCCTGGGGCCGAAACAACAGAAAAACCATGGCCAGCACGTAGGCGAACCAGTTCTCGATGGCCCCGCCGATGGCGGGACCCCAGTAGACCTCCGCGACTTTTTCGCCAACTCCGATAATCAGCCCGCCGACGATGGCGCTGGGAATCGACGTCAGGCCACCCAAAATCAGCACCGGCAGCGCCTTCAGGGCGATGAGCGACAAACTGAACTGCACGCCGCTTTTCGCCCCCCACATGATGCCGGCCACCAGAGCGACAATGCCCGCCACCGACCAGACGGTGACCCAGATGGTTTTGAGTGGGATGCCCACGGCCGTCGCGGCTTGATGGTCGTCAGCCACCGCGCGTAGCGCGCGGCCCATCGCCGTTTTTTGCGACCAGATCGCCAGCCCGATCACGAGCACTGCCGCGACCCCGGCCGCGACCAGCTCGAATTGATTCAGCAGCATGCCACCCACGTCGAAGGAATCGTCCGGAATGCCGACATCCAGCTTCTTGACGTTACTCCCCCATACGAACTCGCCGACGCCCTCAAGCAAAAATGTCAGACCGATGGTCGCCATCAAGAGGGTAAACGGATCCTGATTGACCAGCGGCCGCAGCATCAGCCGCTCGATGGCATACGCCAGGAGGATCATCACCCCTATCGTCAGCACGAGCGCGAGCACGAGCGGCATACCGAGTTCCATCAGGCCGACGAGCGTCAGGGCCGCGAACAGCACCATGACCCCCTGGGCAAAGTTGAAGACGCCGGACGCTTTGAAGATGAGCACAAACCCCAGAGCGACCATGGCATACATGACGCCAGCCATGAGTCCGCCCACGACCACCTCGGCGAAAAAAATCGGGCTCGAGGCGATGTCAAGGAATGGGGTGACGAAAATAGCGGTCAGAAAATCACGCATGCGCCACCCCGAGATAGGCATCGATGACGTGCTGGTCCGTGCGCACGATATGCGGCGGGCCATCCGCGATCTTGCGGCCATAATCGAGGACGACGACGCGATCCGAAATATCCATCACAACGCCCATATCATGCTCGATCAACACACAGGTAATACCGAACTCGTCGCGAATATCGAGGATGAAGCGCGACATATCTTCCTTTTCCTCGACATTCATGCCGGCCATCGGTTCATCGAGCAACAAGAGTTGTGGTTCCGCCGCCAGGGCCCGGCCCAGCTCCACACGTTTCTGCAAACCATAGGGCAACGTCCCCACCGGCGTCTGGCGAATCGCCTCGATTTCCAGAAAGTCGATGACCTTTTCGACATGCCGCCGCTGTTCCTCTTCCTCTCGCAGTGCCCGGCCCCAGTATAGGGCCTGACTCAGGATGCTGCTGCGCATATAGAGCGCCCGCCCGGTCATGAGGTTGTCGAGCGTGGTCATGCCCTTGAACAGGGCGATATTCTGAAACGTGCGGGCAATCCCCTGCCGCGTCACCTGATACGGCCGCACGGTGCGGGCCCGTTCCCGGCCGAGAAAGACGATGCGGCCACGCTGCGGCCGGTAGACCCCGTTGATCACATTCAGAAGCGAGGTTTTGCCGGCACCATTGGGTCCGATGATGGCGAGCATCTCCCCCCGCCGGACCTCGACACTGACGCCGAGGAGCGCCTGCACCGCCCCGAAGGCCAGATCGATCGCCTCGACCTCTAAGATGGGTTCGCCGTGGTCCATGTGAGCCTGCCTTCACGCCACTGACCGGACGCCGGCCCGGGCCTGGGCCGCCACCGGCGTGATCTTTCGAATGTGCAGATCCGCCTTGATGGCGCCACTGCGGCCGTCCTCAAAAACCACTTGGGCCTCAATCGCAATGTGGTCGTTGTCACTGTAGAGCGCCTCGATCAAATCCGCGTATTTTTGGGCCACAAATCCCCGCCGCACCTTGCGCGTACGCGTCAGTTCGCCGTCGTCCGGATCGAGTTCCTTGGGCAGAATCAGAAAGCGCTGAATCTGCGCCCCGGCTATCTACGGCTCGCCCGCCAGGCTGGCATTGACCCGTTCGATTTCGCCCTGCAGTAAGTCGTACACCTCCGGACGCGCCGCCAGATCGGTGTAATGGGTGTAGGCCAGCCCGTGGCGCTCGGCCCAGTTGCCCACGGCTTCCAAGTCCATATTGACCAAGGCGCTGACAAACGGACGGGCCGGCCCATGCACCACCGCTGCTTTGACAAACGGACTGAACTTCAGTTTGTTCTCGAGGTAGCGCGGCGCCAACAGCGTCTGCTCGGCGTCGGCCAGGCGGCTGACATCCCGCGCCCGGTCGATAATGTGGAGGTGGCCGTCGCCGTCGAGATACCCGGCGTCACCCGAGTGCACCCAGCCGTCTTGCAGCGTCTCGGCCGTGGCCTCGGCATTCTTATAGTAGCCGAGAAACACCCCCGGACTGCGCACCAGCACTTCACCGCTGTCGGAGATTTTGAGTTCGACCTCCGGCATGACCGTGCCTACGCTGTCGGGTTTGACCTCCCCATCGGGCTGCACGCAGACGTACACACTGGCTTCGGTCATGCCATAGAGTTGTTTCACATTGATCCCGAGGGCGCGATAGAAGGCAAAGATCTCCGGGCCAATCGCCTCCCCGGCGGTATAGGCTAGGCGAATGCGGCTGAAGCCGAGGTTGTCCTTGAGCGGCCCGTAGACCAGCACATGCCCCAGCCCGTAGAGCAGGCGCTCGACCAGGCGCACCGGCTGCTTGGCCAGCTGGCGGGCGCCGACGCGCTGCGCCACCGCCATAAAATAGTGAAACATCTGGCGTTTGATCCAGGCCGCGTCCTCGATGCGGATCATCACTGTGGTCAGCAGGTTTTCCCAAATGCGTGGGGGGGGGCAAAAAAATAGGTCGGCCCGATGTCGCGCCAATCGTGGCGAACCGTGGCGCCGCTTTCGGGACAATTGACGGTCAAGCCGGCACAGTAAAATTGCGCATAGGAAAAGATGTGGTCGCCGACCCACGCCATGGGCAGATAGGCGACGATGTCGTCGTCGTGCCGCAGGCCCTCGCGGGCCATGGCATGGCGCGACGTCACGATGAGATTGTCGTAGGACAGCATCACCCCTTTGGGGCGCCCAGTGGTGCCGGAGGTGTAGAGGATGACGGCGAGATCGCCGCCCGCGCCCCGGCCGGCTTACAGCTCAAAGAAGCTGGGATGGTCGGCGTCGAAAGCGCGGCCCCGGGCCTGCATCGCCTCGAAGGCGTGTAGGAACGGCGCCACCTCGTGGCGCAGGCCGCGGGGATCATCATAGATGAGCACCTCGAGGATGGGGCAATGATCCCACACACTCAGCACTTTGTCGGCCTGCTCCTGATCTTCAACGATGGCAAAGCGTGTCTCTGCATGCTCGAGGACAAACTGCATCTCCTCGGCCACCGCGTCTTGATACAGCGGTACGGGCACGCCACCCAGACATTGCACCGCGACCATGGCCCAGTAGAGCTGCGGCCGGTTATCCCCCACAATGGCGACCTTGTCGCCGCGTTGTAGACCCTGGGCCGCCAGTCCGCAGGCAAAGGCACGCACCTCGGCGAGCATATCGCTCCAGCTCCATTCCTGCCAAATTCCCAGGGCCTTTTCGCGTATGGCAATCTTGTCCGGGTGACGTTTGGCACGGTCGAGCAAGAGCTTGGGAAAGGTATCACATGTATGATCTACAGCTATGGGTGGAGAGGTATTCATACGGATATTTTGGATTTACCGTGAATATAACGTGAAGTATTTCCGTTGTTAATGTCATCGCTATGAGAGGTGATTGTGCCTGATGCCGGCGCAAAAGGCAACGCTAAATTGCGGTGCGGTGTGAGGAAGGGTCGGATCAGGCTCGTGACGAGGCTCAGAGTCTGCATCGCCGAGGCAGAGCGGTGGAGATGAGATCGTTACGCCTGATCTGTCGGCGTGGGTGTGATGATCTGCAATGCCTGGAAGTACGTACGATAATATCCCAGGTCGCGGGTGAGAAGTCGATCCGCCTACAGCAAAGCGTGAACTCCAATCAGAAAATCTGTCAGGATATGTTGCCGACTTGTAAGCAGGGTTCCACATGCGCTGCATGGTACCGTGCGGATTGTCCCGCATACCGAGTGACGGTGGCTGTCACCATGTGTACGCTCTTTCTACATCGGAATGGCAGGCCGGACGTAACCATACCATCACTTGCCTGCCTGAGCAAAGGGGATTATTCTAGGGCTATTCAGTTTCGATTTCCCTCCACATGAGTCGCCAAGGCATCTTGATATCTTTCCACTGCTGCAAGCCTCTGCCCTACGCCACCGACGTCAGGTACACCTCTTTGCCATGCTCATCATGGGTCAGCACGTGCACCGGATGCTGCCAGAGTTCCGCGATATAGGCCAGGGTTTGCTTCGCATAGTTCCGATCGAGGAAAGACGTCTCGCGGTTCCCATGGGCGAGATAGAGTTCGTTTTGCGCTACGTCCTGCACCACGATATGCGGCACGCCATAGTTGTAGCGTGGCGCCAGCAGCGCCTCCAGCACCGCCTCCCGTTCGCGACTCGTGATGACGATATCCTGGCTCTGCGACGCCTGCGGCTTGGCCGCATCGGCGTTCTTCTGGCCATAGGCAAAGAGTTCCAGCTTCTGCACCAATTCGATGGTCAAATAATTGCGCAAAAATGAGATGTCGTCCTCCGTGCGCCGCACCTCAAAGAGTTTCTCCCGGCCCGCCAGCGGCGATGTCCCTTCGGCGTGCAACTGATCCCAGCGTTTTTCGATATCGACCAAGACCGTATACCCCAGGTAATAGGGGTTAATGGCATAGCGCCCGCCGGGATGGACGACGCTGGCGTGGAGGCGGGCGAATTCCAGCATGTCCTCTGGGGAGACCTCCCGGTACTGGTGAAACAGTTCGGCATGCCAATAACTCGCCCACCCTTCATTCATGATCTTCGTCAGGAACTGCGGATAAAAATAATACGACTCCTCCCGGATGATCTGCAGCACATCGCGCTGCCACGTTTCGAGCCGCGCATACGTGCTCAGAAACCACAACAGATCCCGCTCCGGATGCGGCGGAAACGCGTCGCCCTCGACCGCATACGTGACGCTCGGGCTGGGCGCCTCGAACAGATCGTCATAGGGCTGCGGCAGGCGCTCCTTTTCCACCACCCGGCGCTCCGGATACGGCTGCCGCCTGAGGCCGGCGTGCGGGTCGATATGGCGGTCCAGGGCGAAGCCGATATCCATCAGATGCTCCACCGTCTCCAAGCCATAGCGTTCGATATAACCATCGATGCGCAGAGCGTGCGCCATGGCATCATTGATCATGTTGCGATTGGTCGGCGCAAAGAGCCCGTTGTTTTTGAAAAAATCGACATGCCCAAACAC
Source organism: uncultured bacterium (assembly GCA_965178525.1). GTDB lineage: Bacteria > Tectomicrobia > Entotheonellia > Entotheonellales > Entotheonellaceae > CBCXVS01. The sequence goes on along the minus strand of CBCXVS010000066.1, from coordinate 16,466 downwards.
ATGCGCCGCCACCAAGAGATTGGCAATATCGGGATTCGTATCGAGCAAAAACGCCATGCCCGGATCATTATTGAGCACGATTTCATAGATCTTCGACAGCCCCATGGTGCCATAGAGGCGCTGGCTCTGATACACCTTGCCATAGGACCAATGCCGCGCCCGCGTTGGCAAGCCATAGGCGGCCACCTCCGTCATGATATCGTGCGGCACCACCTCAAACGAGGTCGGGAAAAATCCAGCCCCTGCTCCCGCAGCTAGGGTCTCGAGTTCTGCCAGGCGCGCCTCAAACATGACTGCCCTCCCGCGGTTGCAGAAAATCCCGCAATACCTGATACACGTCGTCTTTATGACGAATGGTGACCCGCAGAAAACGCGGGTGCGCAATCCCCTCCAACACCCCTTGCAACGAACTCGGCACCGTCGCCGTCTGCTGCAACCAGCCGTAAAAGCTGCTGTCGTCGCCATAGCGGATTTCGCCGTAGCCGACCATGGTGCACTGCGTCAAGAGCGCTGTCACCCACTCCTTACACGTCACATTATCACTGGGCCAGTTATCGCCATCGGAAAAGTGAAACAGGTAGGTGTTCCAGCTCCGCGCCGGATGGTGCTGCTGGATCTGCTCATGCGCCAGCTTGTAGGCCGACGAACAACACGTCCCGCCGGCACTCGAGAGGGTAAAAAACTCCGGCTCCGGCACCACCTGCGCCTGTACATCGTGCGCGATAAACACCGTCTCCACCTGCCGGTACTTCAGCTGCAAAAACCGCACCATCCAGAAAAAAAAGCTCTTGGCCACGTACTTCTTGCGCGTGGTCATGGAGCCGCTACAGTCCATCAGCATGTAGACCGCGGCATTGGCCTGCACCTCCTCGTGCACATCCCAGACCTTGAAACGCAAGTCATCCTCGTGCAGCCGCCGCACCTCCGCCTGTCCTCGGGCGGCATTGCGCCGAATGTTGTTCATCAAGGTGCGGCGCTTGTCCAGATTGGCCAGCGAGCCCTTGCGGCGGATGTCCGTAAAGCGGTGCGACACCGACGTCACCTGCCGCTCCGGTTTCTCCTCCAGCCACGGCAAGGCCAGATCGTCCAACATCATCTGCGTCAGCTCTTCCAGCGGCACCTCCACCTCATAGGTGTGCTCGCCCGGTTGGTCCCCGGCCGGCCCATCGCCCGGTTCATCCCCCTCTCCCGGCTGCCGCCCCAGCACGTCTCCCGGCTCGCCCGACCCTTGCCCCACGCCCGGCTGCGGCTGCCCGTACTTGAAGCGGTACTGATCCAGATAGCGCAGCGGAATTTTTACCTTTTTGCGGCCATCCGACGTGATAATCGCCTCCTCGCTGATCAACTCGCGCAAGTTTTTGCGGATGGCGTCCTTCACCCGCTGATCATGCCGCAAGCTATCTTTGAGCCCGCGCCGACGTAGTTCCCAGGGCAGCGACATGCTTATTTCTCCCGCGCCAGCAAGCTGCTGACGTATTTGAGCAACTCATTGGCGCACTCGCTACAATAGCCCTCGCGCTCGACCAAATTGTCCAACACCTGATTGAGTTTGCGCAGTTGCTCCGTATCCGGGCTGCGCGACGTAATGGTGAGCTTGATGGTATCGCGGCGTTCCTCAAACAGCTGCTTTTCGATCGCATCCTTGAGCTTGTCATGCGTCGTATAGTCGAACGTCTCGCCATGCCGGTACGCCATCGCCACCTTGCGAAAGATCTCATTGCGGAAGCTATCCTTGCCATATTCCGGCACCTGGATTTTGTCCTCGATGGAGCGCATCAGCTTTTCATCCGGCGCCACGTCCTCCCCGGTGATCGGATCGGTGAGCTTGGTCTGATCCAGGTAGGCCTCGACATTATCGAGGTAATTGTCGAGCAGCGTCAGTGCTTCCTGGTCGAACGAGATAAAGAAGGTTTTTTGCACATCCGTACGGGCAATTTCATCGTATTCCCGGCGCGCATCCGCCACGAGATTGTTTAAGCGCTCCCGTTCCGCTTGATTGAACTGCCCATGATGCTCGACGCCGTCCTTCACCGCCCGCAGCACGTCAATGGGGTTGACGCAGCGCGCCTCCGGCTTGATGAGCGAGGCCGAGATGCGATTGATAATAAAGCGCGGCGAGATGCCGTCCATGCCCTCGCGCTCGGTCTGTTCCTGGATCATCTTGACGTCTTTTTGCCGGAAGCCCTCGACCTCCTCGCCATCGTAGAGCTTCATCTTTTTCACCAGCGTCAAGCCGTTCATGCTCGGCGCTTCCAAGCGCGACAACACCCCGAAGATGGCGGCCACGCGCAGGGCGTGCGGCGCCATATGCACCCCTTGCAGATTCGTCTGCCGCAGCAGTTTCTCGTAGATGCGCACCTCCTGCGACACCTTCAGGTTGTACGGAATGCGCACCATGATCATGCGGTCGTGCAGCGCCTCGGACTTCTTGTCCGCCATGAACTCATTGAATTCCGTCTCATTGGTGTGTGAGATGACACACTCGTCGGCATAGATCAGGGGAAAGCGCCCGGTCTTGATATTCTTTTCCTGCGCCAGGGTCAGCAGCACGTAGAGAAAGTGTTCATCGGCCTTGAGCATCTCGATGAATTCCGTCAAGCCGCGGTTGGCGATGTTGAGTTCGCCGTCAAAGCGGTAGGCGCGCGGATCGGACTCTGAGCCATAGTCGCCAATGGTGGAGAGGTCGATACTGCCCACCAGCTCGGAAATATCTTGCGATTTGGGATCGGAGGGCACAAAGGTGCCGATACCAACGCGCTCCTTTTCCGAGAAGAACAGGCGCTTCACCGGTACCTGATAGATATCGCCCTGGTATTTTTCGCGCAGATTGAGGGCGCATTGCGGACAGAGGTCGCCCTCCACATAGACCCCGGTTTCCTGCTGAAAGTCGTGGCGCAGCGGGTGCGGCAGGAGCAGCAGCGGGTCGTCCTGCTGCGGACAGTCGGCAATGGCATAGACGGCGCCCTCCGGGGTTTGCGTGTACGCCTCCAGACTGCGTTTGAGCAAAATGACCAACTGGCTTTTGCCCGACGACGGCGGGCCGTAGAGCAGCAAGATGCGCCGGCCGACATCGGAGCCCAAGGAGGCGGCTTTAAAATACTCCACCACCCGCGCCAGGGGTTCGTCGATGCCGAAGAGCTCGTGCTCGAAAAAGGCGTAGTGTTCCTTCTTGGCCTCGTCCACGTGGACGCCGGCAGCTTTAATCATGTTGTAGAGTCGGGTATGGGCGCGCTGGGCCAGAGCGGACTGCTCGATGACCATGGGCAGATAGTCGCGAAAGGTCCCTTCCCAGGTGTCCATGCGATGGGTGTGCAGATGCGCGTCGATCTTTTCGAGTATGCTCATAGCGACCTCTGATATCTAAGCCGATGCACGGGGGATGGGCTGTCGTGCATCGTGCAGGATTCACTCAGAATGTCGGTGTGGAGAGATGACACGTACAACGTCAACGGGAGCGAGCCGGACAAGCGAGGGACTGGTGCTGAGGGCCCCCGAAGATGCTGGAACCCATGGGTGCGCTACGGGCGGCAGCAGGCGATGCGGAGTGGCGGAGCACCAAGGTGTGCTGAAGTACCGATCTCTCCTTCTACCGTTCAATCGCCGAAAATCGATCCTTCCTGGAAATGCTAACAAGCCAGATTAGTATGTGCCAGGGGTGGCTCCTTCTTTACTAAAGTGGAACAGAGAGCAAGTTCTGTACCAACTACCATCTCGTCGGTAAAACGGTCTAGGCGGCTTGTTCTGTCCAGCTCTCTAGGACGACTGTCCTACAACTGCCCAGAGAGGATTGCAGTCTGCCCAATAGACGGTGCGCGATGGCAAGCGCATCCAAGCGCCAAACCGTTGGCGTCAACACGTCAACATTTTGACGTGTTGACATGTCGCCGTTCTGGCATCTACTCTCGCCCCAGACCCTACGTCTGCATCATGCTTGACAGAGGCAGCGTGAGGGAGTAAACACGGCTCGTTGTTCGTTAGATAACGATGATACGCACGCGAATGGACGCGGTGTGATGATCTGTCACGGAAGGAGAGGAGAGCGAATCCATGTCCGATACACAAGACACGGTCGAATTCTACTGGGATGTGGTGTGTCCTTGGTGCTGGATTACGTCGCGTTGGATGGTGGACGTGGCCCAGCAAAAGAGCATCCGGGTGAACTGGAAGTTGTTTAGCCTAAAAAAGATCAACGAGGGCCGTGACATACCTGAACGGTTTCGGTCCAGCCATGCGATGGGACTGCGAGCCTTGCGGGTGGCGGCGGCCGTGCGTGAGGCCCATGGCAACGACGGGATCGGTAAGTTTTATACGGCAGCGGGGACCCGTCGGCATCACGACGAGGAAAATGTTGGCGACAAGGCGACGCTCGAAGCGGCCTTGCAGGAGGCCGGGTTGCCCACCGCTCTCGCTGCTGCAGCCGACGATGAATCATGGGATCGGGTGATCGACGCCGATATGGATCAGGCCAAAGCCAAGGCTGGCACGGATGTTGGCGTGCCGCTCATCGTTCTCGATAGTGGCGAGGGACCGGGATTTTTCGGGCCGGTTTTCAGCCCGGCGCCCCGCGGGGACGACGCAGTGCGCATGTGGGATGCCATGGTCACGGCTGGCCGCATGCCCGGATTCTTCGAGTTTAAGCGCTCGCGGGATACCGGCCCGGTGTTTGGCGAACGGCCGCAGATCTAACCCCGTTTTAGCTGTTAGCTCTCAGCTGTTAGCTCTCAGCTCCGGAAAGACGCGGAGACTTGCCTGACGATGGCGATTCTGGCACAATGCGATCTGCTCGTATACGCCGGCAGAAGTCTGTCATCGGAATGTCGAAAAATATATTGCGGCTGGCGCGCGTTTCTTCCTGACGCCATGGACGAATTGGGTGGCGTAGGGTGCGAAAGCTTATTTGAAAAAAGGGGCGGCGGTAGGTTAGGTTAGTGCATGGCCGGTTGCGGGGTGAAGACGACTTCCCCGGTATGTGGATCAAGCGCAACGTGCATCTGCCCTTCGAGCACCGCAAGCAATTCTTGACCGATGAGGGCGCCGCGCCAGCCTTCTAGGACTGGACACCCGGCGGTTGCCAAGCGGCCCTGCCGATACCGGCGCACCAGGGTTTCCAAGTCGCTGCGGTTGGCGACCGACGAGACCGGGAGTTTTTCACGGGCACACAGGGCCTTTAAACACGCATCGAGAAAGCGCACTATGACTTTTTCCGCCTGCGTTTGCCGGTGCCCACGCACGGGTTGAGGCCGCTCATCTTGAGCGACGGTCAAGCCACGTTCGACCATGGTGAGGATGGCTGGGGCCGAGCGCTCGATCAGACGTGATGAGAGCCCGCGAGACCGCTGCAGATCACTCAGCGTGCGCGGGGCCTTACGGGCGATGTCAACCAATTGGTTATCGTTCACGATACTCCCAGGCGGCTTGTCCCGCTCTTGGGCTTCTTGGTCCCGCCATGCCGCTAACTCACGTAAGATAGCCAGACCGGCCGGCGAGAGATTATTGCCACGGCGGATGCGGCGAAAGAGGGTGCGGGGATCGCGCTGGTAGCGATCGATCGCTTCGAATTTGCGAAATTCCTCGTATGCCCAGGCTGTCCGGTCCATGGCTTGCAGGCGCGATGAGAGAATGGCATGGAGATCGGGCAGATAGCGTACATCGTTCAGCGCATATTCTAACTGTGCCGCGGTTAGCGGGCGCTGCAGCCAGGCCGAATAACTTTCCTCCTTGGAGAGGGAAACCCCCAGCAGGCGTTCAACCAGGTTGCTATATGATAGTTGTTCGCCCAATCCTACCATCGCAGCGGCAATCTGCGTGTCAAAAATCCCCGCCGGCGGTGTATTGGAACGCCAATACAAGACTTCCATATCCTGGGTCGCGGCGTGGAGAATTTTGACGATATGCGGCGAGCAGACCAGCTCGAGTAAGGGCGAGAGATCGTTAACTTCGAGTGGATCGATGATGGCGCAGATGTCATCGACGGCGATTTGAATCAGCGCAAGCTTCGGAATATAGGAGTGTTCGCGGATGAATTCAACGTCGAGGGCGAAGACGCCTGCGGCTTCGGCCTGGTCACAGAGCTGACACAGGGGGGCTGCGGTGCGAATGTACATGGTGTGCTGACTTTCTTCCTCGGTTTATGTGCCGGCTTCGTATATCCAGCGTTCGGTTCAGGGAGGTGAGATGATGCGACCGATAACGGGAGCCGCTCGAGGCCTACTGCACGACGCTTCAATATGCTCACACTCTTCATTTAAGGATAACATCTTGTGAGCAGAAGAAATACCCCTATAACGACACAGGAGCATGACGCCACACATGCCGGTCGTCTACGTCGATTCCTGGCAAACCGGAGATATGTCCGTATGGCCCAGCTCGCTATCCTGGGATGGCTGTGGATGCTCCTGGCCGCCGTGCCGTCCGGAGCGCTAGAAACCGCGTCCGAGCACATCGAGCGGGGCCATGCGGTGCTGCACCAGGCGCGGCATGAATATCCGGGCGACCGACGTGAGCAGCGGCTCGCTACCGCTGTCAAAGCCTTTACCAAAGCCTATGAAATCGGCGGACGGCAGACGAAAGTGCGCGCCCTCATCGGTGCGGCGCAGGGCTATCTGTCGATGCAGAAAGCGCCGGCGCAGTTCCCATTTCTATGGCGTGCGTCTCCTTGGCAACGCGCCCAGAAGAGTCTGCAACATGTCCTGGCGCTGCAACCGGACAACAGTGCGGCGCATCTCCTCATGGGACTCGCGCTTTGGCAACGGGCAGGCGCACAGACCGCGCAGAGCAACGATTATCGTCAACGCAGCCTGACACACCTTAGCCGCGCCGCTGAACTCGGTCTCCCGGTGCGGTTGCCAACGGCCCGTGTGAAGCCGGCGGCGTCATTCCCTCCGCTTTTCACCCCGAGGGATGTCATCCTCAGCTTGCGGTTTGTCGATGCCCGCGCCACGGGCGTGCCGCAGGACGTGTTGTTTGTCTATCGGCATGCGGATGATGAAGGACACTGCTATGGTGTCGTGCTCAGCCAGGGGACGTCGTATCCTATGATTGCCGAGCCGGCTACCGCTGCCATGGCGCCTAGCAGCGTGTTACAGACCCTGACAGTCACGTTGCAGGCCCAAGGACGTCCCCACATTGTGGCGGTATGGCAGCATGAGGGGCGCCGAGGCGAAACACGCTTCGTGTGGGACGGGGCTCAATTCATGCGTCTCGCAGAGCATCCATAAAGCGCAACGTTGTGACCTGAGCGGGGAAAACGGTGGGGAGAAGCTGGGGAAAGTCTGTGGAAAATAGGTATAATCCCTGCTTCAGCACGATGACCGTGAACGGCGAAGCCGGCATACGAAAAGGAACGCGACATGGCACGATTATCGATCGGGTTTAATTGGCAAGGTGCTCTTGACTATGATGATGCCTGCGCTTACGCCCGCCTGGCGGATGCGGCGGGCGTCGATACCGTCTGGGTTCCGGAAGCGTGGGGGCGGGATTGTTTTACCATTTTGGCGCTGTTTGCCCGTGAAACGGAGCGCATCCAACTGGGCACGGGTATTGTCAACATCTATTCCCGCACACCGGCCGCGCTGGCCCAACATTTTACCACGCTTGATGAAGTGTCCCATGGCCGTATGATCATCGGCCTTGGCACCAGTGGGCACCGTGTCATCGAGCACTGGCATGGCGTTCCCTTCCAGCCGTCCTTGACTCGCTTACGGGAGTATGTGGACATTATTCGTCTGATTTTGTCGGGAGAACCCCTGAAATATGAGGGGAAGGTGTTCAATCTGCAGCGCGGTTTCCGCTTGCGCTTCTCGCCCGTACGCAACCATATTCCGATCTATATCGCCTCGCTGACGCCGAAGAGTGTGGCCCAAACTGCAGCGATTGCGGATGGATGGATGCCCGTCATGATTCCGTTACCGCAGCTCGGTCAGGAAATCACCACGTTTCGCCAGATGGCGCGGGAAGCTGGCCGCGATCCACACAGCCTCACCGTGCGTTCGCCCGGAGCGGTCACAGTGACGCAGAACGTGGACAACGTTCGGTTAGATAACAAGGCGCACGTGGCGTTTTACGTCACCAACATGGGTGATTTCTACCGCGAACAGCTGACCCGTTTGGGCTATGAAGAAGCCGTCCGCACGATCCGTCAGGCTTGGGACGAAGGCGGCCGCGCCGTGGGCACCGAAGCCGTGCCCGATGCGCTGGTGGATAGTCTCTACTTTGCCGGGCCGGTGGAAGCGTGTGTTGAGCGCATCGCCGCTCTGGAGGAAGCCGGTGTTGACATGGTCTCCGTTCAAGTCGATAATCCAGACCCCAAGGAAACCGCCAACATTTTCCGCAAACTGCAGGGATAGGGCTACCGATCCAAGCTGGTGTCGGGCCGGAACTGGCTGCCGCTTGTCGTCCCCACCGGATCATAGGGCCGATCCAGATATTCGAACTGCGAGCGCAGCATACGCCCTTCGGCAAATCGCGTGGCGCTGAACGGCGTCACGTCTACGGTGGTGGCCTGACCCTGAGTGGCGAGTTCGGCCAGAGCGATGCCGACGGCGGGCGAGATTTTAAAGCCCGTGCCGCTGAAACCGGCGCCAATGTAGAGACCCGTGATGCCCGGCGCCTGATCGATGATCAGCTTGCCATCCGGCGTGACCGTGTAACAGCCGGCATAGCCACGGCGCATACCGGCCCGCTCCATGGCAGGGATGCGCTGGGCCATACGCGTGCCGCCTTCTATCTGATGACGATCATCGACCGCATCGCGGTAGGCGTCCGGATCGACATGATCTTCCCCCGGTCCGTAGCCTACCAGCGTCAGCCCGGCTGCATCGGGCCGGAAGTAGAGCGAGCCCGGGGCAATATAGGTATGCGACGGCGGCAGGTCCAGGGGACGTTCGAGGATCATGATTTGATGACGTGACGGCACCAAGGGCAGAGTCACGCCAATGCGTCGCAGCAAGGGGCCAGACCAAGGTCCGGCGGTGGAGATCACGAGTGGGGTGGCAATGGTGCCGGCGCTCGTTTCCACGCCCTGGATGGAATCTCCCCGTATTTGGAAGCCAGTCACGGTGACGCCTTGTCGCAAAGTGGCGCCACCGCGGCGCGCCGCTTCCATAAAGGCGGTTGCCGTCGCGTGACCATCGGCATAGCCGGAATCCGCCTCGTACGCTGCCACGTCGACATCATGGGTCGCGGTATCCGGGTCGAGCGCCCGCAACTCATCGCTGGAAATGAGTTGCGTGTTGACGCCGATACGGCGTAAGCGCTCAACGTTCTGCCGCAGCAAGTGTGACTTGTCCGGTTCAACGAGCCGAAAGAAGCCGGTTTTGGTGAAACCGCAACTGCCGCCCACGCGGTCCTGCCACTCTTGGAACCAGCGCAATGAGGTGAGCGCGAGCCGCGCCTCGGGCAAGAACGTGTAGTGCATGCGCACGAGCGCTGACGATTTGCCGCTTGACCCTGCCGCCACCGTGCTTTTCTCCAGTACCACGACGCGCTTGACGCCGCGCTGCACGAGTTGAAAGGCTGTACTCGCGCCCATGACCCCTGCTCCGATGATGACCGCGTCGGCTATCTGTTCCATGTCTTGTATATCCTCACGTAGGTAGGGCGCCCCCTACCATCTATAGTTATGCTTGTCGTGGGTATTGTGAGCCTGTTGGTCCGCCGGAAGCAAGCGAGAAGTGAGGCGAAGGGTATCCCCGGCGTTGCGACCCACGCCGGGGGCAGGAGGTCAGGGCAACGTGCGCCAGGCTTGACGGCCACGGGCGCCAGGGCCGGGGTTCTCCGTGGTCACGAAGACCTTGCCTGAAGAACCGCCACTATATTTCTGCTCAAATTTTCCGGCGGTGAGAATAGCTGGGGTGGAAAGAATGCCTTCAGGAGACGGGAGGCCACTGATGGCGACCTTCTCGCTGTTAAAGTCGACTAGGTCTTGATCGTCGAACTTGTGATCCCCATTGAGATCAAAGGGAGGAAAGTCCAACCGGCTGCCCGAAAAGGCGTTAAGTTCCATCAACCACCCGGTGCCTGACGTTCCACACACTTGCGCATCGGGAATGAAGGTCGTGAAGATAATCCGGTCGTTGCGCAGTACTGACCGGCTTACAGACCGTTCGCCCGGCGTTTCGAGGTCCATATACCACCCGGCATGTTGGGTCCAATCGGTCGCGTGGTTACTGGTGACCCGGGCGCCGTTTGCGAGTCCTTCCAATGTCTGCTGACGTAATGTGTTGTGCGGCACATCGGTTGCCGTGGTGTCCTCGTCCCAGATGGCGTAAAAGGTTTGGGTCGGCACGCCTGCCGTTGTATGGTCAGTCTGTTCGAGGTATTTCCCGGTGCCAAAGTAAATCAAAAGGCCCTCTGGATCTTGGGGGTGAATCCCCACTTCCGGGCGTGTCGTGATGGGTTTCGCATTGGCATTGAACAAGAGCTGCGCCCCTGGATTTTTCCATTGCGCAGGATCGCTCTTGCGGACATCGAAGCGCCACAGATTGCCCTGCAAGTCCCCCGCATAGATGATGTCCGCCGTATAATCTCCGTCGATATCCACCACGGCCGGGGTCGCCAGCCCATTGAGCACTTTATCCGTTCCGACCCCGGTATCGATCTTAATGTAGTCTATGTTCTCGGTCCACAGGCCATCGAGCCCGCCGTCGAGAAAAACGATGTAGAGCACCGCATGGCCGGTGGAGCTGACATCGGCATCCGCCTCGGTGTTGTTGTAGCCATTACCGAATACCGCGGCCCAGCGATTATTGGCCATGCGGACGATCGAGGGTTGGCTATAGGTGTAGCCCAGATCCGAGTTGTCGCCGTCGGTGAACTCCCACAGGACGAGCTTCCCGGCGTTGTCCTCATCAAAGTCCTCGGGATTGGTGACATCCAGCGCAAATACCCCCTGACCGCCGTGGCGCAGGCCACTGACCAACACGGAACGCCAGCAGGGCGAGCCGGAGTCGCAGCGTAATAAGCCGAAGTCGCCATGGGCGTCGCCTATCGTCGGAGAACCATCGACGTAGTAGCGATGGACATATCCAGGGGAGGTCAACTCGCTGAGGTTGGCAAAGACAGCGCGAGGCACATAGGCCAGGGCTTCCTCTCCGCTGGTGGCGTCAAAGCCATGCAACATGCCGTCGTTGGCGCCAATATAGACCATCTTGGTACGGGTCTTGTAAGCATCGCGGAAAGCGGCGTAGCCGGGAGCGAAGCTCGGGTAAAAAGGCGGCTCCCCAACATAGTAGGGCGCCGAGTGCACGACGTCGCCAAGGAGATGCGCACGTGTGCGGTAGTTGTTCCCGGCGCCCTCGTGGACCCGGCTGCCGCGGAGATATTCCAAACGTGCCTCGCCCTGTCCGTCGGGTTTCCCCGAGGCGTTACGATGCAGCAGGTCTTTCATGGTGTCGGAGATTTTCTGGGGCGTGTCCCGAATGGCCTTAAGTCAAGCCAACTCCTTTCTTGATGAAGCAGTTACGCCGATTGCCTGAGACCGACTCCCCTCTCATGATGAGGGCCTTCATTCCCCCCACTGACAGGAGAAGCGCTCCGGATATCCCGTATCACCCCCCGGCTGCAACGCCTCCAGGCCGACTGCGCCGCCCACCTCCCATCCGAGGCCATTCCGGCGGCGTGTGAGGCGGTCGGCTATACCGAGTGGCGCGACCGCCTCCTCCATCCGGTCGTCACCGTCCAGGCCTCTCTGGGGCAACTTCTCCCTGGCCATGCCGCCTGCCGTCATCTCCCGCACTGAACGGGTGGCTACTCCAGTGCCTCGGCCTCCTGCCCGGCTCCTACCCAGCTGCCTGGAGGCGTGCTGGACCACCTCTGCGAACGCGTCGGCCAGTCGGCCCGGCCGACGGCCTTGGAGGACGGGCGCTGGCATGGCCATCGCGTTTTCTTCGTCGAGGCCTCCGGGGGCGCCAGGCCCGATACCCCGGTGTGGCAAGACGAGGTCGGCCCGCCCGGCGAACAACCGCCCGGCGGTGGCTTTCCCGTGGCCCGGCTGCTGGCGCTTTTCCATGCGGGCAGGGGCCTGCTC
>CBCXVS010000066.1:0-3636 GCA_965178525.1 uncultured bacterium | reverse complement strand
CCTCATGACAAAACCCCCTCATGTGTTGGGTCAACCGTTGATACGACCAGCAGTTAGAGCTTCACTTAAGGCCATTCGGGTACGCCGGCGTAGGGGTACGGCCCCTCGGGCGTCTCCGTAATCATCATGTGCATATCGGCCTGGGCGCGTTGCAACCAGTCATTGAAGGGTTCATTGGAGGTGGAGATCGCACACTCGGACTGCTCGTAGCGCCGTAGCGCCTGGGTGGCCTGCGTCAAGGCCGCGTCATAGACCAGACGCGGCGAGGCTGCCGCCGCAATCTCGGTGGAGATGGTGAGAAACACCACTTCCTCCTCGTGCGGCCGCAGCCGGATGGTAAACCGCATCTCATGCGCCGAGACCTCCTGTGGACTGGGGGAGCACTCGAACCGTGTGCGCCGTATGACGCCGTCCAAGCCTTCATACCCGAGCACGACGCTGTTCTCGTCGACGACGCGGTCCAGAAACGTGCCCTTGCGCTGCCGCTTCATCCCGCGCACTTCAAAAATATCCGCAAAACCGGCGTCAAACCGCAGAGACAGGGTGACTTCGAAGGCCTCAAGCGCGTAGTTCCTGACGACAATGCGTTCGTAACAGGTCCCGTCCCATAGGAATGTGGACCGCAACAGATGCAGGGTGTCGCGGGGCATGAAGAGCTGCGCATCGACCTGGAGATCCGGATTGGTCAGGTCCACTGTCAGCACGGCGTTTTCCTCATCCACCGTGGAACTCAACAGCAGGGGGAGGACGTCGCCCAACCGCAGTTCCAGACGACTGAGAAAGCGCGTGCCGGTATGATACAGGCCTTGTTCCCCTAGGCCGACAGGCTGGATATCGCCATAGCGGTCGAATAACGCGAAGGTGTCGCCGTGCTTCAGGACTCGGTTGCGATTGTCCGCCAGAGAGGAGGTGGCGAGAATATAGTATTCTCCCTCAACGCGGATGATATCTTCTGACGCAATGTTTTTCTCGTCCAGCACCATAAGTGACGTCCTCGATCGATACAGTCCTGGCCTTGCATACCAACGCTGCCGGGCTGTTACGGCCTCACAAGTGATGCCATCCCGGATGTCTGGAGTCCTTACGTCAGTGTCATGACGTGCCGCTCCGCCGCCAGGGACTTATAAATACCCAGATAATCCCGCGCCATACGCGCCGCTGCAAAGCGTTCCTCGAATGCCTGCCGGCACCGTCGCCGGCTCAAGGTCGAGAGGCATTCTATAGCTTGCACCGCCTCGTCGATGCTGTCAACAATAAAACCCTTCACCCCGTCCTCGATGATTTCAGGCACGGAGCCGCAACGATACGCGATCACCGGTGTACCACAAGCCAGGGCTTCGATCATCACCAGCCCAAACGGTTCCGGCCAATCGATGGGAAAGAGCAGAGCCGCGGCTTGGCCGAGAAAGTTGCTCTTTTCAGACTCCCCGATTTCCCCCACGAACTCCACCAGGGGGCCCTTGATCAGGGGCTGGATCACGTCCGTAAAATACTCCCGGTCGGCCCGGTCCACTTTGGCCGCAATGCGCAGCGGCATGCCCACCCGCTGCGCCATCTCGATCGCCCGGTCGAGCCGCTTCTCCGGCGAGATGCGGCCCAGAAAGGCCAGATAGCGGCCCGGTTCTGCGCGAAACGTGTAGAGTTCCTGGGGCAGGCCATGGTACACGGGGAGGTGCGGAAAGTCCGATACAAGGGGGCCAAATCCGGCATATCCAACAGGCCGTGCAACGTCGTCAGGGTCGGCGTGCGCGACCGTGTGGCGAGCGGAAAATGCAGGGCATCAATATGAAAATGCAGCAAGTCAAAGGCCGCTGCATCGTGAAACACCTGGTCGAGCATCACGACATGATGGATCAGGCGGATCAGGTCATTCTGGCATTCCTTATCCCGACGCAACGCACGCGAGCGCATAGCCACCAGCCGCGCTTGCGTGACCGAATCCCCGCTGGCGTACAAAGTGACCTCATGGCCCTGGCGCACGAGTTCTTCCGTCAGATAGGACACGACCCGTTCGGTGCCGCCATAGTACTTCGGAGGCACGCTCTCGTCGAGCGGGGCAATCTGGGCAATCTTCATCACGCCTTTCCTCCCTAGTATGCAAGTAAGTATGTGCGCAGAATGAGCAAGCATAGCTCCATGTAGAGACTGGCTGCAAGGGTCTCCGCTGCCCTCGTCGAACCGACCAACCCTTCCCGCTCCCCCTGGGTTGCATACGTCGAGACCGCCCTCGCATTTCAAGCGTTTTTTCCACACGGCTATGGTGGCGACACATGTTGGGCTTACCTGAAAGCTCTGAAGGAAAGATGGGCCCGGGCCAACAGGCTAAAGGAATAGGGTGAGATTGTAGAAGCCGCACGCATTGTTGGCTTCTAAGGGAACCAATCGCCGGCTCACGTTTTGCGGCTCAGCGCTTCATACTTTTCTATATATTCGCGCACGCCTAACACAAAAGTCGCATGGCTCCAGGTCAGCGGCGATACGCTGACATGGGCGCCGGTCAACGGGTGCACTTGCTCCGGCAGGACCCCACTGCCCAGGGCGCGGTCGCAAGCCCACTCCAGAATCGGAATGGCGGCTCACAGCTCTTCGAGCGACTGCGACTTGGCGATCTCATACTGCGCTAACCAGAGCGTCGTGATGATCCACGGGTTCCCGGGGATACGGTCGCGCCCCGTCTTGACGTCCGAATCCCAGTGATAGTGGTCGAGTTGCTTCCGGGCGATTCCCCCGATCTCCGTGTGACACGTCAGCCGTTCCGAAACGGCCTGCATGGTCCGCTCGATTCGGGGATCCCGCGGCTCATACATCCCGAAGTACCACAGACCGTATAGACTCGCGTCCACCGTCAGATCAGGCGTCACCTCACCGTCCGCAGAAATCTCAACTTTCTTGAGGAATCGGCCCTCGTTTTCATCGTACAAGTAGCGGTCGCCGGCGCGCTTGATGTCGGCTGCCGCCGCTTCATATTTTTCGGCCAGATCCAATTCACCAAACAGGCGCGCAAAGTGGGCGGAAGACGTCAAGCCCGCCCACACCGTGGCGGTGGTGTACGAGTAAATACCTCGATGTTCTTCCCACAAGTCGAAGGATGGAGCCGGGAGACCCGTGTGCGTGTCCCGGAACTCACACAAGAAATTGGCGGTGTGGATGAGCAACGGGCGAAACCAATTCCCGACATTCTCGATGTCCCGGAATTTGAGGTAACGCTTCCAGAGAACGAAGGGAATAATCGCGGTCTCGTCCTCTTGAATCGGCAGAAACGCGCTCTTGTCGTCGACCATGGCTATCCAATTGGAGCCCAGGAGCCGGTCCGGCGTGTACTTGTGAAGCATATAGGCGTGCTCTCGGGATGAGACGTTGCCCTCGTCTCCC
Organism: uncultured bacterium; assembly: GCA_965178525.1. Classification (GTDB taxonomy): domain Bacteria; phylum Tectomicrobia; class Entotheonellia; order Entotheonellales; family Entotheonellaceae; genus CBCXVS01. Next base: position 264 of record CBCXVS010000066.1, on the reverse strand, counting down.
GGTGCGTAGAAGATCACGTCTTTACAAAAGTCATAGAACTGCGCCGCCAGAAAGGCAAAGCCCGCCTGGTCCAGCGCGTGGGCGATATAACAGCCATCTCGGGGCCAGACATACGAATAGGTCTCCAGCCCGTGCACCAGAAAGCGCAGGTCGGAATCGTTGGCGGCGATGATGCCGCCGTCGTGGTCCACCTGGGTGCGAATGATCAACAGACTCCGATCATAGAGGTCGATGACAGACTGAGGCAGGTCGCAAAAGTCGTTA
>CBCXVS010000065.1:0-28080 GCA_965178525.1 uncultured bacterium | reverse complement strand
TGCCGTTACCCCTGCTCCAAAAACTCCCGCACCCATGCCGTCATGGGCTCCTTATCATAGAGCGTGTCCAGGATGACGGAGTTGCGAATCGTCTCCCCCCCGAAGAATCGCTCGTATAGCACTTGCCGTGAGGCAAAAGCGCTACAGCAGGTATCCCAGGCTAGGCGAAACAGCTTGATGCGCGCTTCCGCGGACGCAGTGTCGGTATCCAGATACGCGTGCAGCTCCGGCGCCAGTGGTCCGTGCAAATCCGCCTCGGTCGGCAGAGCCATGAGGCTGCTGGAACCGAGGAGGTGCAGAATTTCCGCCATCCTGGGGTACATCCGAATGAACAGGTTCCGCGCCACTTGCAGGGGGATGTGCGCCGGGCACATGACGCCCCATTGGTCGATGCGGGCCTCGGCCTCGGAAGCGCGCAGGCAGGCTTTGGTGATTTCGAGATTTTCGATCAATTCGGCCAGCATCTGCTGCACATGCGTGAGCTGGGCGGAGCCGAGGGTTTGCACCATGAGGTTGGCCAGGCCGAGGATGAATTCGCACTTGACCACATTCTTGCTCACGACTTGGTGACCCGAGTGGCTATTGCGATTCGTCGCGGTGGGGAGATTGTTGCACAACGCCACATCGCCCAGCAGGAAGACCCGTTCCCATGGGACGAGCACATGGTCAAAGAACACGATGGCGTCCATCTCCTCGAAGCGCGACCCGAGTGGGTGATCGAAGCGCGACCGGTCCAAATCGAACGTCTCGCGGCAGAGAAATTTGAGGCCGGGCGTGTTGCAGGGAATGGCAAAGGCGAAGGAATAGCGCCCTAGAGCTTCCGGGGGAAGTTGGTGATTCCTGGCCGGATACACGGCGATCTCGTCAGCCAGAGGGCCGAGAGTTGCCAAGACGCGGGGGCCATGGACGATGATTCCGGCGTCGGTTTCCTTCACCACGGAGAGGGCGACATCGGTGCGGTCTTCCAGAGTGCCGCTCAAGGAACCACGGTTGCGTTGCAAGTTGACCAGGGTATGGGTGAGAACGATGTCGTTCTCCCGGATGTATTCGTAGTAGCGCTGGATGTTGGTTTTGAATTCCAGACGGTTTTGGGCAAAATAATCCCCGGCGGCCGCCATAGCCATGATGGTGACGTTCATGAAATCGGGTGCACGCCCCAACATGCCGCACCCGGCGCGGGCCCAGTGGGTCATCATCGTGCGGCGCCGTTCCAAGTCGCCGATGGTCTGTGGGGTAATAAAGGAGAGCCCGACACGGTCGCCGGTTGTGGGCGATAGGTACGTCATATCGTCCTGCCGGGCTGGATCATACTGCATGTCATACAGGCCCGCCAGAGTGCGCACCCCATTGCGTAAGGCGGGGTGCGTGGTGACATCTTTCACGTGTTCGCCATGAATGTAGATCTCTGCCGCTTGCTCCCGGAGGCCGGCGATGTATGCGTCTCCTGTCCTGGCTGGCATGGCATGTCCTCCTCTGCAACGGTGTGCCATTTGCGCGGTTCTTTGCATTTCCCAAGTAGCATAGCAGGGCGTATACGACAAACACAAATGAATGCAGAATGCAGAATGCAGAATGCAGAATGACAGAATGAAAAAGGGATCCGCTTCCTACATCGTGCCATCGCCGGTATATGGCTTTGGCTTCAATGCGCCGCGGCATGCCGGAACCTGCAAGGCTGCATCGGGCGGAGAACATTTTTGACTTGTAGATGAGGCGCTACTCAGGCAGACTGTCAGACTGAGAGTCATTCAGCTTTTGAGAATCGCGATGCGGACAGGTTGTATGGTGCCGAACGCAACAGCAAGGGAGATGAGGAATGAGTGAGGTCACGATTGTCGCCTTAGATAACGGACCCTACCGGGTCACGGGAGCCTGCGTTCTGCAGGACGCCGAGGGGAATACGTTTGATGTCTCAGATCGGCCGGCTGTCGCCCTTTGCCGCTGCGGACATTCAAAAAACAAACCCTTTTGAGACGGCTCACACAATAGTGAAGGATTTCAGTCTGAAGTCCGAGCCAGCTAGTATCTTTTCCCGATCGACATCCGAAACGTTGCGGTAAAAAGCCCTCCTCCGCCTTGCTGGCGAGGAGGGCTTGGCGAATCAGTTCCAGGTTACTGGCATGGTTTTAATCGAGCGGAATGTGATGCTCGGCTGGTATTCGATCTCGTCGATCTCCAGATTGAAGTTGTTGAACCGCTGCGCCAATGCCTTGAACGCCTCTTGCCCTTCGAGCCGCGCCAGGGTGGCGCCCAGACAGTGGTGAATACCCGAGCCAAAGGCCACGTGCAGGTTCGGATAGCGTTCGATATCAAATGTATCCGGTTCGGGGAATTTCTCCGGGTCGCGATTGGCCGAGGAAATGATCCACCGAATGCGGTCATCTTTCTTGATGACCTGGCCGTCCCGCATCTCAACATCTTCCGCCGCGATGCGCGTGATGGACTTGACGGGGGAATCGTAGCGCAGACATTCTTCCGTCGCTGATTTCATGAGCTTCGCCGGATCCTGCTTGAATTTTTCCCATTGCTCCGGATGGCGCATGAACATCAACGTGCCGTTGCAGATCAGGTTGATCGTCGTTTCGTGTCCCGCCAACAACAGCAAGATGGCGTTGGAGATGACCTGATCGCGGCTGTACACGCCCGTTGTCTCACCTCGTGTCAACACCGACAGGAGATCATCGCCGGGATTGGCAATGCGCTCGCCGACGATGGGACCAAGATACTCCTGCAACTCATGGATCGCTTCGGTGACCGGCTGCATGCGGTCCATTTCACCCCGGCCGATGAACAGGAGCTTTTCGGACAAGGACCGAATGAACTTACGGTCTTGGTATTCGATGCCTAACATCTGCGCAATGACCAATAGCGGCAGGGGCGTGGCAAAGTCATGCATGACATCCATCGACCCCCGTTCCTCGGCCTCGTCCAGGAGTTGTTTGATGGCGCTGATGACCATGGGCCGCCACATCTCCTGCTGTTTCGGGGTAAAGTAGCTGTGCACCACCTTGCGCATGTCGGTGTGGTCCGGGCGATCGTGTTGAATGAAAAAGCTGCCGAAGAAATCCCGCACATATTCATACAGCCCGAGGTCCGATTCGTTGATCGTGGGGTATGGCTCCCGCGGGTCGCGTTTGAACACGGCGTTTGAGAACAGCTCCGGATGACGGGTGAGCCAGACCAAATCGTCATAGCGCGTAATGAGCCACAATTCGTACTTCTCATTCCAGTGCACGGGGTCTTCTTCCCGCATCTGGGCAAAGTAGGTGTAGGGATCGTTGAGCATCTCTCCGGTAAACAGATCTTCGCTGAATGTCGTTGCCATAACGCCTCCAGTTCCTATGCAAAGGTTGGGTTTTGCTGTGCACTCTCGCATGCAAAGACCAGGAGAAAACGGACGCGGCAACGCGGTGAAAGCGGATGTGCGAACATGCGGCATGAACGGGTGGCGCCGACCTGGCCAGGCATCAAAGCACACAGGATTACATACCAATCCTCCCCTGACGAAGGACACGAAGCACGACATGATCTTCGTGTCTCCTCGCGGCTCCAAGACCATTACGGAAACAACCGTTCTCCCGTTTCGGCATCCTCCACGAGAATGGCGCTGACGGGGCATTGTTCCGCCGCTTCTAAGACTTTTTCCTCTGGGTCGCCGTTCGGATCCTTGACTTCCGACTGTCCCGCCTCGTTGATAAAAAAGGTATTCGGCGCACAGTTTTCACACGACCTTTGGCCGACACAGACGTTGTGGTCTACCGTTACGCGTAGAGCCATGATGGTCTCCTACTTCCATGCTACCGGCCCATGTTTGATCAACCGGAGCCTTGAAGGACACGCGCGGCACCCTCCCCGCGGTGTGCGCCTTCAAGGCCTTTGCGGATCTAGCTCCACGTCACCGGCATGCTCTTGATCGACCGGAAGGAAATACTGGGCTGGTATTCTATCTCCTCCGTTTGTAAATGCAAGGCATCAAATCGCTGCGCCAAGGCTTTGAACGCCTCTTGCCCTTCCAAGCGTGCCAGGGTTGCGCCCAGGCAATGGTGGATGCCCGAGCCAAAGGCCACATGCAGGTTCGGATAGCGTTCGATATCAAACGTATCTGGCTCCGGGAACTGCTCCGGATCGCGATTGGCGGACGTGATGAACCAGCGAATGCGCTCATCTTCCTTGATGACCTTGCCATCACGCATCTCGACATCTTCGGCCGCGATGCGTGAGATCGACTTCACGGGCGCGTCGTAGCGCAGACACTCTTCCGTCGCCGATTTCATCAGCTGCGCCGGATTCTGCTTGAATTTGTCCCATTGCTCCGGATGCTGCATGAACGCCCGGGTGCCGTTGCAAATCAGATTGATCGTCGTTTCATGTCCCGCCAGCAGCAGCAGAATCGCGTTGGCCACCACTTTATCGCGGCTGAACACCCCCATTTTCTCCCCGCGCGCCAACACCGACAAGAGATCATCGCCCGGGTTGTCGATGCGCTCGGCCACAATGGGGCCGAGATACTCCTGCAACTCCTGAATGCCTTCGGAGAGCGGCTTCATACGGTCCATTTCGCCCCGCCCGATGAACAGGAGTTTTTCCGCCAACGCCCGGATAAACTTGCGGTCCTGGTTGGGCATGCCCATCATCTGGGCGATGACCAACAACGGCAAGGGCGTGGCAAAGTCATGCATGACATCCATCCAGCCCTTTTCCTCCGCTTCGTCCAGGAGCACATTCACGGCGTCGATGACCATGGGCCGCCACATCTCCTGCTGTTTCGGGGTAAAGTAGCTGTGTACCACCTTGCGCATGTCGGTATGGTCCGGGCGATCATGCTGAATGAACCACTCGGCAAAGAACTCCCGGATGTATTGATACAGGCCCTGGTCCGATTCATCGATGGCCGGATACGCGCCGCGCGGGTCGCGTTTCCACACGGCAGACGAGAACAGCTCGGGATGGCGGGTGAGCCAGACTAAATCGTCATAGCGCGTAATGAGCCACAATTCGTACAGTTCGTTCCAGTGGACGGGATCCGCCTCGCGCAGGTGGCCAAAATAACCATAGGGATCGTCGATGACATCCGGGGTAAAGAGATCATCATTAATTGCCGTCGCCATAACACCTCCAGCCTGGATCATAAGGGTTGTAAACGAAGATGCCCAAGTCCCACAACGTGTATCACGGTGTGCCAGTGTCTACAAGTGAGTGGTATTCTACCAGGCAGTGTACACCGGATCAATCCTCTTCTCCCCTTATTCCGCCTGGCAACGGGTGGTGCAGCCAAAAAACCTGAGGTCAGCCCGGATGGCTCTCGTCTCCCAGGTTGACATTTTTAGGCCAAAAAGACACGATGCGGAGATCGAGGCGTGGTCATACCGAGGCGAGCGGCGCCCGGAAATGATGCACAAGGGAGCCGCGAAGGGGGAGGAGAAGCACGATGCCGGATGCATTAGGATGGCGCGCGAAGTTTGGGGTCCTGGCGCCGAGTACCAACACCATTGTGGAGCCTGATTTTTACCGGATGGCGGTGCCCGGGGTGACGTCGCATTTTTCGCGCATTCACATCCGCGACCAAAGCCTCGGGGATGATGCGGCCATGGAGGCCCTGATGGAACAGGTGCGGGAGGAACTGCGCCATGCGGTGGCGCGCGTCATGACGGCGGAGCCGGATTACATGGTCATGGGCATGAGTTCCGAGACGTTTTGGGGCGGCATGGAGGGGAATCGGCAATTTATCCGGCGCATTCAGGAATGGACCGGCGGGCTCGGCGTGGCCACGGGGGCGGAAGCGTGCGAGCGGGCCCTGCATTTATTTGGGGCCAAACGCATTGGCGTGGTGACGCCGTACCAGGCCGTTGGCGACAAGAATGTGGTGTTGTTCTTTAACGAGCTGGGATTCGATGTCGTCAAGATTACGGGCCTGCGTTGCCCCACGGCGGTATCCATTGCGCATGTGCAAGAAGCAGAGCTGCGCCAAGCGCTGTTGGACGTCAACGCCGATGACGTCGATGCCCTGGTGCAGGCGGGCACCAACCTGAGCATGGTCAGCCTGGCTGATGAAGCCGAGCGCTGGTTGGGCAAACCCGTGATCGCGATCAATGCCGCCATCTGGTGGATGGCCTTGCGTGAGAATGGTATTGCGGAAACGCTATACGGATGCGGCCGGCTGCTGCGTGAGTTTTGATGGCGGCGACCGCATATGAGAGGTCATGCACCGAATCCAGGCCGCTTCCCAGCCGTTCGATTTTGCGCGCCTCGCCTCCTACATCTCGGATGATCTCTTGCGCCGCCTTGCCTTTGCGGGTACGCCTGAGGACATCGTGGCGCAAGCCGCCGCGTGGTTTGAGGCTGGCGGGCAGCGTCTTGAGTTTGGCACGCCCCATGGCCTGACCCCGGAAGACGGCATGCGCTTGCTTGGGGAACGGGTGTTGCCGGCATTCCGGGGCCGCTGAGTCTCTCGGCCATGCCGGCGGCGTCATGTGCGCCGCCGGCTCGCTCCTCAGACGCCTCACTTGACGGTCCCATGTCATGTTGCTCGTTTTACTTTGCAAAAAAAGGGCGTAGATAGCTGTTGACATCATTTGGTGGTAATGATACAGATATGAAAGTATCACATAACACACTCGTTTATATGATAGTAATAAAAATAATTCATGTTATACATTAAAAATGTTTGATATAGAGGATAAGAGAATTTCTCCTGCTTTGCGGTCGATTCAGTCGAGTAGAAACTATCCATTTTGGAGCGAGGAGGGAGAGGATGTCAATGTTCATGAAGGCGGCCGCATCCGGGCTGTTGGTCATGGCGCTGCTGTTGTATGGAAGTTCTCGCGCCCATGCACAACGGGCGCGGGCCGTCCCGTCGGTCGTCGCCATTGATGCGAAAGGGAAAGTTATCGGCCACGTGTTGCGTACCGACCCTGCCCTCCACCATGTCCAAGTCGCCCTAGAGGTGGACGGCGAATTGATCATTCTCCAGGTGACCAAGCGCTCCTTTACCGCGTCACGCAGTCTCGTGTATTACGAAAACGAGATATGCAAAGAACCCGGATTCCTCGCCGCCATGTCGGACCGATCTCCTTTTGGGCCTCCCGTAGCGGTTTCCGGGCCGAATCGCACGTTGTACTTCGGCTATTTGGGCACGGAAGAACTCCGATTGATTCGTAGCTTTTTGACGGAAAAAGGATGCGAACGGATGCCGGGAGAGGCGGTCCATTTGAAGGTGCTGGATGCCTCGCCGATGCTGGTGCTGACGAAAGAATTCAAGCCACTCTACAATATCGTGGCGCCACGCTCCCAGCGCGTTAGACGTTAAGCCCGAGATACCTGAGAAGCCACAGCACTATAAAAGGAGGGTAGGATGCGAGATCCACCGGGCTGAGACCCGACACCAAACGTGGAAAAAGGCCCAGCGAGGGGCGTAGAGAGACGGCTTCTTGGGAACGCTGCCAACGACCGCCAAGAGCCATTCGCCAACCCCTGCGTGCGCCGAGCCGTGCTGTAAGCCTACCTCGTAAGATGTAGAAGTCAAGGCATGCCCGTCGTTTTCCCTCGTTCGTGCCTCCTACATACTGACAGAAGTCCGTAAGCCGTTTGGAGCCAAGCACTCATATTTCTGTGCACGGACGATGGAGAACCCATGATGAACAAGGCATGCTTAACACTACGACGGCGCGATTTTCTCACATTTTCGGGATCCACCGGCATCCTGTTGGCCGGTATGGTCTCCGGTCTGCAAGCGCGGCCAAAACAGGTTGGACCGTGGCCTCCAACCGACACGCCGGCAGCCGAGCTTTTTGCTATGGGTTACGTGCAGGGCAGTGGGGCACGAACCCTGACGGACTCCCCGCTGTCTTGCTACGGCCTGGCGGACGTCCCGGCAGATCGTTCGCAGGCGTCCCGCAACCTCAAACTGATGGCGGCTGAAGCGCTGCTGGAAGGCGACCCCCGGTTTGCCCGCGATGGCGTGCGGCTCGCGATCTACGGCATGGTGTCACATGACGACCTCGGCAGGTGGGCTGATGTGGCGTCGTTAGCCATCGATGTCAACTTTGAACCTTTCCATGCCAACGTGTTCCATGCATGGGCGTTCCGGAATGACCCGGTTCCCTGCATCAGTTCTTCGGGCACATGCCGGGTGCCGGTTGCCGATGCCTTGAGGCTGACGCTTGCGGTTGCCCAACCTGTTGCCGCTGCCCGACCGACCACCCCGGCAGCAGAGCCTGAAGCAAGCTGGACACAACAGGCAAGCATCCGGTTGACGCTTGGCCGAGAACCACGGCAGCCCAAATTGCAGCGTGGGCTCTACGTCATTGCCTTGCGGCATACGCCCACACCTCTACGCCCTGCATGGCGTGCGTGTCGTTTGCAAGCCGCTAGTTCGGATGGCCCCAACGCCCTGCCCACCCTGTGGCAGTGGGACCCGCACCGCCAGCAGATGGTCCGCGCCGCGGCCATCATGCTATCCGTAGACTATGCATAGCCCATGGGCCCATGAGCCGATGTGCTCATGGGCCCATTATTTTTGCCATCCGCCATCCGCCATCCGCCATCCGCCATTGGGCCTTGATTCCAACGGCGCAGTGAAAAGGCGTGGCGATAAAGAAGGTGGCTTCCGCTTCCGCCTGGGCCACAGCAGTCCGCCATTCCCGGACTTCCTCAGGGCTGAGCGTAGGGACAATGCTCGCTTGTAGAAATTGCAAGCGGTCCGGGCCGTCAAAGGCTGCAAACTGTGGAAACATTTTGACTTGGGTCAGGCCGGCGCGATGAAAGCGTTGATACAAGCTGGCATCTTCACAGCCCTGCGCGTGACCGTTGTCGCCATGCCAACCCGGCGCTTCGAGCCTAGCTTTCAGGTTGGCGCGTAGCGGCAGGTTCACCCATCGCGCCATGTCGTGGGCATGTCCAACGACGGCCACGCGTCCGCCGGGTTTGGTGACTCGGACCATCTCGGCGAGCTTGCGGTCGGCATTGGCGCGTTGAATGACGGTGCTTGACATGGCGACATCGACGCTGTTGTCTGGCAAGGGGAGCGCTTCGGCGCTTCCTTCCCGGAACTCGATGACGTCCTGTAATCCCTCTTTCCGGGCCAAAGCGGTTGCCTCGCGGAGCAAAAACGGGTTGATGTCCACCGCCGTGATCCGGTTGGCCTTTTCCGTGCGCTGCGCCAGCCAGCGATCGAGCACGCCCGTGCCACACCCGACCTCCAAAACATGGTCGCCCGGCTGCAGCCGCGCTTCTTCCAAGAGATTCCACACCACGCGCAAATAACCTGCCGTGTGGCCGCGCGCTTCCAGACTGCCGACCATGCCCAGGGCCGCGCCGCCCAAGACAATGGTGCAGTAATGCGCGCTCAGCTGGGGAAGTAAAGGCTCCCACTGCGACGGCGCCACACTCAAGGGCAGCAACACCAATGGCGCGCCAGCTCCCCGGACGCGATACGAGACCTCGGCCACATCGCCTTCGCCCGCTGGCAAAGATACCGCCGGCGTGTCGTGCCGGCGGTCGATACGCGCGATGAAGTCCAGCATGGCCGTGCCGATGTCGTCTGTCCGATCCACTGCGATAGCGATATCGGTATAAGGCGTTGGACTGCCATAGCCCTGCAGCGTCATCAACGTGGCCTCAGGCAGGTCCAACGCCACGCGTTGGGCGATGGCCGCATTTTGGCCCTGATCGCCGCTGAGGATGAGGAGCCGGGAGGCCAGGGGACTGAGGATACTGGGGTCCATGCCTTGCGGACAGACGAGCGTCAGGGATGCGATGCGCTCCGGATGGGCCGCCACAAAATGCTGCCAGTCACCTGCCTGGCGGGCCGCCACGTGTATCCGTTCGACGCCCAGATGCCGTAACACTTGCGCGATACGCGCCTCGGTTGGAATGTCTGCTGCTATCGCCATATGCTCGTCTCCTGCTACGTGCTGCCAATGTCATGCCGGGTACACGTTGCGCGCCGCGCCAACGGACGCCGCGTGTCCCCAAACGCCAGGGCTCACAGTACCAGGAACATCGAGTCCGATCAATGATCGGCCTGGGGGTCCCGCCCGCGAGCTTGCAAAGTGCTGATGAAATGCCTATGCTCTCCCCATTCTCCGCATCTACTATGGTATGATCCATATCATTGATCTGAAACAGGGAATGGCATCATGATTGCGATCGTCGACTATAAAGCAGGCAATTTAACCAGCGTCCGACTCGCCTTTGAGACGTTGGGCGTTGCCGCCGAGGTGACGAGTGATCCTCAGACCATTCGTCAGGCGGATCAAATCGTCTTTCCCGGCGTCGGTGCCGCCGGGGCGTCCATGGACCATATCCGAACCCTGAACCTACACCATGCCCTGACCGAGGCGATTGCCGTGGGCAAGCCGTTCTTGGGCATCTGCGTCGGCATGCAGATCCTGTTTGACTATTCCGAAGAGGATGGCGGCGTCGACTGCATGGGCATCTTACCCGGCAAGATTCAGCGCTTTCGCCCCTCGGAGCCGCTGTGCAAGATTCCGCACATGGGCTGGAACACGGTGCATTTCATCCGAGCGCACCCGGTGCTGGCGGGCATCGAAAACGACAGTGAACTCTATTTTGTGCACAGTTACTGTCCTGTTGCGGCGGCCGAGGAGCAGATGATCGGGCAAACGGACTATGCGGACGTGACTTTTTCGTCGATTGCCGGCCGGGATAATCTCATTGCGACCCAGTTTCATCCCGAACGTTCCGGCCGCATTGGCCTGAAAATATTGGACAATTTCAGTAAATGGGACGGCCAATGCTGACGAAACGGATCATTCCCTGTCTGGACGTGCGCAATCGGAAAGTGACCAAGGGCGTCAAGTTCCAGAATAACATCGACCTCGGTGACCCCGTCGACATGGCCGTGGCCTACAGTGACGGCGGCTGTGATGAACTGGTTTTTTACGATATTACGGCCTCGGCCGAACGCCGTCCGATTGACATCGAGATGGTCCGCGATGTGGCCCGCCATATTCGCATTCCGTTTGCGGTCGGCGGTGGCATTTCGGATCTCGATGCCATGTACCGCGTGTTGTGGGCTGGGGCCGAAAAAGTCTCGGTCAATTCGCTCGCCGTCACCCATCCGCCGATGATTGCCGAGGGATCGAAGGCGTTCGGGGCGCAATGTATCGTCCTCGGCATGGATCCCGTCAAGACCGATGACCGAGTCCAGTGTCCCAGCGGCTACGAGATTACGATTCGCGGTTTTCGCGAGCGCACTGGATTGGACGCCCTGGAGTGGGCCCGGCGCGCCGAAGACTTGGGCGTGGGGGAAATCGTGGTGAACTCCGTCGATGCGGACGGCACGCGCGATGGCTTTGAACTCGAGCTGACCGGCCTCATTGCCCGGCACGTCGGCATTCCCGTGGTGGCCTCCGGAGGTGGTGGCGTGCCCCGCCATCTTGTCGATGTTTTTCAACAGGCGCACGCCGATGCCGCCATAATCGCCAGCATGATTCATACCGGTGAATACACGATCCGCCAGATTAAAGACGACCTGATCGCCGCTGGGGTGGCCATTCGCCAGAAATGGTAAGGATAGGTGCTTAAAGGCGGCGGCTCTGTTGCATCTCTCGAATCCTGGCAAACGCGTCCGCGAGCACCGTTTCCCGATCGTGCATGGCCGTCAGGTCGTCTGTGTTGTAGATGCCTTCATGCGCTTCCAGGGAGGCCCAATCCAGAGCGGACTCGTACACTTCGTCCAAGAGCGCCGACAGCTCATCATCATTGAGATAGCAGCCCCCCGCTTTGCGCCGCTTATTGACAGCGGCGATTTGCCGCAACGTATGCCGGATCGACACCTCCCACGATTTCGTACTCCGGTCTTCAACCGCTTGTTTGATCTTGTGGGCGAGCAAAACGCGCATATAACTGGCAATTTTCTGAATTTTGTCGTCGCGGCTCATTTCCTCCATCTCGTCCACAAGAGCCAGTGCGGCCTGCACGTCATCTGCCTCCAACGCCTGGCGTAATTCCCAAATTTCTTCCATACGCTTATCTCCGGCGTACTTTTGCCTTGGAGGTTGCTATCGTTTCTTCATGAATTTACGAAACGCTCGACTCGGAACGGTCCGCCACGGCCTCGGTAGACGTCAAGGGCCGATGCGTAAACGGCTTCGCGTTTGGCCCGACGTAATCGGCTACCACATGCCCCTGCCCTGCCAAGCGATACTTGTAGATGACGAGCCCATCCAGACCGACCGGGCCACGAGCGTGGGTTTTATTCGTGCTGATGCCGACCTCGGCGCCCTTGGCAAAGCGAAAGCCATCGGCAAAACGGGTCGAGGCATTGTGCATGACCGTCGCCGCATCCACTTGCTCCAGGAATTGCGCTGCGATCTCAGGCGATTGTGTCAGGATGGTTTCGGTATGGCCGGAGCCGTGGCGATTGATGTGCGCCATCGCCTCCTCAGGGCCGTCCACCACCCGGATCGACACGATCAAATCGAGATACTCCGTATCCCAATCGATTGCCGTCGCCGCCTCGATGTCCGGCAGAATCGCCCGCGTCGCCGCACACCCCCGCATGGCGACGCCAGCCTGCCGGTACGCCGCCGCCAGCCGGGGCAAAAAGTCAACCGCCACCTGGCGATGCACCAGCACCGTCTCAATCGCGTTACAGACGGCCGGGTATTGCACCTTGGCGTCATAACACACCGCTACGGCCTGGGCCAAGTCGGCCTGGGCGTCGACATAGGCATGGCACAAGCCATCCGCATGGCCGAGCACCGGCACGCGCGTGTTCTCCTGGATATAGCGCACAAAGGCATTGCTGCCACGCGGCACAAAGAGATCGATGTACGCATCGAGCGCCAGCAGGGCGTGCACATCCTCCCGCGTCTCGACCATCTGCACCGCATCTACACAGCGTTCGTCCACGCTGGCAATGGCGGCCCGAATCAACTGGCCTAAGAACCGATTCGATTCCTGCGCCTCCTGGCCGCCCTTCATAATGACGGCATTGCCCGCCTTCCAGCACAGGGAAGCAATTTGTGGCACAGCATCCGGGCGCGACTCAAAAATGGCGCCGATCACGCCCAGCGGGCAGGTCACTTGGGTGAGTTCCAAGCCCGTATCCAATTCGATCGCCTCCAGGGTGCGGCCGACCGGATCCGGGAGTTGCACCACGCTGCCGACGCCCGTCGCCATGTCGCGCACTTTATCCGCCGTGAGTTTGAGCCGATCGAGCAATGGCCTGGCCATGTCGCCGCGTTCGACCAGCGCACGGGTGCGCACAACATCCTGCTGATTCGCCTCCAGGAGTTTGTCGCGATCGTGTCGCAGCGCCTCGGCAACTGCCATCAAAGCATGATTTTTGGTCGCCGTGGGTAATGTGGCAAGACGTAACGCCGCCTCTTTGGCCCGCCGGGCCATATCGTCAACCTGCATGAGCCTCTTCCTCCTTCTCTGCTAGCGAGCCTGCGGCAGATACGTCGTCGACGCATCCGGCTGCGCAGGGGCCGAACGCTGGCGCAGCGCCCGCAGGGTCTGCTCCAAACTTTGCACGCGTTCTTCGCGCGTCGGGGCACGCCCGGAGACCAGCCGTACCGTTAGAGGAAACCCGACAAACCCCCGCGAGGTAGACTGACCCAACCGATCTTTGGCCGTAATGTAATACTCCAGGACCTCCCCCGCGGTCATCCAATCCGGTATGACCGCCTGATAGGTATCGTTTTCTCCCGGCTGCATCGATAGAGCGGTAAATGACTTGCCGCCCTGCGCACGGCAATAAACGACGGCTTTGTGTACACCGGCAGGCGACGTAATGCGCGCCGCAATGGCTAGGGGCAGGCCCTGGTACTGCGGGCGTACAAACGGCTTATGCTCGATGGTGATCAACGCTTTGCGCGTGCCCTGGGCCATGGCAGGCCACGTCATGCCGCCGGCAACCACGAACCAGCAGGCGACGAGCAGAAGCAGCAACCGGATGCCTGGCATCTCGCTCTCCTCTACCACGTTAGCGGCCGGACGCCCGATAGTGCTTTAAGGCCTCGGGCATCCACTGCCGCAGTTGCCGAATGCGGGTTGTCCCGGATGGATGAGTGGACAGAAACTCCGGCGGCGCCTGGCCCTTTTTGCCGCCGGACATGCGCTGCCAGAAGGGAACGGCTTCGCGCGGATCGTAGCCGGCTTGGGCCATGAGGCTGAGGCCAATACGGTCCGCTTCCGATTCATGACTGCGGCTGAAGGGCAACTCAAAGAGTAGGCCATACGCCAGCCCTGCTATCTGTTGCGCCGCGGGACCCGACACACCTGTCGCCGCCTGTCCTGCTCCTATTACCCCCTGGGCCACCATGGCTTGACTTATTCGTTCGCCGCCATGGCGCGCCAGCGCATGGGCAACCTCATGGCCCATGACCACAGCGAGTCCCGCCTCCGTTTGCGTGTATTTGAGGATGCCCGTATACACGGCCACCTTCCCGCCCGGCAGGGCAAAGGCATTGGCAACATCTTTGTCAATCACACGAAATTCCCACTGAAACTGCGGCCGATTCGAGACGTCGGCAATGCGCCGGCCGACGCGCCGAACCATGGCATTGATACGCCGGTTCCGCGACAGTTTTTCTTTCTGCAGAATCTCCCGATACGCCTGCAACCCCAGTTTGGTTTCTTCGGCCTCGGAGAGTATCACGAGCTGCTGACGCCCTGTGATGGGCACGGTCTGGCAGGCATAGACGAGCACGGCACACAGCAGCAGCACGCCCCAGGCGACACGAGCCCGATAGCAGCCGAAGGGTTTCCGGCCCCGTTGCATACGCTCCTCCCCCTTGATGCACGTTGGGTAGTCATCAGTACCAACCTCCTGGCAGGATGCAAGCCTGTAGTATAGCCGAAGTCCGACATAATGTCATGAAACCCAGCTACACACCGCATTTTCTGTCTTGACATCCTTGCTCCGGTATCGAAATGGCGTTATGATGGGGCTTCCTTATGCAGATACCTGAGATGAACTGCTATACTTGTATCTGCTTCCACGCCCCAGATCACACGTATTCTCGACGACTGAGCGCAGGTCAAGCGCCGGAGGGAGCTGTCTACCTCATGACGGAGGCAGGCTGGTCCCATATCTATGGCTACGGTTGTCACGTTCAACGACTCACGTCGGGTTTCGCGTCGCAGGGGACGGGGGCGGATGTGAGCGTGGCAACCGGAGCACAGGTTCCGTGTCGCTTATGACACGTTCTGAAGCAGCGCAGCCAGCATCAAATTCCGAGTAACGGGGGCATTGTTGTACGAGAAGGGTATCAACATGACGAAACCTGGTTTTCCCTCCAAGCAGGGCCTTTACGATCCGACATTTGAACACGATGCTTGCGGCATTGGTTTCGTTGTTAATATTAAAGGCGAGAAATCCCATCAGATCGTCGAGCAGGCATTGACCGTGCTGAAGAATTTAGACCATCGCGGCGCCTGTGGCTGCGAGGATAATACGGGCGATGGCGCCGGGATTCTGCTGCAGGTACCCCACGCGTTTTTCCACCACGTCTGCGAGCCTCTCGGGTTTTCCCTGCCGCAGCCGGGGCAGTATGGCGTGGGCATGATCTTTCTGCCGCCGGATCGAGATCAACGACATCAATGTGAAAAGCGTTTGGAAGAAATCGTCCGCGAGGAAGGCCAGCAGGTGCTGGGTTGGCGCAGTGTGCCAGCCAACAATTTTAACCTGGGCAAAACGTCCAAATCGTGTGAACCCTTCGTACGCCAGATTTTCATCGGTCGCCATACCGCTGATCTCCAAGACGATATGGCCTTCGAGCGCAAACTCTACGTCATTCGCAAACGCGCCGAAAACGCCATCCGCTACAGCGATATGGCCGGTGGTGACTACTTCTACGTGCCCAGTCTCTCCTATAAGACGCTTATCTATAAAGGCATGTTGACGCCGGAGCAGGTCGTCACCTTCTATCCCGATCTCTCCGAGCCGCTCGTGGAAACGGCCATCGCGGTGATTCACTCTCGTTTTAGCACCAATACCTTTCCGAGTTGGGAACGCTCGCATCCCTATCGTTATCTGATCCACAATGGCGAAATCAATACCTTGCGGGGCAATGAAAACTGGATGTACGCGCGCCAGGCCAGACTGGCCTCCGAGTTGCTCGGTGACGACCTGGCCAAGCTGTTTCCCATTATTCATGAAGATGGCAGTGACTCGGCCAAGTTTGACAACTCTCTGGAGTTCCTGGCGTTGAGTGGCCGTTCCTTGCCGCATGCGATGATGATGATGATCCCGGAGCCGTGGGAAAATCATGAGAATATGGACGAGGCCAAAGAGGCGTTTTACGAGTACCACAGTAGCTTGATGGAGCCGTGGGACGGTCCGGCGTCCATCGCCTTTACGGATGGGGTGCGTGTCGGCGCGGTGCTGGACCGCAATGGCCTGCGTCCCTCACGCTACTACGTCACCAAGGATGATCTCGTCATCATGGCCTCGGAAGTCGGTGTCCTCGACGTGCCGCCGGACCGGGTGCTGCACAAGGAGCGGCTGCAGCCCGGCCGCATGTTCTTGGTCGATACCGAGCAAGGCCGCATCATCAGCGATGCCGAAATCAAAGAGCAGATGGCGGCAGCGCACCCGTATCGGCAGTGGCTGGATGCGCACCTCACGCACTTCGACGACCTGCCGGATCGGCCGGAAGAACAGTCGCCGTATGATCACCAAAAGACGCTGCAACGGCAGCAGGTCTTTGGCTACAGTTTTGAAGATCTGCGGGTCAACATCGGCCCGATGGCGGTCAATGCGATTCAGCCCGTGGGCTCGATGGGAACCGATACGCCCCTGGCCGTGCTGTCCGACAAGCCGCAGTTGCTCTACAACTATTTCAAACAGCTTTTTGCCCAAGTGACCAATCCGCCGATTGATCCGATCCGGGAGGAACTGATCACCTCCACGACGTTGACCCTCGGACCGGAAGGCAATCTGCTGCGGCCGGAGCCGGAAAGTTGCCACCAGCTCCGGCTTTCGATCCCGATTCTGAAGAATGCGGATATGGAAAAGCTTCGCCAGCTCGACCTGCCCGGGCTGCAGGCCGTGACGCTGCCGATCCTGTTCAAGGCGGCGGACGGCAAGGCGGGGCTCGAACGCGCCCTGGAGGACCTGTTCGCCGCGGCGGATCGGGCCATTGCGGATGGCGCCGCGATTCTCGTGCTCTCGGATCGCGGTGTGGACCGCGAGTGGGCGCCGATTCCGGCCTTGTTGGCCTCAGCCGGATTGCACCATCACTTGATTCGCGCCGGTTCCCGCACGCGCGTGGGCTTGGTCCTCGAATCCGGCGAACCGCGTGAAGTGCAT
The DNA here is from genome assembly GCA_965178525.1 of uncultured bacterium. Lineage (GTDB taxonomy): Bacteria > Tectomicrobia > Entotheonellia > Entotheonellales > Entotheonellaceae > CBCXVS01. The sequence goes on along the minus strand of CBCXVS010000065.1, from coordinate 10,796 downwards.
CACTTCTGCTTGTTGCTCGGATATGGCGTGCAAGCCATCAATCCGTATATGGCCTTCGAGACCCTGAACGACATGATCGGTGAAGGGATGGTGCCAGACATCACCTACCACGATGCGGTATACGGGTATATCAAAGCCGCGATCAAGGGCGTGGTCAAAGTCATGGCGAAGATGGGTATTTCCACCATTAGGTCATACTGCGGCGCGCAAATTTTTGAAGCTGTCGGCCTCGGCCGGGAGCTGGTGGACACGTATTTTACCTGGACGCCGTCGCGCGTCGGCGGCATTGGGCTGGAAGAAATTGCTCGGGAAGCGCAACAGCAGCATGCCAAAGGCTTTCCCGCCTTCCCGACCAATGGACACACGCTCGAAGTCCACGGCCAGTATCAGTACCGCAAGGACGGGGAACTCCACCTGTTCAATCCCCGCACCATTCATCTGCTGCAGAAAGCCTGCCGCAATAACGATTACGACACGTTCAAAGAATACACGCGCCTCATCGACGATCAGTCCGAACGGCTGGCGACGCTGCGCGGTCTCATGGATATACAGTACCCGGCCAAGCCGATTCCAATCGAGGAGGTGGAGTCGGTCGACGCCATTACCAAGCGGTTCAAAACCGGCGCCATGTCGTATGGTTCGATTAGCCGCGAAGCGCATGAGGCGCTGGCCATTGCGATGAATCGGATCGGCGGCAAGAGCAATACCGGAGAAGGGGGCGAAGACCCAGCGCGTTACCTCCTGGATGACAATGGCGACTCCCGCAACAGCGCCATCAAGCAGGTTGCGTCCGGACGCTTCGGGGTGACGAGTGAGTATCTGACGCAGGCGCGGGAGCTCCAAATCAAAATGGCCCAAGGCGCCAAGCCCGGTGAGGGCGGCGAATTACCTGGCCGCAAAGTCTATCCCTGGATTGCCAAGGTGCGCCTGTCCACGCCGGGTGTCGGTCTGATCTCACCGCCGCCACACCACGACATTTACTCGATTGAGGATCTGGCGCAACTCATCCACGACTTGAAAAATGCCAATCACCATGCCCGCATCAGCGTCAAGCTGGTCTCGGAGGTCGGCGTAGGGACCATCGCGGCAGGCGTGGCCAAGGGACATGCGGATGTCGTCCTGATTAGCGGCCACGATGGCGGCACCGGGGCGTCTCCCCAAACGAGTATCAAGCATGCCGGATTGCCCTGGGAACTGGGTCTGGCGGAAACGCATCAAACGCTCGTGCTCAACGACCTGCGCAGCCGTATTGCCGTGGAAACCGACGGCCAGCTCAAGACGGGGCGCGACGTCGTCATTGCAGCCCTTTTGGGGGCCGAAGAATATGGCTTTGCCACCACGGCCTTGGTCTCGATCGGTTGTATTATGATGCGGGTCTGTCATCTCGACACCTGTCCGGTCGGTGTGGCGACGCAGAATCCGGCCCTGCGCCAAAAGTTTATGGGCGATCCGGAGTATGCGGTCAACTTTATGCGCTTCATCGCCCAGGAAATGCGGGAGATTATGGCCCAACTCGGCTTCCGCACGGTGAATGAGATGATCGGCCGCACGGACAAGCTGGAGGTCAGCAGAGCCGTCAGGCACTGGAAAGCGCAGGGATTGGAGTACGCGGACATTCTCTATCAGCCCCAGGTAGGCCCCGAGATCGGCCGCTACTGCCAGATTCCGCAAGATCATGGTCTGGAACATGCGCTCGATAATCAGGTCCTGCTCGACTTGGCGGAACCGCTCCTGCAAGGACGGGTCGACCAAGTCAAATCGGCCCTGCCCATCCACAATGTCAACCGGGTGGTGGGAACGATCCTGGGCAGTGAGATCACCCGGCGCTTTGGCCCGAAAGGGCTACCGGAAGACGCCATGCACGTTCACTTCCAGGGGTCGGCCGGACAAAGCTTCGGCGCCTTTGTGCCCCCCGGTATGACCCTGGAACTCGAGGGCGATGCCAACGACTACTTTGGCAAGGGGCTCTCCGGCGGCAAGCTCATTCTCTATCCGCCCGCCGGCTCAGCCTTTGTCCCCGAAGACAACATTATCGTCGGCAATGTGGCATTTTACGGCGCCACCAGCGGCGAGGCCTACATCCGGGGCATGGCCGGCGAGCGTTTCTGTGTGCGCAACAGTGGCGTCCGAGCGGTGATTGAGGCCGTGGGGGATCATGGCTGTGAGTACATGACCGGTGGACGGGTCGTCGTCCTGGGCCCCACAGGCCGCAACTTCGCCGCTGGCATGTCGGGCGGTATAGCCTACGTGCTCGACAAAGCAGGGACGTTTGAGGACCATTGTAACCTGGAAACGGTCACTCTCGATCACCTCGAGGCCGAAGAACTCCAGGAGATCGAAGCCATGGTCCGGCGTCACGCCGAATACACGCAGAGCGAGCGGGCGTGGCAGATCCTCGCGCGGTGGCGCGAGATGGCGCCGAAGTTTGTCAAGGTGATGCCAAAAGACTACCGCCGCATGCTCGATGCCGTGCAGCAGGCGGAGACCGAGGGTCTGGTCGGCGATGAAGCGATCATGGTGGCTTTTGAAGCCAACAAAAATGACGTGGCCCGTGTCAGTGGGAATTAAGTCGATCGGATATTGACGGCGCAGACTAAAGGGAGACAGAGAGGGCATGGGGAAACCGACCGGATTTATGGAATTTCAGCGTGAGCTGCCTGCAGATCGTTCCCCGCTGGAGCGGATCAACGATTGGCAGGAGTTTCATGAGCACTTCCCGCAGAGCAAACTCCAAGATCAGGGTGGCCGCTGTATGGACTGTGGCATCCCCTTTTGTCACACCGGGACGCTCCTCAGCGGCATGGCCTCGGGATGTCCGATCAATAATTTGATTCCGGAATGGAATGACCTGGTCTACCGCGGCCTGTGGAAAGAGGCATTGGAACGGCTGCACAAGACCAACAACTTCCCGGAATTTACCGGTCGGGTCTGTCCGGCCCCGTGCGAGGGCTCGTGTGTGCTGGGCCTCACCGATCCGCCCGTGACGATTAAAAACATCGAGTGCTCGATTATCGACAAAGGCTTTGCTGAGGGCTGGGTAAAGCCGGAACCACCGGAAAAACGCACGGGGAAAAAGGTCGCGGTGGTGGGCTCCGGGCCATCGGGTCTCTCCTGCGCCGCGCAGTTGAATCGGGCCGGGCACTGGGTGACGGTATATGAACGGGCGGACCGCACCGGCGGCCTGCTGATGTACGGCATTCCCAATATGAAGCTCGATAAGGCGATCGTGCAGCGGCGTGTCGATCTCCTGGCCAAAGAGGGGATTACATTCGTCACCAATACAGCGATTGGCGTCGATATCCCAGCGTCGCAATTGCGCCAGGCGTTCGATGCCGTGGTGCTGTGTTGCGGCGCCACGAAACCGCGGGACTTGCCCATCGAAGCCATTTCGCCATGGAATTCCTCCATGCCAATACCAAGAGCTTGTTGGACTCCGAGCATCAGGACAGGCGCTACATCTCGGCGACCAACAAGCATGTCATCGTGATTGGCGGCGGTGACACGGGCACCGACTGTGTCGGCACCTCCTTGCGGCACCAATGCCAAAGCCTGACGCAGTTCGAGATCTTGCCCCGACCGCCGGACGAGCGGCCGCCGGACAATCCCTGGCCGGAATGGCCGAAGATCTGCCGCGTCGATTACGGTCAGGAGGAAGCGGCCGCGCGTTTTGGCGCCGACCCGCGCACGTACTTGATCATGACCGAACAGTTCGTCGGCGATGACAACGGCCACGTGAAGGAACTGCACACGGTCGACGTGGAGTGGGCGAGGGGCGACAACGGCGCGTTTTTCCCCAAACGCATGGCGGGCACCGAAAAGGTCTGGAAAGCGGACTTGGTACTCTTAGCCATGGGCTTCCTCGGTCCGGAAGATACCCTTCTTGACGAACTCGCGGTGGAGCGGGACGCGCGCTCGAACGCCAACGCAGCATATGGCCAATTTACCACGAGTGTCGAGGGCGTGTTCGCCGCTGGCGACATGCGGCGTGGCCAAAGCCTGGTGGTGTGGGCGTTCAATGAGGGACGCGGCGCGGCGCGAGAATGCGATCGCTATCTCATGGGGGGAACCAACCTGCCTTAACAGCAGGTTTGCCGACATTTGCCCGCTCGTGGAAAGAGGATGTTATCGCGATGCGAAGGGCCAAAATTCTCAGCACGGGTATGTACGTGCCGGACTGTGTCGTGACCAACGAGTTGTTGTCCCGTGTCATGGACACTAGTGACGAATGGATTACCCAACGCACGGGTATTAAAGAACGCCGGGTCATTCCCGACACGTACCGCATGCTGCAGCAGTTCGCCGAGGCGCCGGATAAAGACGCCTTTGTCGAGCAGCTCTATGCGCAGGGGATGGATGGCCCCATTGATGCCGACATGTCGACCTCTGACCTGGCTCTCGCCGCCACAGAAGACGCGTTGAAACGCGCCGGTATGACGGCGCCTGATCTGGATCTGATTATTCAGACAAGCGTCGTGCCGGATTATGCGTATCCCGGTGTCGCGTGTGTCTTGGCCGACAAATTGGGGCTCACGTCGACGCCAACGCTTAGCTTAAACCAGGGCTGTGCAGGATCCACCTATGCGCTCTCGTTAGCTGATCAGTACATCAAGACTGGCGCCTACGATACCATTCTGGTCATCGGGGCGGAGCTCCTCTCGTCGTTTTTTCTCTATACGGATCGTGGGCGCGACATGGCCGTCCTCTTTGCCGATGGCGCGGGAGCGGCCATGCTCGTCCCGGCAGATGCGTCGGATCCCAGTGCTCTGATCTCCCACCACCTCCATACCGATGGCACCCTGCTCGCCAAGCTCCATGGTGAAGTCTTCGGCACCAGTACATTCCCGCCGGTCTTGAAGCGCAAAATCGATGAAGACCGCCATCGTCCCCGCATGGAAGGCCGCGCCGTGTTTGCCCAAGCCGTACGCCGCTTCCGGGAGGTCATTCAGGAATGCCTCGACGCCCACAACCTGACGATTGACGGCGTGGATCACTTTTTGTTTCACCAAGCCAATGCACGCATCCTGGAATCCATCATGCAGACGCTGCACATTCCTGCCGCCAAGGTGCCGGTCAACATTCACAAGTATGGCAACACCTCAGCGGCTTCCGTGCCGATTCTCTTCCACGAGTCCATTCGCGAAGGCCGCATCCAACGTGGCGACCTCTGTATGCTCGTCGCCTTCGGCACCGGTTTCAATTGGGGTGCGTCGCTGTTGCGATGGTGAGTTGAATGCGGAATGCGGAATGCGGAATGCGGAATGCAAGAGAAAGAAGGGGATAGGGGCTGGTCCGCAACGCCTAACCGGCCCCTATCCCCTAGGCGGGGTCAGGATAGGCCATATGCAATGGCCACGCGGCGGAATCCGTCCAGAGCATTTTCGATGGTCTGATCTTCGACGCAATAGGAGATGCGAAAATAGCCGGGTGCGCCAAAGCCGCTTCCGGGCACGGTGAGAATGCGTTCTTGTTGCAACGCCTGTACAAACGCGACATCATCCGGTATAGGGGCACGCGGAAACAAATAAAAAGCGCCCTGCGGTCGGACGAATTCATAACCCATCGCCTGCAGATTGTCGCATAAGAGCGCCCGTTTGCGGACATACTGTGCCATATCAATGGAGACGCCCTGCAAATAGGTAATGACGTGCTGCATGAGCGCGGGCGCATTGACGAATCCCAGAGTCCGATTGGCAAAACTGAAGCCATCCTGCAAATCCTGTATGTTCGGACACGCCGGGTTGGTGGCAATGTATCCCAGGCGCTCTCCCGGCAGGGCTAAGTCTTTGGCGTGGGACGTCACGACAATGCTGTTGGCATAGTACGGATATATCTCCGGGTAGACCGCTCCGTCATAGAGCAGCTTTTTATAGGGCTCATCGCTCACGACATAGATTTCCGTGCCGAAAGCCTCTTGCTTCTGCCGCAACAAAGCCCCTACCGCTTCGAGCGTGGCGGCAGGATAGATCATGCCGGTCGGGTTGTTCGGCGCATTGATCAGCACCACTTTGGTCCGTGGCGATAGGGCAGCAGCCAACGCCTCCACATCGAGGTTGAACTGTGCATCCGTCGGCGCCACGTGTCCTACGCCCTGGTGGTTTTCCACATAAAACAGATATTCGACAAAATAGGGCGCAAAAATGATAACCTCGTCCCCCGGATCCAGTAGGGTCTTGAGCACCACGTTCAAGCCCCCGGCGGCTCCGACGACCATGACGATGTGCTGCTCCGTCCAGGCCAGGCCCGTTTCCTGCTGCAATTGCGCGGCAATGGCAGCCCGCGTCTCGGGATAGCCGACGTTCGGCATGTAGCGGTGCATACCGGGACGCGGATGGGCGACGAGTTCCCGCAGGGCATCGTAAAACTGCGGGGGTGGCTCGGCCACCGGATTCCCCAGTGAAAAATCAAAAACGTGGTCATCGCCATACTGCTGTTTGAGGCGAATACCTTCTTCGAACATGCCGCGTATCCATGCCGCAGCCTGCATATGCTGCCGCACGCGCTGTGCGATCGTCATAGAATCTCTCTCCTGCATGCGGATTTCGGAATCGCCATCCCCAACGTGACGTCTTCTGCTCTTCTGTCGTGTCCTGCGGGGATCATACTGGGGAAGCTGGGGGCATTGCAAGCCCATACGTTTTACACACCTCCGAGTCCATCCGGCTACAATCAACCCTGGCTCTCTACGCACCTGAACGTACTATAGGGGACCGGCGGCAACTTGAGGGCATCGGGTAAGAGCCCTTGATTGAGATGGGTATTGATCAAGAGCTTCAGACTGGGAATGCCGGAGACACAATAATAGAGTTGTTCCTCAATAGCATAAGATCAGGTTCCCTAGCCCAGCCCAGATGCCCACCGAATCATCCTCAAAGTGATCTTTGCGGTTGCGGAAACGCTGCACCAAAATGTTGAAACGCTTCATACCGCCGATGGCATGTTCGATCAAGATGCGAACTTGACTCACGGCATAATTCGCCGCCTGCTGCTCCGCCGTCAATTCTGGAGTCGGATTCGTCTTGCTCTTCCGGGGTTTCTTGTGTGGAATCTCAAGCATTTCGCCTTTGTAGTCCGACTGAATCCCCTGATAACCCAGGTGCACCCAAACTTCTACGTCACTAAACCGGTCTAAGTCCGGTGGGAACTCTTGTTTTAACATGCTGTAATCATGGTTGTGACCACTAAACGTACGGCCCAGAAAGACGATCCATTTATCCGGCATCGACATCACTGTATTTTTCAGCGTATGGCTTTTTTTTACCACTATAGTGTTCACGTTGGGTCGTCTCATCTTGTGACCGGCGATAGCTTCTTTCAGTCGCATCAATAATCAGTTGATCCACACCTGACAACGCCTCCCTCAACGACTCTGGGGTCTTCAACTCTCGATAAGGCATGAGGTCTAACTGCACTAACGTGTCATACAGGATGGGAGAGAGCTTATGGAGATTTTCATTCGCTTTCGAACGTACCATACCAAATTGTGCACCAAGAACATCAAACGTCGGATACGTCTTGTAATAATATAGAACGAACAGGAGTTTGTCTGACAGAGTGGGTAATTTGCCTTTGATACCTGCACCCGGCTTTCGGCTGCGTTTGCCAGCTTGGACACCCTCCTCATAGCGTTTTTGCTGAGCCTGTTGATAGACGTGGCTGAAGGCGGGCAGCAAGAAGTCAAATTGCGTCTGAGACACACCGGTTAAGGCTTTCATCTGACGATCATCTCGGATAACCAATGACCTGGCTGGGCTCCCTCCATCGTTTGGGGGAGGATAGCCTACCTCATTAACTATTGGGGAACAACCCTAATAGATGAGGCTCCGAAAAAACGCCTGATCAGCATAGGTTTGGAGGGGGTGACGGGGTAATTGTCGGTCTTGCTGTTCGACCAACGCCTGGATAGGTTCGAGCAATTTGTCAAAGACAGTCGGCTGTTCTTGATAATTGACCGTAATCTTTTCTTGGTATGTCACCGTTTTGATCCCAAAAAAATCTCAAAATGATCATGATGGTTTCTCATTAAAAATTAATAGGAGTCGATACTGAAAGTACACATCCAAGAGTGAATAAGGAATACAGAACTCATTCCATTCTCTATTACTTGATTTGCCCAAAATTGACACTCTAGAGCTTCTATAGAGTGATGAGAGACTACATTATTATGTAATACAAATCGGCGCTACGTCATCAAAATATAATTGTATTTTAAGGAGTCAAAGAATCTTTGAGCCGTTTGAGTTACACATTCCTATATGTGCCATAAAGCCGATAATCGCACATGTGCGATTATTTCGCATTTACTCCCGGAGGTCCTTCATGGAATCCAAACCCACTTGGCTACGCGGTGATATTGTTGGCGGTATTCTCGCGGCTCTCGTAAGTATTCCAGGGGGGATGGCATACGGCACCATTGCCTTTGCGCCACTCGGGCCACAGTTCATCACCTTCGGGGTCATTGCCGGTTTGATGTCGGTGGTCTTTGTCAACATCGGTTCCGCTTTCCTAAGCGGGAACCAACTCCTGATTTACAACCCGGAAGCTCTGTCAACGGTCATCCTGGCCTCGGCCTTACCTTCTGCTCAACACCGAGCTTGGCCAGAACGCTGCCCAAGAGCCAACGACGATCCTCGCCTTTTTCTTTCTCATCGTCTTTGCCGGTGGCCTGTTTCAGCTCCTATTTGCGCTAATCAAATTGGGCAATTTGGCAAAATATATTTCTCAGCCAGTCATTGCTGGGCTGACCAATGGCGTCTCCCTTATCATCATTCGCGGGCAAATTCGCCCCTTGCTGGGACTATTGCCAGATCATTCGCTCATGGATGTGGGGCACCTTGTGACGTATACGCAGCCTCTAACCCTACTGGTCGGCTTGGTCACCATCCTGGTCATCTGAAATGGCCCGAAACTCACCTCCAAGATCCCAGCACCCATTTTAGGGGTTTGCCTTGGGACGGCCTTGCATCACGTTTTGAGGCTCACCGACACGACGTGGGCGCTAGGACCGCTGATTGGGCATATCCCAGTTGATATTCCAACGCCTCATTATGCCCTCGCGTTTGCCCGCATTTTGTTCACGCCCGACTTGCTCTGGCATGTGATCCCACTCATCCCGATTATGCTTAGCTTGGCTTTTGCCATGTCGCTCAAAACGCTCGTAACATCCTTGGGCACGGATAATGCCGCCCAACAGCGCTCCGATGTCAATCGCGAATTTATGGGTCAGGGCCTGGCTACTATGCTGGCGGCCATCTTTGGGGGCACGTCCGGTGCAGCCTATCAAGGCACCTCCATCACCGTGTTACATGCCGGTGGTAAAACCATTCGGGCACGTCTCATAGCCGGCGTGCTGACCCTCATGGCCATTCTGACATTTGAGCCATTCGTGGCTCAGATCCCCATAGTGGTTCTGGCCGGTTTGCTTATAGCGGTTGCCATGCGCCTGATGGACGCCTGGACGTTCGAGTTCCCCCGTCGCCTGTTCGTCAAAGCAGCTCGGGATCAAGACGTGCTCGCTGATCTATCGACGGCCTGGATAGTGACGGCAGCCTTATTTGTATTTGGCATTTTTGCAGGTATGGGAGCGGGAGTCATCATCGCCCTGGTGCTCTTCTTCGCTCGCATGAGCCGCAGTGGTATTCGCCGCGTGTACGACGTCGCCAAAATTCGCTCAAATGTGCTCCGCCCCTCAGCAGAGATAGCGCTGTTGGAGCAATATGGTCATCGCATACAGGTTTGCGAGCTAGAGGGTGCCCTGTTTTTTGGAACGGTCGATCAACTCGCCAACCTGGTCAATTCCAGCATCCATCGAGAAATAGACCACGTGATCTTGGATCTCAAACGCGTCTCCAATGTGGATAGCACGGGGGCCCTGGCACTGGTGCAACTCAACAACACCTATACGCGTTTTAACAAGTCACTCGTTATAAGCGGCATTGACTTTCAGAAGTCTTATCATGCATTTCTATCGTCTTTGGGTACGCTGGATAAAATCGGACTTGAAAGTTTTTTTGCCACTATTGATGATGCGCTCGTTTGGGCCGAAGATTGCCTGCTGGAAGAGATTCTTGGCGCAGATCGCTATAACCAAGTGATCGGATTATCTGACGTGGATGTGCTCGACCAATTCTCGGCGGCCGAAATTGAGATTTTTGAGCAATATTGTACCCGGCATCATTACAAAGATGGCGAAGTCATCTTCAAACAGGGTGAGCCCAGTGAGTATGTATTACTGATCTTGCAAGGGCGTGTTGACATCTACATAAATTATGATGAGGCTAAAAGATCGCAGCGGATTGCTAGTTTAGAGTCCGGCACGGTGCTCGGCAAAATGGGAATCTTGGATAACCAGCCCCGGAGTGCGACTGCTGCAGTGCATCATCATCTCATTGCCGCTATGCTCCCAACGGCTCAGCTGAGCCGGATTGAAAAAGAACACCCAGACATTGTCTTCAAATTTCGGTCCGGTATAGCTCGGGAGCTTGCACAATGTCTCCGCATTGAGAATACACACGCAACAGAACTGCGAGCTTAAGGCCGTTGCCGTTTTGCGACAGGACTTCTGCAAGCATGGGTACCTGAGTTTTGTGTCTCACCTTGAGGATGGTTCATTCACGTGGATTGTCGTTGGATACTGAGGCTGCCATGACTCAATTCGCTACATGGTGAACTTAGCGCCCTGCGGGCGGACTATTCGTCTTGCTCGACGTACTCCATGGTATCTTCATTAGAGTTGTTCCTCAATAGCATAAGATCAGGTTCCCTAGCCCAGCCCAGATGCCCACCGAATCATCCTCAAA